>DGAD01000045.1 GCA_002382805.1 Clostridiales bacterium UBA4039
CAACAACCTTGACATCTACCGTTAAAAAACTTATCCTACTACTTTATGATCTAATCATGTCGCACTTACATTAAAAAAAGAAGCCCTATTCATTATAACGGCTTCTTTTTAACAACCATCACACCAAATCCCAATCAGTCACTTGTACTCCACATGAGACGAGTGTTTTTTGAGATTCATAACAATTATTTATAAACATCTCGTCTATGACCATTTTCTACAACTGTAATGACAACGATGTCATCCTGAATTTTGGCTAATACTCGATAATCTCCTACTCTATATCTCCATTTATCATTCAACGTTCCCTGTAATGCCTTACCATATCTTCTTGGATCTTCACAATCAACTAGTTTATCTTCAATATATGAAATTATAAAAGCTACAATCTTACGATCCATCTTTTTCAATTGTTTAAGTGCAGTCTTGGTATATTCTACCGAATACCTCATAATCCGAGTTCCTTTTTTAAATCTTCATGACTTATATGGTCCTCAATTCGTTCTTCTTCCCATACCTTATCAAATAGTGAAAGATCATATTCGTCTTCAATCTTCTCAATAACGGCTTGACGTATAAATGTTGATAGATCCATATTGTGAAGTTCTGCATATTTTCTTATTAATGTATCATCTTTATCATTCAATCTTAATGAAACTGTACTCATAAAACCGCCTCCATATTGTATTACTTTGTATTACATATATATTATACCATTATTGAAATTTAGCGTCAACATAAGATAAACTCTGTCCCTCTCTCTGCGAAGCAAGGGACTAGAAGCACTTTTCAGAATGAAAAGTTTAACTTCTAGGTAGCTTGCCTCTGACTTTGTCAGAGCATTTCAAATGGTGTTTTACCACCGTTATATGAGTGTGGTCTACGATGGTTATACCAATCGAAGATGTATTCATAGATGCCTTGGTTAAGATCTTCATCGGTCTCAAAAGAGTACTGATATACGAACTCTGTTTTCGATGTATTATAGAAACGTTCCATCGGAGCTTGAACTCGCCCCAATAAATTAGTCCACTTTAAATGTTAAAAAAGTGATAAAATTATACAAAAGGAGTGGTTCAATCTATGAAAAAAACAAGATACACAGAAGAACAAATTGCCTTTGCTCTAAAGCAAGCAGAATTAGGTACTCCAGTTGAAGAAGTATGCAGAAAACTTGGAGTCACCCAACAAACTTTTTATCGTTGGAAGAAAAAATATGAAGGTATGTTGCCCAGTGATATGAAAAGGCTCAAGCAACTCGAAGAGGAAAATAGAAAGCTCAAACAATTGGTTGCCGATTTAAGTCTAGATAAGTCAATGCTACAAGATGTCATATCAAAAAAGCTGTAAAGCCTGCGGAAAAAAATGAATTAGTTCACTACCTACAGGTATGTTTTCAGGTTAGTGAGCGTAGGGCATGTAAAGTTTTAAAGCATAATCGTTCAACACTGAGATACAGTAGCATTAAGGATGAGCAGGCCTTCCTCAGAATGAGAATCAAAGAAATTGCAACAACAAGGATTAGGTATGGGTATCGTAGGATCCATGTCTTGCTTCAACGTGAAGGCTGGCAAGTAAATCATAAGCGAGTGTACCGTATTTATAAACAAGAGGGCTTAAATCTTCGAAACAAAAGTGTGCGAAAAAGAATTAGTTCTCCTAGGGTACCAGATAAAAATAAACCTGTAGCAATAAACGAATGCTGGGCAATGGACTTCGTCTCAGATCAGACTTTTAACGGAAAAAGGTTCAGAGCATTAACTATCATTGATACTTTCAGCAGAGAATGTGCGGGAATACATGTTGATAAATCCATCAAGGGTGAACATGTTGCACTTAAGTTAAGTGAGATATGCCTTGAAAGGGGATTCCCGAAAAAAATCAAAGTGGATAATGGCCCGGAGTTTATTTCTAGATCATTAGATTCTTGGGCTTACTTCAACAAAGTCAAACTCGAATTCTCAAGGCCAGGGACACCAACAGATAATGCAGTCATCGAATCCTTTAACGGGAGCCTTAGAGACGAATGTCTAAATGTAAGTTGGTTCATATCATTAGATGACGCAAAAGGAAAAATCGAGGCATGGAGATTGGACTACAATGAATTCAGACCTCACTCTGGACTAACACACATGACACCATCCGAATTTGCCCAAAATCATAACGAAAAATCGATTTCATAATGAACATTTTAACTTTAAATATGGACCAAAAAAAGGGTGCTACTCAAATCATAAAGTAGCTAACATTAATATTGGATTAGATTTTGGGGAGCAGATCACATCTTCCAGACTCGAAGTGGCATACATAATAATACAGCTATTAGTATTAATTTAATTGAATACATTATTCATTCTGCTATTTTAACGGATGCTCTTTTATCAGTGTATATTTTCAGGGATATATTTTTTAAGTGTTGTTTCAAAAATTTGATATTGAGTATCCCGAATCTTTTTGTACTGGTGGGGTACTGTATCTGTATCACTTTCTATAACTATGGCTTTTTCACCTATCCAAATATTAGTTTTATAATATGTAATTCCCTCACTAGAATCACTAATCCATAGTGTTGCATCAGGTATATTTTCAGATAGTTCTGGCTTTGGAATAGACACAGCATCCATCAAAGAAAAAATCAACTTATTAATATCCTGTTTATTAGATAACGACGTTGAATTCGTAAAATCCACCCCGTTCACCATGCTATGATTCTCTGAAGTTACAGGACGACCTATCATAACGCTATAATCTAAAGGATTATGTTCACCATATATGTATACAAAAAACATTCCAAAAATTATCACCAATACTAAAACACTAATCTTTTTATTCATCAACTCTCACTTCCTATTTATGTATTATAATCGTACACTGTTCTAGTCAAGCAAAATTGTCATACCAGGGGATGCGGACAAAATCTTAGACCTTAAGAAAGGATTTTGTCCGCATCCCCCTAGGTGGTAGACTAGTT
>DGAD01000034.1 GCA_002382805.1 Clostridiales bacterium UBA4039
GGAGTTTCGCAATTACCTATTTTTCATAGAAACACTTCGGGTTGACATGCCGGCAACCTATAATTCTCCAGTAACCACTGTCTAATGTTCTGAAACTGTTCATCTTCAAAGCGTTTTGCTCCTTGCGGACACGCCTTGACACACGCATTACAGTGAATGCATAGAGTCGAATCTACACTCCTCACATCCTCTTGATTAATGGCTGCCATAGGACACTGCCTAACACAGATAGAACAGTTATTACATTCTTCTGTTGTTATTGGTGCCATCAAAGTTCCTGGTTTTTTAGGTTTGTATGGATATGCCCCGGGAACTTCTCCTAGAGGTGTTAACTCTTTTGACAACTTCTTGGTGATCATTTGACCAAAATTACAAGCAAAGTTAAGATCACCTGTGTTGGGGCGTCCTGAAGCAATTGCGTCGGAGTAAGAATGTTCGCCAACAAATGCCCCCGCCGCCAAACTAATAAAACCATTATGCTCAAAGAGGTCTTTAAGTTCTAGAAGGGCATCATCATAAGCACGATTTCCATAAGAAACCACAGGAACAACCCAGGTCCTTTGTCCATGTATTTTTTCAAAAAATGGGACTAAGAAACCTGGGACTCTTCCTGCGTATACGGGAACACCGACAATAACCAGATCATCCTGGTCAAAGGTCATACCACTTTCTCTGTTACTGGGCAAGGTGATATCATATTCTATGATGTCTTTGGTGGCATCCATACCTTGTGCAATCTCTTGTGCTATTTCTCGTACAATTTTTTTTGTGCCTTGTGTCGGGCTAAAATACAGCGCTTTAATATGTTTTTTCATTCTACTACCTCCACAGCGTTTACGCTATCCATGGATAGTATTATACTGTATTTTAATCCAAGTATCAATTTTCTTCTTCTCAGCGTTGCTCTGTCATCGAATAGGCATTAAACAATTCTTTTAATTTATCTTCATGCATATAATGCTTTTTCTTAATAATCGTTAATAGCGGCTCTTTATTATCAAGCACTTCTTTGGCAATTTCTGTGGCCTTACCATATCCAATATATGGGCATAGCACGGTGACTAATCCTGCGCTAGATTCCACTAGTTCTCTACATCGCGTTTCATTGGCTTGAATTCCAAGGATACAGTTGTCAACGAAGGTTTTGATTCCTCGTGTCAGTATTTCAATGGATTGAAATACATTATGAAAAATGACCGGTTCAAATGCATTAAGTTCCAGCTGTCCACCTTCAACCGCCATTGTTACAGTGGTGTCATTGCCTATCACTTGAAACGCGACTTGATTAATCACCTCAGGAATGACCGGATTGATTTTTCCCGGCATAATGGATGATCCATTTTGTTTTTTTGGTAGGAGAACCTCTCCAAGACCAGTTTTAGGTCCTGAAGACATCAATCGCAAATCATTAGCTATCTTCGAAAGGTTGACCGCACATGTTTTTAATACGCTCGATACATATAAAAAACCATCCAAATTTTGTGTCGAATCAATAAGATTTTTTGCTTGTTGAAGAGGTAATTCTGAAACAGTTGCTAGGTTTTCTACAATATGGTGAATATACTCTGGTGATGCATTAATGCCTGTGCCTATGGCTGTACCTCCCATATTCACGGTGAGCATTTCTTCTCTTGCACGCTCCAAGCGTTTCAAGTCTCTTAATACAACACAATAATATGCTCTAAATTCTTGCCCCAGCCGAATTGGAACTGCATCTTGTAGTTGGGTTCTTCCCATTTTAATCACATGGTCAAATTCAATCGCCTTGGATGCAAGCGCATCACATAAACGTTCAAGCTCTTGTTTCATGGCATCGATTAATCGAATCATGGTCATTTTACCACTTGTGGGGAAGACATCATTGGTTGACTGACTACAATTGACATCGTCGTTAGGATTTACCAGCGTATAGTCCCCTTTCTTACCACCTAATAGCGTAATTGCATAATTGGCAATCACTTCATTTGCATTCATATTAAAGGAGGTGCCTGCACCGCCTTGAATGGGATCTGTTATAAATTGGTCGTGAAGCTTCCCTTCAATAATTGCATCACAGGCTTCAATAATCGCATGCGCGACGTCTTCTTTGATATTCTTAGTTTGCATATTTGTTATCGCTGCTGCTTTTTTTATAAGGGCAATACTATGAATCATCTCCGGATGCACGCTCATACCGGTAATATGAAAATTCTCTAAGGCTCTAAGGGTTTGTATCCCATAAAACGCATCGGCTAACACAGGTTTTTCCCCAATGGAATCGGACTCTATCCGTTGATATCGCTCATTTAACAATGTCTTCATGACAACCTCCTAAAAAACAAATCTCTGTTATGCCTTTATTATACGACCGGTCTGTGATAGAATCAAATATATATATTAGTATATTCATTATAACCATTTGTTTATAACTCGCCATTAATCCACACCACACTCTTTCTTATGGAGGCTTTTATGTTTAAAGGAAAAGAATACATCTATGAAGTCTATAAAACTCGAAATTTTTCAAAGGCAGCTACCAATTTATTTATATCACAGCCTTCCTTAAGCGCTACCGTCAAAAAAATCGAACAACGTCTTGGCACCCCCATCTTTGACCGAAGTGTAAACCCTATTCAGTTAACTGAATGCGGTCAAAAATACATTCAATACATTGAGCAAATCTTTGACCTTGAAAATGATTTTAAAGCCTATTTGAACGATATAACCACCTTAAACACAGGGCATTTGACCATTGGTGGGAGTAACTTATTTTCCTCTTATATTCTCCCTTCCTTTGTTTCCGGTTTTATCGCTCGCTACCCAAATATTGATGTGAAGCTCATTGAAGACAACACCAAGTCCCTTGAAACGCTTTTATCCAAAGGCTCTCTAGATCTGCTTATCGATTATTCCGCCTTAAACCCCAGCGCCTATGATCGTGCTTTATTTGGTTCTGAGCACCTACTCCTTGCCGTCCCTAGACACTATAGTGTCAATGAAATGTTGACAGATTCTGTTTTGATGCAAGAGGAAATTCTCCAGGACACCTACTTAGAAGATAATGTCCCTACCGTTTCTCTCAAGCTTTTTCAGGACTTGCCATTTGTTCTTATGCGACCTGGAAATAATACCCGTGAACATTCCAATCGCTTATTTAAAGCGTTTAAAATCGCCCCCCCAGTTATCTTGGAACTCGATCAACAGGCTACTTCCTACCATATTACGTGTTCGGGTATGGGCATTTCGTTTATTTCTGACACACTAATAAAGCAAACCCCCTATGATCCGAGAGTTTGCTATTATAAAATCGACAGTAAACACACCCGTCGAAATATTTACTTTTATTACAAACATACCAAATATATGTCACAAGCCATGAAAGCTTTTTTACACCTTTCCTGCCATGACTTTGATAAGCAATAACATTTACAATTAATCCATATATAAAAATTTGTTGTTATTGGCTATAAGCCAATCGGCTTCAAAATCGTTCACAGCTTTTGTAATATCCGGCATATTCAACGCCGCCTCGATAAGACTTGGGTCCAATGTCACCGACTGGGCTCCTGCAATAAATGCCTTGTTCACTTGACTAATATTTTTAAAGCTTGCTGCTAATATCTTTGCACTTGATTGACTCTGATCAATCATCTGTCGGCATTGCTGAATCACTTGCTCCGAATTAATATTGAGCCCTTCCATTCGATTATAATAAGGTGCAAGGTAATCGACTCCTGCTTTAACTGCAAGTAGACATTGCGTCAATGTATAGATAGCCGTTGCCGTCACATGAATATTTTGTCCTTTGAGTTGCTTTATGACTTTAAGACCTTCCATCGTTGTCGGCACTTTTATATAGACGTGTTCATCAATTTTCTCTAAAATTTTCTCTGCATCACGCAGCATACCATCAACATCTTGTGCTGTGACTTGGATATGAAGTGTGCGCTCATTACCTATAATGGAACGAATCTCCCGCATATGCTCAAAAAAATCTTGCACCCCGTCATTTTTAATAATCGATGGATTGGATGTCACCCCGTCAATGGGTAAGCACTCAACCATCTCTTCAATTCTAGCTAGGTTTACTGTATCTAATAAATATTCCATAACTTCCTCCTATACTATACGATTGTCACCTGTACATTAGCCAGTGCCATCTCCTCTAAAATCTCAGGGGACAGCCCTTGACTTGTAATCACATGACTGACTTTGTCCGCGTGTAAAAATGACACTGTCCCTGGATGATTAAACTTGGATGCCTCTGTCAGCACATAGGTTTCTCTCGCTTGTCCCGCCATTACCCTTACCGTCTCTGCACGGACCATATCATCTCCGGTAAATCCGGTTTCTTTTGAATATCCATCGGTACCTACAAAAATTTTATCCACCCGAAATTGTTCGGCACATAGCTTGGTCAGTGGGCCTACCATTGCCTGACTATTTTTTTGATACTCACCGCCAAGAACGATACAGCGAATATTTTCATAGTGCTGTATATGCCTAACCAAGTAAGATGCATTGGTAATCACGGTAACCTGTTTTCCAGAAGCTCCTAGCGTCTGTGCAAAAACAGCGCAAGTCGAACCTGCATCAATCATGATCGTTGCGTTATTGGCCACATATTTTATCGCCTCTTTGGCTATCGCTTTTTTTATATCATAATTGACGGCAATACGATAATTGATGTCACTTGTGTCTTTTAGTGTTGCATACCCTTGTTCTCTTTTTAATATGCCTTGTTCCTCTAATGCAGTGAGATCTTTTCGCACCGTCACCTCAGATGTGTCCACATAGCTTGCCAATTCCTTTACGCGAACTTTCCCTCGTTCACTGACATATTTAATAATTTGCATCTGTCGTTCATTCATCCAAAGACCTCCTTTGGACATATTATAGCAACGCATCTTCATTGTGTCAATATTTTACTTTCGTTCGAAAGTAATCTATTTACATACAGAATATTTTATGCTATTCTAAAGACAACATTTCAGATACTTATTCATCAATGCAGGAGGTATATTTATGGTACACTATCTAATTGCACACGACCTTGGTACATCAGGCAACAAGGCATCCCTATTTACTACTGATGGAAAACTGATTCGTAGCCAAACCGTTTCCTATCCCACCCACTATGCACCCGGACATATCGCGGAGCAAAACCCTGAGGATTGGTGGCAAGCGGTAATTCAATCGACACAGCACATCCTTAAGGGAATCGAGGCTGATCAAGTCCTTGCCATGTCATTTTCTGCACAAATGCAAGGCTGTGTTCTCGTAGACAGCCATGGTGATGTGTTGCGTCCAGCTATTATCTGGGCAGATCATCGTGCACTTGATGAAACTACATATCTTATCGATCAACTAGGTCAAGAGACTATATATTCCATCACGGGGCACCGGCCAAGCGCCAGCTACAGTCTGGAAAAACTAATGTGGATTCAACGTCATGAACCTCATCTTTACAAAAGAGCTGCATATATGTTGCAAGCAAAAGACTACATCATTCATAAGTTAACCGGCATCTTTGCTACCGATGCTTCCGACGCTTCAGGTACCAATGCCTACGATCTTAAAAATCAATGCTGGTCAAAAGAGATTCTTGATGCTGCGAACGTTCGCCTTGACCTTTTTCCTCCCATCCTTAGATCAATTGATGTCGCTGGAAGCTTAACCGCTGATGCCGCCAATGCTCTTGGCCTTTCGACAAAAGTACGCGTGGTTATGGGTGGTGGAGATGGTCCTTGCTCCGCTCTTGGTGCAGGTTGTATTGAACCCAACTCATTATTTTTAACTTTTGGAACTTCCGCATGGATTGGTGGAACAACCGATGATGTCTTTATTGATCCTAAACAACGCCTTTTCTGCTTTGCGCATGTTATTCCCGGAAAGTATATGCCTTGTGGAACTATGCAGTCCGCCGGAAGTGCTTATAGTTACATCAAAGACCTCTTCTATCAAGCAGAATGTATGACGGCTAAAACACATGAACAAGACCCCTACGATGTACTTGGTAACTTACTGACCCAATCACCTGTTGGAAGCAATAAGCTTTTCTTCCTTCCATATCTTACCGGCGAACGCAGTCCGCACTGGAATCCCAAGGCTTCAGGTAGTTATATCGGTATGGCTATGCACCATACAAAAGCTGATTATCTTCGAAGTGTGATTGAAGGCATCGGATACAATTTGCGTCTGATATTGGATGCATATCAGCCGCAACTATCGGTCCCAGACATGATTTTTACTGGCGGCGGTGCAAAAGGTGACCAAGTTTCACAGATATTAAGCGACGTCTTAAATACTAAGTTAACCCGTCCTAAACATGTTGAAAATGCAACCTCTATTGCAGCCGCAATTCTCGCGGGTATTGGCATTGGTCTTTTTGAAGATTTCGATGTGATTCATGATTTTCTTCCTCTGCAAGATACCATTGTTCCAAATCCAACCCATAGCGCACTATACAATCAACAGCTTCTTTTATTTGAAGAAATATATGATGCACTATGCCCAATTTATAACCGCCTTCATACAACAACATAAAACCGCTCCAATTATGGAGCGGCAACAATATTGAACTTATACTCATGGAATCGAATGACGAGTGCAATAAGCATCAAAAAGACTCCAGAACCTATGATAATCCATTGTAATGGTAGCATATCTGCTAACGGACCAAATAGCATCATGCCTAAAGGTAAAAAACCAGAGTACATCGACGATAACAGACCAAAAACTCGTCCTTGCATTGATACCTTGGTATGTTCATGAAATAATGTTGTCATCGACGTTTGAGCGCTAGTCATTGCCATTCCATAAAAAAGCATAAAGAGTAGATAAAGATTAAAATTATTAATGCCTCCCATGCCTATGGCACATACTCCAAAAGCAAATAGGCTATAATATAAGGTCTTAGTTTTGGAAGAAAATCCGCCCCATACACTCATAAGCACTCCCCCTATCACCATCCCGGCAAAGCCAATAAGCTCTACCGCTGTCAGGTGCCAATAAGTATCACCATATGATCGGCGAACCAAAAGCCCTGCGAGAAATCCTCCGGGAACCGTCAAAAAGATAAATCCTGCGTATACCACCAACAATCTAACTAACATTTTGTGTGCATATACATATTTAAAACCTATATGCATTTGTTCAAAAACGCTCACCTTTTCATTGACCTTCTGATGTTTTGGAAGAACGAGACATGCTACGATGCCCACACCAATCACTGCAGTCACAACATCTAAAAACATCGTAAAGCGTAATGTACTTATGGATAAAACAACTCCTGCAACTGCTGGGGCAGCAAACTGAACCATTGACTGCAATGTTGCATTAAATCCATTATAGCGCATCAAATGTTCCCTAGGCACAAGACGCGGTATCAATGCATGTACTGCGGGCGTCTGAATCCCCGTTGCCAAAGAACGAAAAGCTGATATCACCAGTAGGCTATTTAATACCATAGTATTACCCGATAGGTAAGGCATCACTAATATCAAAAGCAATGTTGCCGTGGCAATTGCAAGATCTGCGCCAACAATCAACCCCTTACTGTTCAGACGGTCTGCCCATACTCCACCTAAAAAAGATATAAAAAATTGAGGCAAATAAGAACACACCGTAAATGCCGCCACCCAAACTCCTGACGATGTTCCTATCGTCACATACCATATGATCGCCATCTGCACAAGTGTCGAGCCAAACAAGGTGATTGACTGGCTTATGAGAAACAGAACAATACGTCGTTCCCAAGTATGCTGTTGCTTTTTTAACATATATACTTTCCTCCTATGTTTTTGGAGGAAGTACAAATCTCTGTGTTGGATATCCAAACTCAACAAGCAATTCCCTTTCCGCAAATCCCAGCTGTTTTAACTCTTTGCGATAGCCTGTATCTGCCTTGTCATGTTCACGAAAGGTTGTCGTAGTGATTTCTCGCCCCGGCAAAAATTCATCCATTAGCGTATCCAAAAAAAGTTTTTGAAGTCCGCTTCCCCGATACTGTGGATGTATTCCCATAAACTCTATGCACCCTCCATCATACGAAAACAGCATGCATCCAATAATTCTTTTTTGGGATTCTAGAACTAACGCTTGTTCTTTTTGGATATGCGCTTGAAGTTGCTGAAGATATTGGCGCTCATCAAGATGTGGATATCCATCAATAATCAGATGTATAAACTCCATCCACTCAAAGATATCACTTGCCTTAGCTAAACGAATATTCTCCTTGGAAAATGTTCTATTGTCCATGGCTTTATTGAGATAGAACCGTAATTGTAAAGGATAAAACTCCTGACATTGTCTATATTTTGCGAGAGTCACTTTATACATTGCTTTAAATGCTTTGCTAAAAGACTGTTGACTCTCATACCCACAACAAAGTGCTATCTCTATAATTGGACGCTCAGAAAAAACCAGCAGTTTGGCTGCTTCTGTTAACTGGCGCCGACTTACATAATCATGAATCGTCATGCCGACTGTATCTGTGAATTTGCGATGAAGGTGATATTTGGAATAATGCGACGCAGTAGCTAGCGTTTCCAAATCCAACTTATTATCTAGATGCTCTTCTATAAAATCAATAACTTTTTCAATACGAATAACATTGGGGTTTTCCATTTAACTTCCTCCTTTCCGTTAACAGAGTAGCAAATGTCGCTCGCCTTGTTTTGATATTTCTTGCTGTTTAAAAAGAGATATTGCTATTAAACAATATCTCTTTGAATATCTTTTTACTTATGCATATAATTCGTACAGCATCCCAGCTCCGATAATTCCAGCATCATTACCCAGCTGACAAATCACAAGTTTGGTTTTCAACCCGGACGCTGCTTTTCCCATTTCGTTGTAGATTTCTTCATTTAACAGCTTTAGCAATACTTCTTTTTGATTTGAAATCCCTCCGCCTAGAGCGATAGCCTCTGGTTGAAATGTATTAATTACATTGGCAATCCCTATGGCCAAGTTATGTATATAGCTTTTGATAAGCTCATATGCATAAGGATCTTTTTGATGATATGCCTTAAAAACTATCTCTGGTGAAATATGCTCTATATTGTTTTGGGCAAACTCAAAAATCAAAGATTCCGGATATTTTTTTATCATTTGCTTGGCTTCATACATCAATGCCGTTGCCGATGAATACACATCCCAACACCCATGGCGTCCACATGGGCAAGGGCGTCCGTCTGCTCGAATCACTGTATGACCAAGCTCTGCCCCTGCGTGATAGGTTCCTGAAAAAATTTTATTATCCATAATAATTCCAGAACCTATTCCCGTTCCGATAGTAATCGCTACAAAGCTTTTATAGTCCTTACCTATGCCCGCCACATATTCGCCATAAGCTGCGGCATTTGCATCATTTTCTATATGAATCGGACATGGTAGCATCTCTTGAAGATACGCCTGAATCGGTACATCTTCAAAGGCCAAATTCGATGCAAAGACCACTCGACCACTATGAGGATCAATAATTCCGGGGCACCCTACACCAACCGATTGAACCGCACCCATTCGAATACCATAATCTTTGACTAATGATTTAACCAATATTCCAATATCATTAACAATCGCTTCCCAATGGCGTTCTCGCCGGGTGGGAATACTCTTTTTAAATACAATATTTCCTTGCGAATCCAGTACCGCACCAGCGATATTGGTCCCTCCTAGATCAATCCCAATTGAATACATCTTCTACCTCCTTATCGATTGAGTATTTTCATAATTAAAGAAGATAAGCCGACATTATACCCACTAAAACCATAGACTACATTTAATCCGTTTTCTGTCACCATCGTCAGTGGATATTTATTGGGTTCAACAAATATTCTTCGCGCAATGTCTTCAACATCGCTTTCATCATATAGATAATATACTTTAATTTGCGGTAAAACCTCTAAAGTTTTTTCTAATGTCGCATTTTCAAGGGCTTGTTGATTTTTTAGAATAAAGATAATAGGTACATTACTTTCACGATATTCTTTTTCTTTGGCTTGTAGTTCATTTAAAACATGTTCTGTAGGTTCACGTCCTTCTTCCAGCCATATAACTACAGCTTTTTCATCAGGAATAATATCTGCGGCTTCATATGTTTGGTCTCCATCGGATAGGAAAAAGTTGGGAATAGTAATATTTTTTAGCATGTCTTGTATATTCCCACTCTCTAACATAATTTCCAAATGTTTGACTTCATCTGCTTGGATTTGTAGATAGTGCTGTGTAACCCACAGAGAGCCATTGGGCATACGATTACTGCAAAGTACTCTATATTTTCCTGGCACAAGCTTATGGGTATAAGTTCCTGCCTCCCAAGCAAGCTGCTCATAATTTAGCGTGATATATCGCCCTTTTTCTTGACGAGCGATGGTATAGTTTTGAAAATATTCCCACCGATGCTGACTCTCATTGATCAAGACAAGCTCGCCTATATTTTTTTCTGCATATAATGGGACAAATCTTCCATCCGACCAATAATGTACCTCACCTGTAACAGCATCCAATTTTGCCGCAATTCCTAGCGTTCGGTAAATACATACACAAGCAATTTTTTGTGACATTCGACTGCCAATGCCATAGGTCAATATATCTAAAGGATTGGTATATAGAGCATCATAGGCTTTGTCATCAACGGATTGTACGTGGGCGCGAAGATACTCATAGACCCGTCGAGGCTGCTCGAGAAAGCGTGCTTTTTGTTCTTGGGTAAAATAGTTGTCAATAAACGCCCGATATGCTGTCAACTCTTCATAATAAACCCGTGGATTTAAAAGATAGGCACCATATACATCCCTCTCTTGCAAAGCTTTATATTGAAGGGCATGACGCAAATGGTGTTTTAACATATCTGCCGTTACATCTTTGTAGTCTTTTAAGCACAAGGAATTAAGGAGCGTCTTCTTATCTTCCCACTCAAAATCCGAATCCAAGATAAAGGCTTTTAGTTCACCAAAGTTCTCTCCACTTTCTAGGATTCCTTCAACAATCTGTGTCGCTTGTATGTGCTGTTCTTCCAAAAACTGTGTGGCTTCGTTCGTCCATTGTCTCGCCTTCGCTTTTCGACGCCCGTCACTTTGATCAAACTTTGTACGTCTGACCTGCTTTTCCTCTTGAGATAGAGGTCTATAGATTTGTGGCGCATCCAGCGGTGCATGAAAATGATAGGTTCCACTATATTCTATGCAGTGTTGCCGATTATTTTTAATCAAAGTCACATTCTCTTCATACATGGTCGCAATTGCTTCACCAATATATACATTATCTTTATGTGCAATAAGGTGTACATCGCCTAGTCCGGTCATCATCTTGGCTCGTCCTAGATGATTGGTATGAAGCTTTGCAATCGGAAAATATTCCGAATAATTTACGACTTCAACTTCAACTTTTGCGCCTTGAATTCCTTGTCCGTATTCATCAACTACGGTTATATTAAGCTCTTTGATTTTTGCATAGCGATGCAGATGATTGACCATCTCCACTTGATTGTTCATCATAAACAAGCGACTGTGAATCATCATTGCACGCGCCGAAGCCGCATTAAACCAACCAAGGTCTAGCTCTTGTTCCGGCTCACAGGCTCCCAAGTAGTGCCAACGTCCATCAATCCAAGCCTCAACCCATGCATGGTTGTCATCACAATGGGACCATCTAGGAACATATACCTGTCGTGCAGGTATTCCCACACTTCTTAGGGCTGTCACCGTAAATGTAGACTCTTCACCACACCGACCGTTTGCGGTTCGAAGTAAAGTTAATGGCGAGGATGTACGTTCATCCGTGCTCTTATACGTCACATTTTCCAAACACCAATAATTTATATCCAATACTGCTGCTTCCATTGACTTGTCTTTGATGTGATGTATAAGCCGTTCATAAAAAATGGGTCTGCAATCTTCAATTTTTTCATTATTGATTCTTGGAAAAACCACATAATCCAAAAAAATATCTGTTGGCATCTGTTGGCACCAACCAATATTTTCATACAAAAACATGCCGTGTCTGACATAGGATAAAAAAACCTCAAATTCAACATTAAACCAATCACTCATTGGCACACAGCTATATATGTATTTTAGATAATGTTGTTCTTCTTGGCTGCATTGTTGTAGCGCATTAAAAATAGGGTGGTCTTGTTGCCCTATTTTAAGCATTGTTGTATTAAAACTATGATCAATAGCTCTTAACTGTTCTGGAGTAAAAATCATATGGCCTCCCTTTTATATCCTTTTTTTCAATTTATTTTCTAAGCTCGTATATACTTTACGTATCTTTTCACTATCCGTCACCCAGTAGGCATATTCGTCAATATATTCACTTCCCATCGTCACTTGTTCCTTGCGATAAACCATCGGGCTGTCATGACGTTTTTTCCCGGACAAATGGAAGGTATGGGCTTGGGTTCGATCAATAAGTTCTTCAATATTATTCTCATTAACACCGCTTCCAACCATAATGTCAATCTGATCGGCGGATAATTCCACTAACTCTTTAAGCAGTTGTGCTCCATCTATGCAATGGTTTTGTTGTCCGGAGGTTAAAATAGTCTGGATGCCAAGTTTTTTTGCCTGTTCAAGGGTTTCATATGGATTTTTTGACATGTCAAAAGCTCGATGCAACGTAATGTGCATATTGCCCGCTATTTTTATAAGCTCTTGCATATGCTGCATATCAAGTATACCATCCGGTTTAAGCATTCCAATGACCACTCCATCTGCACCGGCATGCTTAAAAAGTTCGACTTCACGACACATCCGACGAAACTCGTATTGACTATAGCAAAAGTCTCCGGCCCGCGGACGAATTAATACATGTACCTTCATCTTGGTTGCTTCCTTAACCAACTCATATAGAGCCAAGCTAGGGCTCGTTCCTCCAACAATCAAATCACTGCATAATTCTAGGCGCATGGCTCCGCCTTTTTTTGCTTCGATGGCCGATTCTACTGAATCAACACATGCTTCCAAAATAAAATCCATCATCTTCCTCCCTACTTTGCTTGAAGCTTTCTTAATCATTTGTTTGTAGACTTCAATAAGTGATACAATGTTGTCACACCACTTCCGGTTGCCCCTTTTGTTTGATACTCAAACACAGGTGTATCCACCCAGGCCGTCCCTGCAATGTCCACGTGAATCCATGGAATCTGTTGAATAAAATTTTCCAAAAAAATACCGGCGGTAATTGTCCCCAAATAGGAGGCGCCCACATTTTTTATATCGGCAATACTACTTTCCAATAATTGACGATACTCATCATAGATTGGCAGTTGCAGATATTGTTCGCCACTTGCGCCTGCCGCTTCTAAAAAGTCTTGTGCAAATCGATGATCATTGGACAAAATCCCCGCGGTAGAAAATCCAAGTGCTGAGACAACACTTCCTGTTAACGTTGCAATATCCACAACACGATCCACTTTTTCCTTTTGCTGTACATAGGTCAAACTATCTGCAAGAATCAACCGTCCTTCAGCATCTGTGTTAATGATCTCAATGGTTTTGCCTGACATAGAACCAATCACGTCTCCCGGAACATAACTTTCCCGTGATAATCGATTCTCACAGGTCGGTATGACACCGATGACATTCGCTTTGACTTGGTTTTTCGCTAATGCACACATTACACCAAGCACTGTTGCACCCCCTGCCATATCCCCTTTGATGCCAAGCATGGATTGGCTGGGTTTTAGGCAATACCCTCCGGTATCACAGGTAATTCCTTTACCTACAAGTGCTGTTGTTGACTTCGTTAAGGGATTGCCATAATAGCGCATAATAATAAGTCGTGTGTGTTGACTTCCGCTACTTCCTACCGTCAAAAATGCCTTCATACCCAGTTCATGAATCTTTTCTTCGTCAAAGACATCAACTTCAAAGTGCTCTTGTTGTCCAAGCTCTAGCGCTATCTTTGCAAATGTAATCGGTGTCAAGTAATTCGACGGCATATTAACTAGGTTTCGGGTCAATATGATGCTTTCCACAAGATTCTTCGCATGGGTGATGCGCTGTTTTAACTCATCTTGCATCTCCTCCATAAAACCATATAGAAAAATATCATACTCCGTCGCTTCTTGTGTTTGTTTATAGGATACAGGTGCGTATAGCCCTAGCATAATTCCTTCAACTAGGGCGTCTACGACAGGTACTCCATAGGCTTTGATCAAAAGCTCAACATGAATACTGCAGGTCTTAATTTTATCTTGTATTAAGGCTTTCATCCCTTTGGCAACACAAGCCTTAACGCGTTGTGTACTAAGTTTGTCACGTTCTCCAAGTCCAACCATGAGCGTTTGACACTGATTATCAAACGCTCTAGAGAGATGGAGATAATCTCCTCGGTGATTATCTCCATCTGCTGAATACATAAAATCAAGGTTTGTCGATTTTTGAGGCATCATACCACAATCTATTTGTATCTTTTGGTTTAATATTGTATACATATCATCTCATGCCCTTTCACACCATAATTGAAAATGTCAATGTAGTCTTCTCGGCACTTAAAATCAATGTCTTTTTCTGTGGTTACATTATATACCCGCTTAACCTCTTGGTCGCCTACATAGACACTAATATCCAGCGCATTTAATGCATGGACATCTTCAACGGTATATAGATTTTTCGCTCTTTTTTCAATAATGTAGTGCAGTAGATGTAAGACATCTCGGTTATGCTCCTCTTGATGATTCAAGGTCGTCAACAATGTCGATGGACCGTTATGCGAAACCACTCCATTGCCAATCAAAGCATGAATCAAATCTCTAACTACTATTTTACACCATTTTGGACAATAATCATTATAAATCGTAAAAATCGGATGGGATATATAGATGGCATTGTCTAAGCGTGTAACTGCCGGCGTTCCTTCTTGCCCTGATGATGGTGCATGCTGGTGGGAACAGTAAGTATCGCCTTCTCGATTAAAGTAAGGTTTAACTGAAGACATTAATATTTGGGCTTTGTCTGCCTCTACTGCTGCTCCTTTTTCATACATCACATAAGGTTCTGGAAAGAGTTCACTGGCGACGACTTCATTAGGAAGTATAAAATCACGATCATATGGGGACTCTCCATGATAACGTACCCCAAATACATTATCCTTTTGACCACTAAGGTCTAGGTTTGATTGGTAACTTCCAAGCACTTTACCTCCTTGACGGATATAATTTTCTAAGCGCTCATTCAAGTATGTTGAGTACTGAATGTGGTCAGGTAAAATCAACAGCTTATATTTTGAAAAATCCATTTCACTATCAATAATATCAAACTGAAGGCTCAATTCTTGAAGTATACGGACAGTCCCCATCAAGCTTGGTGGCAACCCTAAGTCATGATCTTTTGAGGTATAAAATTCTTCGGGTGTTAATACGCCAATTTCAGTAATGGCCTTTGCCCCAAAACAGTAGGGTTCTTTTTTTGCCACTTGACCATATACCTGTTCAATCAAACTGTAACCTGCCTCAGATAATTCACCAAGGGGGTGAAGTTGGTCTCCGACGGAACACCCGGCATTCATGGCTAGCATTTGAAAGCATTCATACTCTAGTGCTGCTTGATTTTTGACCGAGTGAAAATCCCCCCAGTATGTATGGAACTTGCCTGTCATGCCTAAGATTTCTTTATCTAAGTGACGTGCATAACGCACCGTCGTAGGAAAATGCATATAGCCCCATCCACCACTTGGCAAAGATTCCAGTTCCAGGTGGGTATATGCGTCAAGGTTATTTTTTATTGCTGGTCCAATATGGGAGCTATTATAAAAAATACCGACACCAGGAACTCGTTCTTGTATAAAGGCGGTAATCTCTGTCTTAAATTCATTGAGCATAAGAAGTGAATATTCGATACGGTTCTCTTTTTGTGTAGGATCCATGTTTTTCTCTGCCATTTTCTCTTGGCATACCGGACAATTACAATCCGTCTTAAAGAGTATATCCATAAAAAATCCGTCAATACGCTCGATGCCCACAGAATCAATAATATCTTGTAAGTGGTCTTTAAAGTATTTTCTATATCCACTATTAAGGCATATCGTATAGTAAAAATGTGGTTCCGCTACATTTTGACTGTTGATGTGATTGCCCTCTCCATCCACGGCTAACCACTGGGGATATTCTCGTGCAATATAAGCATCCCACTGTACTGTGGTATAGATTGGGGCCTTGATATTTTGTGCATGGCAGGCATCGATTTGCTCAATCAACAAGTTCTTATTATCTAAGTGAGGATGTATGCGCTCTGGTTGATGCTTGGAAGGGTAGTATAAATTTCCATGATGGCATCTGGCAAAACATGTTATTGAATCTACATTTGCTTTTTTTAAACGTTTTGCAAACCGTTCTCCATCAAAATTTTTTCCAATATGTTCAATATGCTCACTCGTGTGAAAATCTAAATGAATCTGACGATAACTCAACATATGTTCCTCCTATTTTGTCCTTTGCTTAACCTTTTACTGCACCAGCTGCCAGTCCACCTTCCACTTTTTCCTGGAATAGTAGGTAGATAATCAGCGGTATACAAACAGTAATAATAATTGCTGCCATCAAGGGACCATATTCTGATCCACGTTCACCATTAAAATTTAGCAATCCCAAAGAAATGGGCTTAAGTTTATTGTCGTTGATGAACAACAGCGGGAATAAGACATTATTCCATGCACCTAAAAAGTTAAAAATCGATATGGTTGAGATTGCAGGCACAGACATTGGTAGCATGATTCTCCAATAGATTTGAAAATATCCGGCACCGTCAATAATCGCCGCTTCCTCAAGGGATGCATCAATTCCTCGCATAAATGTTGTCAATACCATGATGCTAAAAGGTAATGAAAATGCTACATAAATTAAAATCAAAGCCATCAAATTATTTTTCAAGTTAAACATTCCAATAATATAGGCAACAGGAACTAAAACTGAATGCATAGGAATCATCATTCCTAACAAGAAAAACAGGGAAATTGCTCGGTTAAATTTAAATGTAAACCTTGACAATACATACGCCACCATTGAGGCGGTAGCAATAAGCAAAACAATGGTCATTACCGATATAAAGATACTATTAATAAAATAGGTTCCCATATTTGCTTCAACCCAAGCGACTTTATAATTCTCATACAAGAATTTTGCCGGCAAGCCAAAAGGTGAATCAAATATTTCCACATTGTTTTTAAATGACGATAATGCTGTAAATAGCATGGGCCCGATAAAGGCTGCCGCCATAACAATTAAGAACAAAAATGTAATGATTTTATTGATATTTTTTTTCACTTTTTTACACCTCTTTTCTATTTCCTTGCAATAAACGTTGTCCACCAACCGTTAGAATCAAGGCAATCAATAAAATAATGATTCCTATTGCACTACCCAATCCATAATTGTCATATCTAAAGGCTTCATAGTACATTAATGTTGTCGGTAAGTTCGTCAATCCATTCGGTCCGCCTTCAGTCATGACAAAAATCAACTCAAAGACTTTAACGGTTCCAATGATATCCATAAGGATACACATGCTGATAATCGGTTTAAGCATTGGAATGGTAATGTAAAAAAGTTTGGTTACGCCATTAACACCATCAAGTGCTGCAGCTTCATATACTTCGTTGGGTATAGTGGTTAACCCTGCTAAGAGGATGACCATATAGTAGCCTATTCCAACCCATATATTTACAAAAATAATCGTATTCATCGCTGTTGACGGGTTAATCAGCCATGCTGTTGCTAAATTATCTAGTCCAAGCGATGTCAACATTGCATTCATTGAACCATTGGGCATGAAGATAAAATACCATAACAAGCCAACTGCTGTCAGAGGAAATACGGTCGGTACGAAAAAAATCGCTTTAAAGACTCGATAACCTCTGTATCGGTTATTAATGGCAACCGCTAGCAACAATGCAATGGGTGTATGAAACAACACACTAAAAAATACCATACGCATCATATTCTTTAACGATAGAATAAAATTCGGGTTGTTAAATGCCGTTATATAATTTTTTAATCCTACAAATTCCAACGCTGCGCCTTTGATTCCATTCCACTCGACGAGAGAAAAGTATACGGCTCCTAACATAGGAATAATCATAAATACAACATATATGATTAATGCAGGGGCTAAAAAGAGAAAAAGCTTGGTTTTATCCTTCGTTTTTTTTAATGTTCTCAATCTGATTACCTCACTAACCTTTTGTAAAAAATGAGAACAAAGTGCAACATGCACCCGTTCTCATTTATTAACTTTTATTTTACTTATTATCGATTTCTGATTGAATCTCTTGTGCTGCTTGTTCTGGTGTGTTACCCACAAACATACCTACAATAGAGTTTCTTGTACGGTCTTGCATAGATCCTACCGGATCAAAGTCAAAGACGTCAACTGCAATTCCTTCTGATGTTCCACCAAGCTCTGCAACTTCTTTAAACAAGTCGCTTACTGTATTGTCTGCAATATCGATATCATTACGAGGCATTAAAAATTGTGCTTCTTCAGCATATCGCTTCGCTGCATCTGCAGATGTTAACATCATCACAAGTTCTGTAGTGTATTCTTTTTCCTTACCTTCAAGATCTCCACTCACCATATATGGGCTGATAATTTGCATATCATGATCTTTAAATTCTGGTTTTTCTTCAAAATATGGGAACTTAGCACTGTGGATATCTTCTGCATATTCTGTCTCTTCAGGATTTGTGAATTTTCCGATATTCCATGGTCCGGTGATAATCATTGCCGCTTCACCTTTTAAGAATTGTGTTACTGCAATATCATCGCTAATTCCTGCTGTTCCTTCTGGGAATGCATCCATATCATATAATTCTTTAACATAAGCAAGCGTTTCTACAACATCTGGATCCGTCCATTTTTTCTCACGTGTTCCAAGCGCTTTAGCCGCATCAATCCCTAACCATTTGTAGAAGATTTGATTGTGCAAATGTCCCGCCATATATGTTGACTTTGCACCTAAGGCAATCGGTACAATATCGGCTTCGTTTAATGTCACGATCGCTTCTTTTAATTCAGTCCATGTCTCTGGGAACTTGTCGATTCCTGCGTCATTGAGTACTTTTTCATTATAGAAGACACCGATAAGTCCAGATTCCATAGGCACTCCATAATAACCTTCATATCCAGGAACTTTATAATAGTCCATTGCCCCTTTAGCTAAGCCTTCTGACCATTCAGGATTGGCTTCATACACTGGTCCCATATCCATAATCATGCCATTTTCAATATAATCACTTAGGTTTGCCACCCCTTGAATTCTAAAGATATTTGGCAGTGTACCTGATGCAATGTCCGTCTTAAGTTTGTTGTTAAATGAGGACTCATCCCCTTGAGATTCATCCACGATGACAACATCTGGATGCTTTGCTTCAAATTCTTTAAGGACATCTTTAAAGATTTGTACTTGAGTTGTTGTTCCTGCCATTCTTGTTAACAGGCGAATCTCGATTTTTTCTTCGTTATTGGATGTGCTTTCATTTCCTGTAGATGTCTCTTCTCCTGAGTTTGTTGTTGAATTTCCTTCGTCATTTGTGTTGCCACAAGCTGTCATACTAAAAATCAACGTTAACATCATTAGTAGTGCGATTATTTTTTTCATTTGGTACCCCCATTGATAAAATAATTTTATTAGTGACACGTCAATAGTAGCAAAATTATTGCTCTACTTCCATGGACATAACTTCTTTTTTTTGTACTTTTTCAATATTTTCCCACAAAAACTCGAATCTATTATATACTAATTATACAATAATCAGGAACCCTCCAAAGGAGATTATATTATGAAGCAATTTTCCAATCACATAAAAAACTTACGTATCAAGCATAAAATCTTTATTGGAATCTTAATAACATCGATTATTTCTATATATCTTATTTTTGTCACAACTGCAATTATCATGTACAATTATCACATCCGCCTTACCTCGACGGCTTCCATGAAAGAACTGGACTATATCACTAAACAGTTGGACACTACTTTAAATACCGTTGAAAACTTTGGAAAAACTATTGCTGTCACTCCATCTGTTCAGACATTTACCGATAAATTCAATGCCGCTCCCGAAACATTTAACCCCCTCGATGCATTCAATTTAAAAAATGATATTAACACGATTATCCAGTCAACTCCTTTTATCCATTCCGTCTCCATATATTCTTCTGCACGTGAGCTCATTGCCACAACAGACAATGCAACAACACCACCTAATATTGATGGGATTAACATATCCGAAAACATATGGATTTCTCGCGAAAAAATAAAAGCTTACTATCCGAATCAGACCGTAAGCGTTATCTCATATATCCAAGAGTTTTATGGTTACAACGATGGAAAACTCCTTGGCTACATAGAGATTTCCATACCTGAAACCTCTATTTCCAATATCTATAATAATAAGTCCACCCATCACTATAGCAATCAATTTATTGTTGATCATCATGGATTTGTCCGCAGTAGCGATGGGTCCTACAAACTCTACCAATACTATGCCGATTTTTTAGACATTATTGTCCCGGAATCTTCCGGCTTTAATTATGTTAATGACGACATTGTTTTTTACAAATATTATGACCGACTCGACTGGTATTTGGTTTATGCTATTAATCGCAACTTTTTCTTAGAACCCATGTATTCCCTTATCCTTGTGTCCGCAGGCATCACCATTCTAGGATTGATATTAGCCAGTTTGTTATCTCTTAAGATATCTAAAACCATCACCATGCCCATTGATTTTTTGATTCGTCATATTCAAAAAGTTATCAAAGGGGATTGGACCCCACTTAACAGCGCGACGTATGATAAAGATATCCAGTTTTTATACCATGAGTTTAATGCCATGTTAAAAGCGCAAACCAAGTTGACCTCTGACCTCATTAACGAGCAACAGTTAAAAGAAAAGCTCTCCCTTGATTTACTTCAACAACAAGTCAACCCGCATTTTTTATATAACGCTTTAGATAATATATGCTCTCTGGCTGAGATGGAAGAAAAAGATATCCTTGTAGATGTGGTCATGAATCTTTCGAATTTTTATCGGGAAGCACTTAATGATGGCAGCATCTATATTACCATTGGACAAGAGCTATCGATTATCGAGTCCTATCTTAAGATTATGCTGGTACGCTACTATCAAAAATTTGATTATACGATTGAATGTTCCGAGTATTTGAAGAATAAGCAGTGCCTTAAACTGCTACTTCAACCTATTGTCGAGAACAGTATCTATCATGGTATCAAAGAGATGAACGGAAAAGGGCATATTCAGATTCGTGTCTTTGAAGAAGACGGTTCCGTCTATTTCCATATTCAAGACAACGGTATCGGCATTAAAGAAGAAACCATTCAACGCATTTGGGATCAAGACAGTCGAAGCTTTGGTTTAAAAAATGCCAACCAACGCATCAAACTATACTATGGTGATGATTATGGTATCACCATCTCAAAAAATGCCCCCAAGGGTTGCCTTGTTATTATACGCATAAAAGCATAACTGAAAAGGAGTTTATCTATGTTTAACGTACTTATTGCCGATGACGAATACTTTATTCGTCAACGTATCAAAAAAATTATTGATTGGGAATCTCTTGATATGATATGTATTGGAGAAGCAGAAACCGGGGAAGAAACCATACGTTTTTTGGATCAAAATGATATTGACATATTGCTTCTTGACATTAATATGCCTTCTATGTCCGGTCTGCAAGTTGCCGAGCATGTCTATACACATAAATATAAGACAAAGATTATTATTTTAACCGGTTTTAACCGTTTTGATTATGCACAAACCGCATTAAAGTTACGGGTTGAAGATTACTTGGTCAAGCCAATTAATAAAACCGATCTTAATAAGACCCTTGAAAATTGCAAGGCACGAATTCTAACCCAAAGAAAAGCCGATCTTGACCTACACAATTATCAACGCTATATTCAAAAGAACACCTTATATAAAGTTATTGATGCTACGATGTCTTTTTCTTCTTTGGCAGAATTGATGCCTGCAATCACACGCTATGCATACACGGCATTTGTAAGCCTCTATCTGCCGACGCACCATAATTCACATGTTGAACAAATCGCGCAACAATTATCCGCTTTATTCAAAGCAGAACACTACACAGACTATGACATCGTCTCATTTCAAGAATCTGAATCCATCACTATCTTTCAACTACTGATTGCTAAACCTATTGAACGCAATACACTTGTTCATCTATTTTCAACCGTTTTAAACCAATATTTATCCCATACCATCCATTACTATGCTGCGTTTAGCCATATCCTCCCCATTCAGGAAGTCTGGACAGATGCCTATCAGGCAACATTCACGGCACTTAATACACGCTACTTTAAGCCAAAGGATAAAATTATCCTTGCGAATAACGCTTCCCATACCATCACCACTTCCGGGTCGGTTTCTATAAGAAACCAGCTAACCGTTTATCTAAATGCCAAAGATGTCGCCGCGATTGAACAATTACTCGATAATTTATTTTTTAATATTCAACAGGCTGAGTCCTATGACTATTTACTGATTGCCGTTACAGAGATCTTTATCACATTAAAAATAAGCTACCCTCATCAATTTAATCTCATCGAAACAACGATTCAAGATTTGATTTTAGATAGCTATGCATTAACCGATATAAAAGAAACAATGATGCTCTATATTTCCCAGTGTTTGGAAACCGTTGTACACGATAAGCCATCGAATACCGTTTTGGTCAATAAAGTCATCGATTATATTAACAAAAACTATACTGCCAATGATTTATCGGTCGCTGAAATATCTGCATATTTTGATTTTACGCCTACATATTTAGGTACAACCTTTAAAAAAATTACGCAACAATCTTTGTTACAATATATTACCAACATTCGTATGGATAAGGCAAAAGATCTCTTGACCCATACGGACGCCTCCATTACAGAAATTTCAGAATGTGTTGGCTATTCAGACGTGTTCTATTTTAGCAAAAAATTCAAAGCCATTCACGGCTGCTCGCCAAAAGAATACGCCAAGCGAAACCGCTCATAATAGGCGGTTTTATTGCCTTGTGCTTTATTGACCTTGCTTTTTAACGATAGTATAGTCATCCCCCATACGAAAAGCCGTACATTCGACTCGTCCACTATAAAACATTTTTTCAAGGTCATCTTGATCTAGGTCCATCGAGCAAAAATATACATCTTCTTCTATATCATAATCATAATACATGCAGTATTGGCACATATTTTCATTCATAAAAATAGCCTCCTTATTTAATCATTGGTTGCTTCGCCACTACCGCTTATGGGAATCACTTCACCCAAATAGGTTGGTTGAGGTTTTAGCAGTGCTGTTCCAAAGTCTTTAACTCGAGCTGCCATTTCACGTAAATCTCGATAAAATTGCCCATTGTACTTTCTAGGGTCTGATGCGACACCATATGCATCAAGCCCTAATTCATTGGCTATATACAAGGCTCTAGATAAGTGATAGCCTTGTGTCACAATAATCACTGAATCTACTTCAAAGACCTCTTTGGCCCGTATCATGGATTCATACGTTGAAAAACCTGCATGGTCCATAAAGATATGACTATCTTCGATTCTAGCATCCATCGCATAATTTTTCATGACATTCACTTCATCATAATATTGCCCACCATGATCACCGCTCATCAGCATCCGCGGGGATGCCCCTTGATTATAAAGTTCAATCCCTTTATCTAAACGATCTTGAAGCATCGGACTAGGACGTGTCCCTCCCCAAACGGCTGCACCAAGGACGAGAATACAATCTACATCTTTTGCTTTTGCTTCTTCTACTGTAATTATTCGTTCTTTATATTTAAAAACAACATATCCATTAATCGCGAGTATAATTACTAGCGCAACCAAGGATAGTCGAATAAGTCTTACTAATAAACGCTTTAAGGCATTTAGCATTCTTTTAAGTCGTTGCATAGCACATTCCTCTCACCGTCACCTAACCATTTGCGACTATATTATATCATGCTTTAGCGCTTTTTTTTATTAAAGTTTTATAATAACCTATTCTTTTTATTCAGAAAAAAGCGATCGGAAGGCTCCCTTCCGATCGCTTCTTTTCGCTATAGGTAAAGCTTAATGACAGATTCCTAAGCCTTGACCACGTCCTCGTCCAAGTCCAAGACCTGTACCATCTGCATTTCTTTGTTTTACACCATTTCCTTGTCCTTGACGTAAGCCTGAAGTATCGTTTCTAAAAATTTGAAGATGTCCATCTTCACCTAATACACAATCTTCATTGTATAGATATCCATTAGGACCTCTACCAAAGACGCCTTCTTCAGCCACTTGTGTCATATGTTCAACCATAAGATCGTATTGTTCCTGAGTGATTAATCCACTATCTAAGGCTTCATCTAACTGCTCTAATCGTATTTCTAAAAAAGTTGCTGCATCCATGTTGCTGTCTGTCGTCTCAACCTCTGCCGCTGATACTGCTGCGACACTTAGGATAAGCATCGCTACTGCTGTTAATGTTACTAATAATTTTTTCATTTGAATTCCTCCATTCGTTTTTTTCATCTTTTTTTGATACTCTTATTATAGGAATCAAATGTGACAGATTTGTGACTGTTTTGTGTAAAATTCGATTTGTTCTTTGTTTTGAAGCTTTAAACCTTCTATGCTAGAATGGATTAAATATCAATCTGGGAATACGATAGAATATGATAAGGACACCATAAATGCATGCCATTTTCACGATGCATACGAGATCTATTATTTGAACAAGGGTTCCAGACAATATTACATCAATAATCAAACCTATTCTATTGAGGCAGGTTCCCTTGTCATGATTCCACCCTATATTTTACATAAAACCATGGACACTGGCCTTGCCCATGAACGTCTACTTTTAAGCTTTCGTCCGGATTTTCTTCCTATGACAGATTCAACCGCTCTCATACAAAAACATTTTCAATTGTAGTCTCATCTTAATTATTCATATACATGTGCATCTACCGATTTAAGGCTTGGCACTTAATACTTGACTATCACAACCTCTGTATTTTTAAGATAAAATAAAAAAGAACCTTTACAATTTTTTAATTGCTCCAGTTCTTTATCCTCGACAAATGTCGCACAATAAATATATACTTTTTTGATTAAAGCAAATAGCTTGGCAAGCTCGATTGAATGGATGATACCATCTTGAACTTCTCCTCATGAATCGAGGTAGCTTGCAGGTCGATTTGTTCCAGTTTGCTTTGTTCCAGCTCTTCTCCCAATTCATACACCTGCTCTAGAGATAGCCCTTGAATCACTTGGCAAAAAACGGTATCCATCTTTAGATCTTTTGCCACTGCCAGACGCTTAGCGCCGGAGATGACCACTAATTCCTGAGACTTATCCACATAAACAATGATGGGAACCAACATTGTCCACTTTTCAATGGACTTTTTCAAGGTTTTGTCCACTTCTACTTCTTGCGTTACCTGTAACTGGTCTATTGGAACTTGCTGAAGGCTTACCTGTATCCCCGAACTTTTCTTAATATCTCCAGGAAGCCGTGCCGCTCCACCATCATTCACCCGCTTTAAACTTCCCTTACTTATGGACATGCTTAACAACCTCCTTTGCCAGTGCATTATATTCATGCGCTGAACGCGCACTTTTCTTGTAGGCACCTACAGGCTTTGAATTTTCCTGTGCCCACTCAATCATACTATCCACACGGATATATGTATCAAAAACATGTGTATCATTCAATTCACGGAGACTTTCAAGGGTTTGTTTAAAGTACTTTTTGTTGGTATTGACTTTGGTCATCGCAATTCCTAATAAGCCAAGGTCTGGATTCATCTGACGAATCGCCTGTAAAAATTCAAACATATTGGCTAGACCAAACAAGCCCCAAGGACTGGCCTCAACAGGAATAACCACCTCATCTGAGGCGCACAACAAGTTAATGACCCATGTACCTAAGGTCGGCGGTGCGTCAATCAATATGTAATCGTAGTCCCCACTGGTTTGAAGTGACTGGAGGCACTTTTTAACAATAAATTCTCTCTGCCACTTGGTAAAAAGTTCATATTCAATACCACTGATAAGGGTCGAAGAAGGGATAATATCCAGATTCTCATAGTCTGATGGATAGACATACTCCGTCAAATCTTCTTGCTTACTAATGGCAACATAAAGGTTTTTTTCGCTCTTAGCAATGTCTAAAACCCTCTCTTCTGATAAAAAAGACAGGGATAAATTCAACTGCATATCTCCATCCACCATAAGCACGCGTTTGCCCTGTTGCGCCAGAGCATATCCAATATTTGAGCATGTTGTGGACTTTCCGCTGCCGCCTTTGTTGTTTGCAAAACAAATCGTTTTTGTTGTTTTCATGTCCTTAAGCGTCTCCTTTTTTGTCCGTTTTCGTATATTCAATATGATGGGTTTTACACCACCCTCGTGCAAGTTCTTCGTAGCGCATTTTTTTATAGGTCTTCCATTTTTGTTCAATACCATATTCTTTGATTTTGCCGGTAAAACCTGTAAGCCCCCCGTGAGTTTCAAGTACTTTCCACAAGGCATGGGTAACCTTTTCTTCTTGGAGGGACATGGCAAATCGTTCCATAAACCGATACCCATTGATATCACTTTTTAGGGGAAGCTCTATAAACGCGCCAACCGGATTTTTGATTAACTCCCGAGCAAACAAAACCCCTTCTTGATATGCCTTTGGAATATGCGTAAGGTCTTTGCCGCTTTTGGCATAGTGAACTTCTGTTTCGGTTATTTGAACGACAGATTTACTTCTAACATGATAGTAGTAATGACAATGCTCATCTTGATTTTCAATGCCTTCAACAACATCTTCTAAAGTAATCATGCGCTCACCGCTTTCATATGTGATGGTATGTACTTGTTCTTGTCAAATATATCTTATCTATATTCTAATCTCATCTATAGATGATTACAATAGGCAATATGGGGTTTTTCGCTTTAACACCTATGAATCTTTTTTCCTTGAAACTGCTCAATACGCTTCAAAAATACTTGTTCATCCTTACTGCACAAAGAAATTGCTCGCCCTTTTTCTCCTGCCCGTCCCGTTCGACCAATCCTATGAATATAGGTCTGTGGGACATTGGGAATATTAAAATTAATAACCATGTCTAATCCATCGATATCAATGCCTCGCGCCGCCACATCCGTAGCAACGAGCACTTGAATCTCCTTGTTCTTAAACATTTCAAGAGTTTTGATGCGCTGAGATTGATTGATATCCCCATGGAATGCACGTGTGCGAATGTTGTTTATATTAATACTTTTGGCTAATTTATCTGCTTTTTTCTTTGTTCTTACAAAAATTAATACGGATATGTTCTTTTTTTCTTTTAAAATATCAATGAGTTTTTCAGCTTTATGTGTTTCTTCCAGATAATATACTTCTTGAATGATTTTAGGCTGATTCTTTTTCTCAGGCTTAACTTCGATATGTACCGGATTGTTGAGAAAAGACGCGGCCAGTGTCCTTATTTCTTTTGGCATTGTCGCTGAGAACATTAAGTTCTGACGACTTTTTGGTAACATGGCTATGATCGATTTGACATCTTCGACCATCCCCAGCTCAAGCATACGGTCTGCTTCATCAAGTACAAAAACTTCAATCGCTGATAAGTCTATGCTTCCTTCTTCAATCAGTTGTCGTAACCGCCCTGGCGTTGCCACAAGGATACTCGGCTCTTTTTTGAGAACCTTCATATGTCGCTTCGGTGTCACCCCTCCAAAAATAACCCCGGTTCTAATTTCTGTCCATTGACCGTATATTCGAAAACTCTCTCCGATTTGAATGGCTAGTTCACGTGTGGGAGCAAGCACGAGCGCTTTAATCCGATTAAAAGCATGTGGATCTGTTGTCACTTTAACGTATCGATTGAGAATTGGCAACGCAAAAGCCGCTGTCTTTCCGGTTCCGGTCTGGGCACAACCAATTAAATCCCGCCCCTCTAAAATAAGTGGTATCGCTTTTGTTTGAATCGATGTAGGGGTTTTGTATGCCTGACTTTCTATCGCTTCAACTAATTTTTCATCTAAATTAAATGTGTTAAATAATGTCATCTTCTTTTTCCTTTTCTTATTCACTGGTTTATGCCGCCTAAAAAATCATGGAAGTAATCGCAAAAATATACTATAATGACTATAGTATAACCTATAAACTTTCACATCACAAAATAGTTTAGGGGATTTTTATGAAGCAAAAAAAATTGTTAATTCTTATAAGTATATCACTTTGGTCAATAATTTTCTTGGTTGGCTTATTACAGCTACCCCTACAAGAAGAACTCGCAACAAATACTCTAGGTCTCTCACTTTATGATGATATACTTGTGACCAAAAATAATGCCATAATCCCAGAAGATTTTATTTTTGCTTTATCTAAAAAAAACGTTCCTTTGGAGCTTTATAAAGACACGGACTATGCCGCTACATTATCTAATGATACTTATTGGTTCCTATTATCCGGCGACAAGTTTACAGACTTCATTCACTCTCCTGAGCACGCCTTGTCCCTTGTTCAAATTGCAAAACCTCAGCTTGACCATCTATCGGTCTATCTGTTAGACGATTCATATCAAGTACTGGACACTTTTTCAATGGGAAGAAAATTTTCTTACTATTCCCGACCTCTAAATCATCGCGACTACATTGTGCCTATTGATAACTCCTCAAAAGTAGACAGTGTTTTATTCCAGGTGAAAACCGATAGCTATCTACAATTTCCTGTCACATTATGGCATGAACAAGATTGGCTCAACTTTTTGCACCTTGACTTATTGGGTCATGGTCTTTTTTATGGTGGACTACTGGTCATGTTTATTTATAATTTAATTCTTGGCATCTCCCTCAAAGATAAAACTAATACTTATTTTTCTCTGTTTGTTTTTTCTTTTATCCTCATACAGGCAACATGGGATGGTTTTTCCTTTCAGTATTTATGGCCAAACAACGGCTTATGGGATTTAATGGCCAATCCACTAAGTATTCACTTTGCCAGTCTCTCCTTCGTCTTATTTTCAGCCCATTTATTAACAACCAAAAAAACACCCCATTCCTTAATCTATTATAGTATTATATATACGCATGTTCTTGGGATGTTATTGACCTTTTTATTCTCTAGCCATGTCAGTGTATATATCGCTATGTTTAATGCTTCGCTCACTCTTTTTTTCTCCTTTTACCTATTGTACAAAAAAGGATTGCGTCACCGTACAGAAATTCTTTATCTTATGGCATGGCAGTTTTTTTTAGGTGCTAACCTGCTAAATATATTGTCCGGCGTCAAGCTTCTTCCCTATACCATTATCACCGCCACGGCTCCAAAGTTTGCCATTATCGGATTAGTCGCCTTATTTAGTCTCGCATTGTCGGAAAAATTCAATACAATAAAGTATTTAAACGGTGTTGAAACCGAAAAGCGCAAACTCCTTAAAACACTCAATCACATGCACAAAAAAATTTCTTCTACACAAAATCTTCATACAATTTTTAGCCATCTGCTAAATGAATTTGGCAGCATGACAAAATTTGAAGACGGTTTAATTGTTTTAATCGATCAAGACATGCTTACGTGTGATATCTACAGCAAAGACACACAAACAACGGATATGGTTGAGCTCTCACCTACACAGCTAGATCAGCTTAATACTCTGATTCACGCAAAGCATATCAGCAATCTGACCAAAGACGTCTACTCTTCTTCCAATGCCTACGAAGATATTATCGATATATTTTTGACCTCCAACACCAACCAAGTCAATAGTGTGTATCTTATTCCACTCATTAACCTTGGAACGCCCATTGGTTTTGTTCTTCTAAAATCAAAGGTCTATCGCCATCTTGATGCAATAACCAAAGAGACCATTAATAGTTTTGCCTCACAAATTGCAATTACTCTAAACAATACCCGCTTATTTAATAAGGTCACCTATCAGGCACATTATGATGACCTAACTGGTGCATATAATCGGCGGTACTTTCTCGAATTAGCCCAAAAAATAATAACAGAAATACCTTCCAACGAACATATCTCTGTTATTATGATTGACATTGACGATTTTAAACATGTCAATGACACTTATGGCCACATTGTCGGTGATAGTATTTTACAAGCTTCAGTTAAGCGAATCACTTCACTTCTTGATTCTTCAAGCGTCTTAGGTCGTTATGGTGGCGAAGAGTTTATTATCTTGCATCACGCACACGACGCAAAAGCGATTCACCCGTTGACACAAAAATTACTAACCCAATTTTCCAATGAGCCATTTATTGTTCCAAGCAATCAAAAAAATCTCAAACTGCAGATTACTATTAGTATTGGGGTCGCTACTTCAAGACATTTTCACTCCATTCATGAACTGACAGACAAAGCGGATGCCTTACTCTATCAAGCAAAAGCGAATGGTAAAAACACTATTTGCTATTCACCTAAGGATTCCTTAGCCAAATAACGTTATCACATAAGCGGCGCAAACAGCTTTAATATGCGCCCTGTTGCTTTCATAAAAATATTGTACTCTTTAATATCGGTTAATGTAACGCATTGGGAGCGCTGCATCGTGTCGATAAAGTCTTTTTCAACCTCTGCAATACTTATTGTCTCCTCCATATATAGCGCACACTCAAAGTGATGATATAGACTACGATAATCCAAATTAATCGTTCCGACTACACTTCGAACATCATCACTAACAAAGACTTTTGCATGTATGAAGCCGGGAGTGTATTCATAAATCTGGACTCCTGATTTTATGAGTTCTGCATAATAACTTCTGGATTGTGCAAAAACCATTTTTTTATCTGGAATATGTGGTAGGATTATTTTTACATCAACCCCCCTTTTTGCCGCAAACTTTAACGCAGATAGCATCTCTCCATCAAGAATAAGATAAGGGGTCATAATATGAACATAATCCTTTGCTCGATTAATAATATCCATATAGATCATCTCACCTACCTTATCACTATCTAGCGGCGAGTCGCCAAATGGAAGAACATATCCTTCGTTAACCGTATCTAAGGGTTTTGCCCTGTATTTATCCTGCATATAGTGTCTTTGCCCTTCATTCACATTCCACATCTGCAAAAACATCATTGTAAAGCTATTAACCGCTTCACCTTGAACCATAATAGCGGTATCTTTCCAATGTCCATAGACTTCTTTTTTATTAATATATTCATCCGCCAAGTTAATGCCGCCTGTAAATGCCACGTTGCCATCTACCACTAATATTTTTCTGTGATCTCTATAATTATAATGGGTTGATAGAAAAGGTCGAATCGGGGCAAACATTTTACAAGCGATACCTAATGCTTGTATTTTTTTAGGATAATTATGGGGTAATAATGCAAACTCACAGGTTCCGTCATACATCAAGCGAACCTCAACACCTTGCTTGGCCTTATCCGCCAATATTTTTAAAATTCTTCCCCACATATATCCTTCATCAATAATAAAGTACTCCATAAAAATATACTTCTCAGCTTTTTCCAACTGACTAAGCATGGCTTCAAAAGCCTCTTCTCCTATAGGAAAGTACTGTGTATGAGCCCCTTCATAGATTGGATAGCCACCTGCACTCTCGGTATATGTACTCAGGTTGTGCAGGCTTTTATTGGTTTTTTTTAAGTTGTTCTTCACATTTTTTTGCGCCACCAACTGTGACTGTGATTCTTTGATAATCGTCTTTAAGCGCTTCTTAAGTGCTCGATGCCCTACATCCTTTTGAATAATAATATATAAGACGCCTCCAAAACCCGGAAGTAATGTAATTGTAGCAATCCATGCCAACATAACATTCGTTCCGTGATCTGAATTCATAACATAGATGACCATCGACAGTGTAAACACCAATAAGGTTCCTACCATAAATGGAATCACACTTTCTAAAAACATAAAAATATTCACCAGCAAAACAATTTGCGCTAACAAGATAGCTATGACAATGCCTGTCCGTCCAAAGAGCATACGTAAAACACCACGTTTGCTCTTCTCCAAAAGAAGAATCTCACTAATCTTTGAATCGACCTTGTGTTTTGATGTTGTTTTTTCCATATACTTAATCCTCTTTGTTTTTACTAATATATAGGTTAAATGCCTCTGTTCCTTTTTTCAGAAAGTTAATTGCTAAAACCATCACATAAACACTTAATCCGACAACGCCTAAAATAATAACGAAGTATATAATAAGAAAAATTGCACTTCCTATTCCAAATACATTACTCATGATTGCTCCTCCTTCATATGAACTGTTTTTTATATTTTATCCTTTAACACGAAAAAAAGCAAGAAACGTCATCCGCCTTGCCTTTTTTCGTTGATCTTATATGGACACTTCCTTGCTATTTAAAATAATAATCGTTGACAATGATGGACTCAATAATTTCTGTTGGAATAACAAATTCAACAACGCCCATATATCCAGGAGTGACTTCATACTTGTCAAATGAGATGACAAGTTGATGGTCTTGATTAATGTAAAATGTCTGATCCGGTTTTATCTTTTCAAATTGTGCGAACTCATCATCTCCTACCCAATATATAAGGCTATCATCTTGTTCCATCTGTTGCTTCATATCTTTGATGATATAGTCACTAATGATGTCTACATAGCTTTCATCTTTAAATAGTCCCGGCAAAGTAAGAATATAATCATTAACCTTATCCACCGTATCATACTGCATCGTTGTCGAGGATGAGCCGGCTGTATTAACATAATATCTTGAGATAACTAAAAGCTTTTCATCATCAACGACAACTTCATATCCACTATCAATGCCCATGTGTCCGCCGCCATTTTCTTCCAAAACCTTCATATCTTCCACAAACGTCTCATACAGGGCTTTACTCTCCTCCTGATATTTTTCATTGAGGTATGTAAGCGTTTCGCTAGTTTGCTCTTCTCCCTCTATGCGTATTACTTCATCTGAATCGGTGTTATTGGCTTGATCTGCTTCTACATTTTCTACAATCTGAGGAACATCAATCTGTGCATGATAACCGTCTTCTTCAATCTGGTAGCTCTCTACAGTAATAACATCAACAATAAGTCCTATAAAAGGAAGTTCACTCATTTTTTGTGCAAGAACGGTGTTTGTATTTAAGGTAATAATACATGCCACACCTAGTGCAGCTACCACACCAAGGCGCTTGTAATTTTTAAAATACCGTTCTCTATTGGCTTGTTTTATTGCTTGCTTCACCTTAAAATCTAATTCTTTGGGTATTTCAACACCCTCATATTTTTTGCGTTCATTATCCATCCAGCTCATTTTAAATCTCCTTCTCGTTAAGTGATATTTTTAAGGTATCTAATGTTCTATACAGTTTAGTTTTTACTGTATTCACATTTTCATCCATCACCGATGCGATTTGTGTAAACGTCATTTCTTCAAAATATTTTAGCCGAAGAACTGTCTGTTCGTAAAAAGAAAGCTTTGTTAGGGCGTCTTCCAAATCAGGGTTCTCATACGAATCATAGCAAGGCTCCATCTGCTGTTCAATCTGTGCATCCGTCGTCGGTAATTGACGCTGTTGTTTACGTAAAAAATCATATGTCGTCGTTGTCATAATTCGATAAAACCACGGCTTCACTTTGTCCGCATCTTCAAGCTGTCGGCACTTTTTTAATGCCTTAACAATACTATCTTGAAGAATATCCATTGCATCTGTCGGATTTTTGATCATACCATAGACATAGCGATAATGCGCTTGTTGATTTTCGATAAGATATGCTTCTACGTTTTTTCGATTTGTCTTAAACATAGGTTTGCTCCTTTATTTTTTTGTCTATACTATATAGACGCATGAGCTAGAGAAAAAGTTTTAAAATATTAAATTTTCAAGCGTTTTGTCATATGATACACTTTATCAATCGCCTCGAAGTATTCTTGTCGCTGAGCATCGCTAAATTGCCCAACCAGTTGGTTAATGTAGCTTAGATGGTGTTCTTTAAACTTCATCGCCTCTTCTTGCCCTAGTTTTGTTAATTCAAGATTATAGATACGCTTATCTTTTTTGTCTTGAATCTTTTGAATATAGCCTAACTTTATCAGCTTTCTTGCCACCGGTGTAAACGACCCTTTTTCAAGATTTAAGCGCCTGCTCACTTCAGACATCGTCAGGTTTTTGTGGGAACTTAAGATAACTAACGTTAAGATATGAGTGTGAAAAAGATGCTGTGGATGTTCATAATGACATGTAAATGAACGAAAAAAAACATGTTCAACTAAATGTTTTAGATTAAAAATACCTTCTACAGATTTATAGAGTTCGTGATGCTTGTTCATGATAATCCCTCCGCATATACTGTTTTGTTAGATTTCTAACTTTTGCACAATCGTAGCACCGATGAAGATAAAAGTCAATTATTCCTTCATCCTTCCTATTTGTATTAAAAAAAGGCAAAGGAAGTCGTTAATCGACTCCTTTGCCTTTCAAATTATGGTTCTACTTCGCGATTTGAATCAATTCAGAGTTTAATCGATACAGTATATTCTCATTAAACATCTCTCCATCCATCTGCGCTAAAAGTTCAATACTCATTCCCGCCAACATGCCAAACATTGGTTGTGTCTCTACCTGCCCCAAAAATTGATGGATAATTTTTTTAGTCGCATCATTTTCGATTAGCTCCCCAATTGCATCTTTAATTGAAAACATACCTTCTGGGAAAATCAATTCTCCAGTCTCCATCCCTTCCATATCTTCAGGTAGTGTAAACCAGTTCGACACAAGAGACCCTTGTTCTTCCGGTCCTGTATAACTTGGATTTTCTTGTTGAACACCAATAAATGTTGCTTGATCGGTATAGGTTTTTTCATCACCTGTGACGGTTGCACAAACTACTACTTTATTGATTCCTTGTTGAACAGGCACCTGACTAAATATTGCTTTCTTATCTTCACCAACGACACATGTTTCTACCCATTCTCCGCAAGTCAGTTCCACTTTATCACAGTTTGTATAGACTTTGATATCCATTGTTTCTTGATGTCTTTCCACATAGCGCTTTGACGTTATATGAACAAATTTTTCTGCTGACCATTGTGCCTTGTACATATAAAAAGCATCTTTTTTAATACGGCGATCATATGTGATAAGTCCTTTGTTATTACGCCCTTTGACGCCCCCTTCATCACGGATATTGGCACCAAAGTCAAACATGTTCCATACATATGTTGCCCATAAGAACGGACGCTCTTTGAAAATTTTCCAAACCGTTTCATGAAATAAGCTATGATATTCTTCAGAATAATCTTTTATCTGAGGTTCATCACTATGATATTCAATAATGCCTTCTGCGCCATACTCAGAAACACATAGCTTGACACTTGGCGCATTGATTCTAAACGCATCTAACCACGTTGCAAAATCTTCGGTCTTTCCCTGATACCATCCATAGTATTTATTATATCCGACAACATCTGTCATCGTATTGTATTCGTCTGTATCTTTGACCATCATCACATTCGCCATTGTAGTTAAACGTGTTGGATCTTCTTGTTTTGTCAGTGCATTGAGCTCACGTACCACTTGACGAATTTCCGGACGGTCTCCACCAATTTGGATCTCATTTTGAACACCCCAAAAGCATATGGATGCGTGGTGTAAATTCTGACGCACTAATTCTCGCATTTGTTGTTTGGCATTTTCACCTGTTAATTCGTTCTTAGACATGACTGATATAAAAGGAATCTCCGCCCAAACAATCATTCCCCTTTGGTCACATAAATCGTAAAAATATTGATCATGCTGATAATGTGCAAGACGAATCGTATTCGCACCGACTTCTTCAATTAAATCCATGTCTTGTTGGTGATCTTCGCGTGCAATCGCCCATCCTTTGCCCATACGATCTTGATGGCGTGACACACCATACAAGCGATAAGCCTCTCCATTAAGATAAAATCCCTTGTCAACATCGACATGAAAATAGCGAAGACCAAGCGATTGGGTCACCGTATCTTTTACTTCATTATAGCTTTGCAATGAAGCTTGAACCGTATATAGATAAGGATCTTTTATTCCGTGCCATAAGTGCGGATGCTCGACTTCAATACATGTCACAACTTCCGTCATGCCTTTAGCTTCCAATGCTACTTCGTTTGCACTATATGCAAGGATTTGTCCTTGTGCATCTAAGATTTCAATCCAAAGACGTACTTTTTTATCTTCTTCCCATGCATTAACAATCTTTGCATTGATATCAATAACCGCTTTGCCCTTTGACACTTCTTTTTGAAAAAGGGCAAGTCCCGATGCGCCATAGTCTAGCAATTCAAAGTGTACTCGATCTGTTACAATTAATTGTACATTTCTATATATTCCACCAAAAAAGCTAAAATCAGCCATCTGCGGATATACATCATCATAGATTTGATTATCCACCAATACAGTTAACTCGTTATCGTTTCCTGCATGTAAATATGGTGTTATACAAAACCGAAACGTTGAGTATCCCCCTTTATGTTCTCCAACCAATGTATTATTCATATAGACTTTTGCAATGCTGTTAGCCCCTTGAAACTCAACAAAAACTTCTTTTTCCAACTCTTGTTTTGTTATTGTCAGTGTTTTGGAATATCTACATTCTCCGCGGTAATAGTCAAACCCATTAGCTCCATCTATGGCATTCCATGTATGTGGCAAATCTACCTGTTCACTTTGTGCCAAATCTTCTTTTGGGTATTGGCTAAATAGCCAATTATCATTAATATCTCTAATTATTCGCATGTTTTTCACCTTTCTTATGCTTGCTGCATTTCTATTTCTTTTTTTCGTTCATGAATCGCTTGTTGAACCTCATTCATTTTTTCTCCATCAAGTTCATAAAATTTCATTGCAATTAAGGATATAATCCATGCAATTGATGGGATTCCAATGAAGAAGAACAAGCCCATTGCAAAAAGTTCCGGTGTTTTTGGCGTATCTATCGTCGGAAATGTTTCTTTAAATCCGATTGTTGCCAATAAAAATCCGATGACTGCTGTTGAAATGGATGATACCATCTTATCCACAAAGGAAAATATGGTTCCCATCATCCCCGGTATATATTTATCACTTTGATATACTTCATAATCTGCACAATCTGCAATCATTGGAATAACAATATTACCTCCAACATTCATCACCCCACTAAGCAGTGCCCATATAACGAGAAACGCTATAGCCGAGCCACTAATAGGTGTTAAAGATATGGATGTCAGGTCCACTATATTCATAAAAGCAAACAGTATTGCAATAAAGATTAAACTTAATTTTGTTGAAATAACATAGGCTTTTTTTATACCCAGCTTCTTTGCATACCCAATTCCCCAAAAAGTAATGAGGATCGTTGGAATCGCTGTAATCATTTGTAGCTTGCCAGACAATTCATAGTTACCCATAAGGATTCCATAGATAATCACAAGAACCACCGAGTTACGCATGGTAAGACTTGCCAACTTATCTGTTGAAGCCGCAACGATTAGCATCTGTAATGGACGATTTTTTTTAATGACAGGGACATAGTCACGAAACCGAAGTCGAATGGCTTCACCACTCCCCCAATTTTTTTCCACATCTTTTGTCCAGATGGATATTACTGCTAAAACTGTAAAAATTGCAGACGCTATAGCGGTAATGAAAAATGCTTCTGTAAAAAAACCCATTGTAAACCCTGCATGTTTCGGAACAAGTACAGAGGCTACCAACGTCTGCCCTCCGACAAATAAAATCGTATTATAGATCGCATCAAAGAGAGTGAACATCGGGCGTTGCTTTGGATCATTCGTTAGGACTGTCTGTGCTGCTTTTGTGGAAGCCGTCTGAAAAGTATACCCAATAATATATAGCATATACATCCCAATAAAATATATTAGACGAATATTTTCTGGCATGCGATGCGTTGTAAATAGAATAATCGCTGTGGTTCCCGCAAGAATTATATTCCCAGCAATCATAAAGGGGCGAAACTTACCAAACTTTGAGCGGGTCTTGTCAATAAAAAATCCAATAAGCGGGTCTGTAATTCCATCCCATATTCTTGAAAATGTTAGTATAGAGCTGACGGCAACGACGAGCAAGCCTGCAATTCCTGTTGCATAATAAGCAATAAAGAAAAACAAGAACATATATAGATTTGTTGCTGTATTGTTGAGGGCAAAAAAACCAATTTGCCATGTTTTTGCTGAATTATACACAATATCTGAACCTTTTTGTTCCATTCTTAATCCTCCTAAGTGTAAGCATCTTTATTTGGCGTTCACAAACTTTCTTCCGCGCGTTGAAGTCGTTGATAAACTATGTTGTTATTATAGGGTTTTTTTTAAAAATGTGTTATACTTATATTATATTTATGAGCACAATATTATATTAGGAGAAAAAAATGTTATATATTCACTTCCACCAGACCATTATCCAAAGTATGTTCCATCTAAACGAATTGTCCCATTTAGATATTGTCTGGTTTTCCAGAAACTATAGTGAGGAATATAGTTTTATCAGCCACTCTATTCCAAGCGCAATTGATTTTAATATTGCCAAAGAGTTTCCTCTCATTGAAGAAAAAATATTTAACGCTGACGGCTTGACCTATTGCTGTGCTGCAACTCACGGTTTTCTAGAGTTTATCTTCATCCCATTAATGTATGAAGACGTCAAAGAAGGCTTTATACGCATTGGCCCTTTTCTTTCTACTGTACTTCCGGAAACCCAGATTAGTCAACTGTTTCATGCCCTCAAATTATCTGTACGTGATCAACAACACCTTCGCCACTATTACGAAGCATTACCCTTGCTTGCGAGTAATAACAATGCCAATCTTGGGTATTTGGGTATGAATCTTTTTGGTCAATCGATGCCTATTGTCCGTGAAAGTCATTATCAATCAGAGCATTCGGCTATCATCTCCAATGACATCCATACCTCAACGACGGAAAATATTGCTCTTATTGAAGAACGATATAAACATGAACATCTCCTTCGCCAAGCCTTTCGTGAAAATAATCGCGCATTGCTTGATTCGGTCATCCAATATTTTGAAACCTCTGCTAATTTTCGAGATCGCGTGCCAAAAAATCCACTCCGATCCACCAAAAACCTTGCCTTTGCCTATAATACTGTTTTGCGCCATGCCTCTGAAGACGCTGGTTTACACCCTGTATATCTTGATCGTCTCTCCTTTAAGTATGCCTTGCTAATCGAACAATCAACAACAAGAACTCAAGTACTTCAATTGCATCGCGAGATGTTCAACGGGTATTTTGATGCGGTGTCAAAATATGTATTCAAACAATATTCCCCATTTGTTCAGCGTGTCATTCACTATATTCAACTAAATATTGACAAGGCACTGACACCTTCACATTTGGCAAAACATTTTTATGTACAGGCTTCAAATTTATCTACTCTCTTTAAAAAAGAAACCGGAAAGACCATTTCAACTTTTGTACACGAACTCCAAATAGCCGAAGCCTGTTATTACCTTGAGACCACCACGCTTACAGTCAGCGAGATAAGCACGATGCTTGGCATTAACGACGCCAATTATTTTACTCGTCTGTTTAAAAAAATAAAAAAAATGCCCCCTAGCGTCTATCGAAAAGGGCATTTCAAATACTAATTTATGTATTACGAACCTATTTTTTTATTATCTTCGTATCTTCCTGGGTCACATGAACTTCATAAATCTGATTCTTAATTTTCATACAAAAAGAATATTCCTCCCAGTTTTTGGGGATTTGCGGACGAAACTTTGGCATATTATCTTCCATTCTAAATCCTGCAAAACCGTAGACAATCCCCAACCAGGCTCCTGCCATATTGGCAGCATGAATACCATCCTTGGCATTATGATGGATATCTTCGATATCTGTTTTTGCCGTTTTCATATAGTATTCATAGCTTTTATCCAGCTCATCTAGTTCTGCCGCCATAATACCATAGATACAGTTTGACAACGAGGAATCATGTGTCGTTATTTTTTCATAATACTCAAAATCTCGCCTCTTTTGTTCTAAGGAAAATCTTGTCGGCTGCAATAGTTCTGCCAAAACTACATCTGCTTGTTTACATACCTGATGCCTATATAGTGTCAAAGGATGATAGTGCATCAATAGTGGGTAGTTTTCCTTAGGCGTATTCTTAAAATCCCATACCGGTTTTGATAAAAACCCATCATCTTGGGCATAAATCTGTAACGTTTGATCATAAGGCACATACATATCTTTCACAGCCTTTTTGGCCTTCTCATAATCAAATCCCTCTAATAAGGTTGACACCTTTAGATTATGGCGTTTTTCCTTGCTCTTATCCTCCGACAAGAGCTTGAGTAAAAACTTAAATGCATCTTGCACCATAATATTGGTATATGTATTATTATTCACTAAACAAGAATACTCATCTGGCCCTGTAACCTCATGAATACAAAAGCGTCCTTGATAATCGACATGCCCAATATCTAACCACAGATTTGCAATCTCAAGCAAAAGCTCCAAACCAAAGTCTTGCATAAACTCCCAATCTTGGGTTGCCTCATAATAGAGCTTGATTCCATATGCAATATCTGCATTAATATGATATTGTGCAGTTCCTGCCGGAAAAAACGATGAACATTCTTCACCATTAATTGTACGCCAGGGAAATAGGACGCCTTGTTGATGTCCCATCTGCTTGCTGCGGATTCTTGCCTTTTCAAGGGTATTATAGCGAAACATCAAAAGGGCTTTTGCAATGTCTGGATTTGTATAAATATAAAATGGAAGCATATAGATTTCTGTATCCCAAAAATAATGCCCTTCATAACCTTCCCCTGTCATTCCTTTTGCGCTTATATTCGTATAGCCGTCTTTTCCCACGTTTTGGGTTAGATGATATAGGTTTAAGCGAATAGCTTTTTGCATACTCGCATCACCTTTTATGACAATATCCATGCTTTCCCACTGTTGGCGCCACCATGCTTGATGCTCTTTTAGCATTGCCGCATATCCGGCTTTTGCCAATTCTATAACTTGAGCATTCCCATCTGCTTGCTCATTTTTATCCATCCAAATATATTTATATAATGTAAGCATCGTGTCCTGATTAAACGTTCCCGCCCACGTATTAGCCTCTACCTTGACCTTCTCATCATTGACGCAAAACGTATTAAACACATGACAGTTATACTGCAACTTGGAATATTTTGTTATTCCACTGACCAAAAGCATATTCGCATTTTCTTCATAACGTATAATGGTCATCGGTTCTTCTTTGAATTCGACACCTATTCTAGGATCATCTTCCTTACTAATGTTATGGCGTTGCGTCGAAATCATCGATTTTACTTCATAGTTCCCTTCACCTTCATGAAACTGAATGGTGTATTTCATGCATATCAGATGCTTATGGATACTGGATGCAAAACGTGTCGAGCGTATAGTAGCAACCGTTCCTTTTTTTGTCTCCCATCTAAACACACGGTTTAAACATCCTGTCTGTAAGTCCAGTTCACGCTTATAGTTTGATATCAAGCTACTTTCTAAGGATAGTTCTTCATCATCTACATAGACTTGGACCACTTTTGGATCCGCTAAATTTAACATTACTTGACTTTGTTGCGGATAGGCAGTAAATTTTTCCCCATAATTAAGATCATAAAATTCATAGAAACCATTCAAGTATGTCCCGTGATGTCCAAAAGATAGATTCGCTTCTTCATAACTTCCTCGAAGGCTTAAGTATCCATTGCTTATGGTCATCAATGATTCATTTTTCAAATACTCTTGTCTGTCAATTTCTGTTTCTACATATTTCCACTGATTATCATTTGACATATTTAACCATCCTTAATTCATATCGTTTATTTTACGGCCCCTGAAGCGACGCCTTTAATAATATATTTTTGTGCTGCTATATAAAATACAATAATTGGTAAAATGGCCAACAACAACCCTGCCATCGCCATATTCCATTGAATTGTAAATTGTCCAAAAAATGACGCCGTTGATAATGGAATCGTACGCAATTGTTTATCCGAAAGCACTAGTGACGGCAATAAAAAGTCATTCCAAATCCAAATCATATCAAGAATCATCACGGTTACTGTTACAGGTTTTAACAACGGAAAAACAATTTTCCAAAAAACGCTGAACTTGTTGCATCCATCAATCACTGCGGCTTCTTCAAGAGACCTAGGAATGGCTTTGATAAACCCGTGATACAAAAATACAGCCATACTTGCACCAAAACCAAGGTTCATATAGACAAGTCCAAATAAAGAATTGATAAATGGCAACCCTGTTTTTTGAGACAATGAACTCATCACTTGCATCAGTGGCATCATTAATGTTTGAAACGGAATCAGCATTGTCGCCACAAAAACCATGAACAAAACTTTACTCACGATATTATCCACGCGTACAATCATCCACGCCGCCATTGACGCCAATATGACAATAACAAAAAGCGATGTTGACGTCACGATAAATGAGTTCTTGAATGCTTGTACAATATGCATTTTTTCCATGGCTTCCACAAAATAGACAAAGTCTAGACTATGTGGGAGCGCCAGCATATTTTCATATAGCTCTGCTCTATTTTTAAACGCATTAGTAACCACGATATAGACTGGAGATAAGTAAACCATGCATAGAAGAATAAATCCTATTTCTGCAACTATTCGCATTATTTTTTTCATTACATGGACACCTCTCTTTTTTTAGTGATTGCAACTTGGACTAAGGTGATGACCGCAACACTTAGGAAAAATATCATCGCTTTTGCTTGTCCATAGCCATAATTATTTAATGAAAATATTTCATTATAAATATTCATAGCAAACATTTCCGTAGCATTGTTGGGGCCTCCGCCAGTTAAGGAAAAGTTAACGTCAAATATTTTAAAACTCATTGATAAGGTTAAAAACAGACAAATTGTAATGGATTGCATAATCATCGGTAGCTTAATGTGCAACAACAAGTGCCAAAAACCTGCACCATCCACTTTTCCGGCTTCTATGACATCCTCTGGAATAGATTGTATTCCTGTAATATAGATAATCATCACATAGCCTGCCATTTGCCAGGTAGAGACAATGACAATGGCAACCAAGGCCAAGTCAGGGTCCGTCAGCCAATTAAAAAATATATGGGTCAGTCCTGTCATCTCGCCTACAGAACGCAGCATATCCGAAAAAATAAATTTCCAAATATATCCTAAAATCAAGCCCCCGATAAGATATGGCATAAAAAGCATCGTACGTCCTAAGTTTCTTAATTTCAACTTACTGGTAACGATTAGTGCAAAACTAAATCCTAAAATGTTAATTATAACAACCGCTAAAACTGTATAATATAATGTATGTCCCGCTGACGTCAAAAAACGCTGGTCCCTAAATAATTTCAGATAATTGTCTAGCCCTACAAATATTTTGGGGTTTAGCGGCATCCCATCCCAGGAAAAAAACGAGTATCCGATCCCCATAAAAAAAGGAACAATAACAACATTAATAAAAACTAATGTTAGGGGTAACACAAACAGTAAATACCACAACATATCTTTTTTCTTTCTCATGTCATGCCTCCAATCAATGTATTGTAACTTTAAAGAAATCTAATGCGCATGCATTAGATTTCTTTATGAATAATATGCATTTAGGTTTTTACTTACCCGCTTCAACAAAAGCTTCGCTTAATTTTGTTAATAACTCCTCTGCACTCATATCTGTTGTAAAGAATTCTTCTGCTACCGGAACGAGATAAACATCAACAATTCCAGCTGGCCAGTATGTTGTCATCGGCCAAGATATTGTTTTTCCTTCTGCTGTGTATCGTGCTACTTCCGCTGAAAGTGGGTCAAGATCTGCGTTATCAACAGATTTTAGAATTGGAATAAACCCAAACTCTTCGCTTAAATATCTTTGTCCATTTTCACTTGTATATAACCATTCAAGAAATGCCTGTCCTGCTTGAATCTCTTCAGGTGCCGCCTGAGAGTTAACGTACCAGCTTGATGGTACACTAACTGCAATCTTATCATTACCTGCAATCGGTAATGGCATCATACCCATTTCAAAGTCAAGATCATAATCAGCAAACATTCCATATACCCAGTTACCTTGGTGAATTGATGCTGTTTTACCTGTAGCAAAATCACCTGTTTGTATATCATAATTAACATCTAACGGACTCACGGTATTTTCACGAACATCTACCATTAATTTTGCAAATTCAACAAACTCATTGTAGTCATTCATGGTAACTTCACCTGCAATCAATTGCTCTGTAAAAGCTTGTGGGTCTTCAACAAGTGCAAATGGTGTATTTAAAATATGCCCAATCATAAAATAGCTTTCTTGAGATAGGCTAAATCCATTAATCCCTTCTGCTTGCTTTTCTTTTAATATGGCTTCAAAAGCATCAATATCTTTAACCACTGTAGGCTCAATCATAGACTTGTTATATACGACTCCAAAACCTTCAACTGTATAAGGAACACCTACAAGTTTTCCATCAATAACATCTGCCATGCCCTCTGCAATATCATCTGCAAAAGAAATATCACTTAAATCTGCCAAATATGGTGTTAATTCTATAGATTCCGATCCCGGTGCCAAACTAAAAACTGTGGGTCCTTGATTGTTACTTAATCGAATTCTTAACTGTTGAAGATAATCATCTCCTGTTGTTCCCCACACTTCAACTTCAACACCTGTCTCTTGCTCATATTCCTTTGCTAGCGCTTCAAGTTGATCAATAATTTCTACTTTGGATTGAAAGACCACAATCTTATCCACTGACTCTGTATCTGCATCTGCATCCTTTGTCGCATCTGTCTCTGAACTTTCAGACGTACTTGTTGGCTTACCGCCATCCTTACCTCCATCGCTATCCGATGTATTCGCGCATGCTGCAAGCAACATACTCATAACCAATAATACTGCAATTAAGTGACTAACTCCTCTTTTTGTTCTCATAATAGCCCTCCTATTTTGTTTGGTAAAACGTTATACTAGGATTATAGGCTAGCCTTTATGCTTTGTCAACGCCTTTTTGTTTTTTATTAGTTATTATATACAAAAAAAGTATGTATCAACAGGTTTTTTAAACGTTTAATCCAAACCTATGAATACATACTTTTCATTTCATTGTTCTTTTTAATAAAACATATTATTTTTTTACTAAAACATTTTACTTTCGATCCGGTGTCGTCTCTCGCCAAATAACTTTTGCCTCTACCAAAATATCATGCATCTGTTTTTTTCCTTTTATATATTCAATCAAATACTTTGCTGCGATAAACCCAAGCTCATACTTAGGTATATCCACAGTAGTAAGCCCCATAATTTGGGCAGATTGTTCATTATCAAATCCTGTAACTGCAACATCTTGAGGGACACGATGTCCATTTTCTTCTAAGGCTTTGATTGCACCAAGCGCCATATTGTCATTTGCACACACAAAGACTTCTGGAAGCTCTTGGCTTAAGATAAAAATCTTAGCTGCCAAATATCCACTTTTTTCCCGGTAATTCCCCGCATAATAGTAGTTTTCACTAAATTCAATGGCATTGAGTTCAAGCACATCCCGAAAAGCTTTGTAACGCTCAATTGTATCCAGTGTATGTTCCGGCCCTGCAATAAATGCAAATTTTTTATAGCCTTTGTCGACAAGACCTTGAACTAGTTTTTTCATCGGATTATAGTTGTCGATAATAACACTTTTTATATTTGGATTATCAATTTTGCGGTCTAACACAACAATTGGATATTTTCGACTGGCAACGCTAATTAAAAGTTCATCAGGTATTTTTTCGTCTAGAACGATACTACCAGCACTCATGTTGCTACGCATAAATTTTTCACATGATTTTTCTGTAATGATTGCAAGATCATAATCATAATCATTGACACAATCACTTATTCCATGAATGATTTTCAAATAAAAGCTTCGGTCAAAATCGCCAAAATTAAATAACAGCACATTACTTTTCCCTGATTTTAATGCTCGCCCTGCACTGTTCGGATAATAATTTAGCTCTTTACAAATGTTTAAAACACGTTCTCGTGTTTCTTTACCTACATTTTTTCGTCCGTTTAATACATTTGAAACTGTAGAAATTGATACACCTGCTTTTTTTGCCACATCCTTTATTCCACTCATATCGCTCTCCTTATCAACAAATTTCATATAGTTATTATACTACTTTTTAGTAAAATCACAAACATTTTACCAATTCGAAGCGAGATTTTAAAAACTCCTTTACTTATCTTCGTACCTGATTTACTATATAATATAGTAAATCTAAACTCTGGAGGATATTATGAAAAAAGGTTTCGACCCCAAAAAATATTTAGAAGAACAATCCAAATATATTCTAGAACGTGTGGACAATTATGATAAACTATATCTTGAATTTGGCGGCAAATTACTCTTTGATATGCATGCGAAACGTGTGTTGCCCGGCTATGATGAAAATGCAAAGCTTGAACTTTTAAAAAAATTACGTGATAAGCTGGAAATCATCATCTGCCTCTATGCTGGCGACCTTGAACGTAACAAAATCCGCAGCGATTTTGGAATTTCGTATGATATGGACGTCTATAAGCTTATTGATGACTTACGTTCACAAAATCTTCTTGTCAATAGCGTAGTCATCACCCGCTATGATAATCAACCTTCTGCCAACGTCTTTATCAATAAACTGGCACAAAAAGGCATCAAAGTCTATAAACATCAATCAACAAAAGGCTATCCTACAGATATCGACACTATCGTCAGTGAAGAGGGCTACGGTCAAAACCCATACATCGAAACGTCTAAACCTATTATTGCCGTTACCGGACCTGGCCCTGGTAGTGGAAAACTTGCCACATGCCTTAGCCAACTCTATCATGAAAACAAGATGGGTAATCGTATTGGCTACTCGAAGTTTGAGACCTTCCCCGTATGGAACCTGGCACTAAAGCATCCGGTCAACATCGCTTATGAAGCTGCTACTGCTGATTTAAAAGACGTGAACATGCTGGACTCTTTTCATATTGAAGCCTATAACGAAGTAGCTGTCAATTATAATCGCGATATGGAAACCTTCCCTGTGCTTAAGCGCATTATCGAAAAAATAACCGGTGTAGATTCACACTATCAATCACCAACGGATATGGGTGTCAATTGTATTGCAAGCGGTATAGTGGATGATGAAATCGTACGAGAGGCTTCACGCCAAGAAATCATTCGCCGATACTTTAAAACAAGTTGCGAATATAAGAAAGGCTTAACTGATCAGGAGACACTTGATCGCATTAAATTAATCATGGATGAGATGAAGATTAAGATTACTGATCGCGCTGTCGTTGAACCGGCTTGGAGATATCTTGAAGAACTAGACACTTCACATCCAGAGCAATCTTCCCATCACGTCGTCTCCATCGAACTGTGTAAGGGTCACATCGTTACCGGTAGAACCAGTGATATCATGGACGCCTCAGCTGCTGCCATCCTTAATGCTGTAAAACATTATGCAAAGATTGAAGATGATGTCCATCTCCTTGCACCTGCTATTTTAGATCCGATTATTCGTCTCAAAAAAGAGAATCTGGGCAACCATTTTCCAATCCTTAATAGCGAGGAAGTCCTTCTTGCTCTAAGTATTAGCGCTGCTTTTAACCCGATTGCTCAAGTGGCTCTTGATAATTTACATAAACTTAAAAACTGTCAAGCCCACTCCACAAGTATACTTAGTGCCAATAATGAAAGTACCTATCGCAAGCTAGAACTGGAATTCACCTGTGATCCGGCCTTCTCCTCCGATAGTTTATTCTACAACAACTAAAGACCATCCCTTCGGTTCTTATAAAGAATCTTGTAAAAAAAGCAATACCCCTTAACGGAGTATTGCTTTTTTGTTTCCTTTTTTATGCATTAACCTCAAGCGTTGCCACACAGGCACCACTCAGTTCTTCACTGCGTTCATCCGGTTGAAACCCTCCAAAGGAGATTTGATAATTCGCCTTGGGGAGTATTTCCCTTCCTTCTGCATCATACAGCACAAAGGCTTCTATGGGAAGATGGATGGTAACCGTCTGTGTCTCTTGTGGTTGCAGATAAACTTTTTTAATGCCTTTTAGCTGACAGTTCGCAGCACCATCCACCATGGCCTTAACATAAACTTGCACTGTCTCTGTACCTGGACGACTTCCCATATTCTTCACATCACCTTGGACCGTTATCCCTTCTTGTGTGACTTGCGTCGAAGATACTGTAACATTTGAATACTCAAAGTCCACATAGGATAGACCATACCCAAACGGATACAAGGGTTGGGTCTTCATATAGCGATAAGTCCTATTCTCCATAGAATAATCCGTAAATGCAGGCAATTCCTCTGTTGACTTATAGAAAGTCACCGGCAACCGTCCTTCGGGTGAACAGTCTCCAAACAAGACATTGGCAATAGCTCTTCCCCCTTGGGCTCCCGGATACCATCCTTGAAGTATGGCTGGGACCTTGTCTTGTGCGTAGTTGATTGCTAGCGCACTCCCGGAGAGAAGAATCAAAACAACAGGCTTTCCGCTTTCCACCATGATTCGAAGGATATCTTCTTGAAGTCCCGGCAGATTAAGATCTGCTTTATCACCGCTCGCGTACTGATTTCCTTCATCGCCTTCTTCACCTTCCAAACCTGAATCCAAGCCTAAGCATGCAATGACAACATCACTCTGGGCACACACACCCTTGACTTCAGCCAGACGGTCATTTTGGGTGCCTAGTCCGCTTATTTGGTCTTTGTAAAGATGACAGCCTTCTGAATACATCACCCGCGCCTGATCGCCCACATAATCTTGAATTCCTTCTAAAACAGTGACATAACGTGACGCCGTTCCTTCGTAATTTCCTACCAAGGCTCTACGATTATTGGCATTGGGGCCAATAACCCCAATGGTCTTAAGTTTATTCAAATCTAATGGCAAGATTTTCTTGGTATTTTTTAAGAGGACGATACTTTTTTCTGCCGCCTTTATATTTAAGGCGCGCATCGACTGACTATCAACAACCTTATAGTCTATCGCATTAAATTCTCCGGCTTCATCGCCATCAAATAGTCCCAGCTTCATCCGTGTGGTAAACAGTCGAATAACCGCTTCATCTAGAGTTTTTTCCTCTAAAAGTCCTTTTTTAACCGCATCTTCCAAGTAAAAAAACTGGTTGCCACAATTTAGATCACATCCATGATTCATGGCCATTGCTACGGACTCGGTTGAATTTTTTGTCACATGATGATGTTCATGAAAATCACGAATTGCCCAGCAATCTGAAACCACATGGCCTTCAAACCCCCAACTGTCCCGAAGAATCTCCTGCAAAAGCGTAGGGCTTCCACAGCAGGGCTCACCATTAGTTCGATTATATGCCCCCATAACGGCTTCAACTTTTGCTTCTTGAACACATGCCTTGAATGCAGGCAAATAGGTCTCATGCATGTCTTTTTTTGACGCTATAGCATCAAAACTATGGCGTACATCCTCAGGACCACTATGGACCGCAAAGTGTTTTGCACAGGCTGCCGCCTTCATATAGTTTTCATCATGTCCTTGAATGCCCTGGACAAACCTTACACCAAGGCGACCTGATAAATAAGGGTCTTCTCCAAAGGTCTCATGTCCCCGTCCCCATCTTGGGTCTCTAAAAATATTGACATTAGGTGACCAGAAAGTCAGCCCTTTGTAGATATCTGTATCATTAAACTCCTGTTGCATGTTAAACTTTGCTCGCCCTTCCGTTGAAATGGCATCCGCAACGGTTTCAATAAAGTCTTCATCAAAGGTCGCCGCCAATCCTATTGCCTGTGGGAAAACCGTAGCTACTCCCGCCCTTGCCACACCATGCAATGCTTCGTTCCACCAATTGTAGGCTTTAATGCCTAGGCGCTCGATAGCCGGTGCTGCATGGAGTGTCTGAGATACTTTTTCTTCCAATGTCATCTGACGGACAAGTTCTTTGGCACGTTTGCGAAACGCATTATTTTTTTCCTGATTATATACTAGCTCCATAACATTCTCCTTTAGTCTTTTTACTTTTTATTATAAAGGATTTTTGATGGAATGCCTTCTCTCATCTTGTCAAACACTGCTTATATATTGCTATTTTTATTTTTCACCCTATCCATTGGCCTATCGCATCACCGATGATTTTTGCATAGAGATTGGCTCCTTGCATATTTAGGTGTACATGATCTTCTAGATAATAGGTATCCAACGCATGAAGATCATATTGCAAGACTTTTTGTGCGATGCCACCAACATCGACAAACGGTACATCATACATCGCGGCAATGGTCTTGATCTCTGCCACATATGCCTTGATATCTTTGACCATGGGGTGTAATGTCGCTTCTTCATGGGAGTAGATATCAATAAGAATCGGTGCTAATACGATAAGATTCACCTTTTGCTTTCTTGCCGCACTCAAGATGAGCTCATAATAAGTTTTTAGCTCCTCAATTGGGGTATAGCGCTCCGGCTTGTCCCTTGCTATATCATTATGAGCAAACTGCATAATAAGCCAGTCATGGGCTTTAATGTCACTGAAAATATCAAGATGTCGATTTTCCCGAATGAAGGACTTAAGCGAGCGACCAGCCATCCCGCAATTATCAATGATAAAGCGTTCGCTCTCAAAGCATCGTTGTTGCTCAAAAACGCACTGCAACCGATGATAACTGTCCAAAAGTTCCCCATCCAGATATTCATACAGTCGCTCTCCCCAACCGTACTGGGGGCGTTTGTCCTTCGTATAGGCCTGCATGGTCGAATCCCCGGCCAAAAAAATATGTGGTTTTCTTTTTCCTTTTTCCATCTTATGCATCTCTAAATCCATCATAGTCCAAGTCGTTAATAATGGCTGTTGTTGCTTCAAAATCTTTTGGAAGATGCTCCCCTATAAATTCTAGGCACATAATCATATTAAGACACCACTGGGCAACAAAATTCGTTGAAATCCAAGGTATCTCTACCAGTTCTTGATGATTTCCTTTGTTTATACTTCGATGTGTTTTAAACCCATCAAAATTATCGTATCCGACTAAAGAATTTAATAGCGTTGCCCATACTTTTTTTCCAAGTGCTTCATCCTTAAAGTAATCAGCACCAAAAGCTCCCATGGTCGCTGCCATAAATGGATATGAAAAAATCCGATCTCCAATAATGCCATGAGACTCCTCCATCTGCGTCTCATGGTCCAAGAAGTAGAACCGACCATAATCAGCAAGCATTTTTGTCCACTCCCCATCATCCAGAAGTAAGGCTAACTCAAACCATATCTGGGGTGCTCCCATGCAAATCTGCAAATGAATACCGCCGGTGGTTTTCTCACCAATATATCTTAGATGATTGGTATAAGGGTCAAACTCAAAATCCGGTCCCGAAATCAACTGCAGGGGTGCTTTTTTTATATCCTCGATGCCTGTTTTGATTTTATCACGATACCTCTCATCATCAAAACGCTCCCACTGGGTCATCCAATTCGAACATAGGGATGACCAATCCGGTCCGCTTCGGGCATGAGCTTTATAGACCATTTTGTCTTGATCATAAAACGCCTCTAAGGGGTCTTTATTCAAAAAGGTTAGTTCATTATCTTTAAGTTCATCAAAAATATCTTCTAACCTAGAATCTCCCGTCATATAGTAATAAAAACGGTGGTGCCCTGCCATAGCAATTCTGGCTTCTTTGCAAGGGCATCCCCAGTGTCTGACGTTGTGTCTAGAGCCTAATCCTTTGAGCTGACCCATATGATATACATCAACCTCTGAGGTATGTCTGGATAATTTTTCGGCAAGGGTAAAAATATCTTCCCGACCGGTTCGCATAAACATAAGCCACAGCCAAAGGGTTGGCACAAGCTCCGTATTATCCCACGCATAACCGCCAATATCATACCTCCATTGATGTCTTGGTGCATCATATGTATGCATAAAATCACCATAATTAAACAAACCATACCAATGTCTTTGCTTCACCTCATTGAGGTAAAAATCAACAGCCCGGTCAAGCTGATCTTCAATCCATACTTCCATCGGTGTCTCTTTTTTAACCATGGACCAGTGCCCAAAAGCTTTTAACTGATGATAATACTCTGGCTTGCCAACATACACTGGCGGCTGATTAATCTGGTGCGAAAAGTCAATGAGCTTTTCATCGGATGGAATAATATTGGAATCAAAAATAATGGAAAACTCAGATGTCGACCCAATACCATAGGGTGCTGCGCCCTTAAAGTCATAGCCTTCGTAGCATACCGCATTATATCCTCGGTTGGCATAATGCCTAAAATCCATGGGTTGTGCTTGAGGTGACCAAATCCACATTGTTGCATTGGCCAGGTCTTGGTCCAAATCTTTAATCGTATAACCACTAGGGTATTTTTCCCAAAAATCTCTTGTCCCTAAGATGACGGATCCATTCTCATCTCCAAAAGCTATCGTCCCCTTGGTCTGCGTTCCTCGAAGACTATCAATATAACAAAGGTTCTCTCCAAATAATTTTTTCTTGATTAAAAAACTGTTGTGGCTAGATTGACATAAATCAAATTCACTCCAGTAAGGGGTGTTGTTCATGATAAAGTCTATATCTGCTTGCTGTTCCATAGGAAAATCAATGGTTTCCCCATCCATTTGTGCCTCATAGACCTTTTTTGCAATTGGCGGACGCCAAGAAACTAACGGTACAACACTTTCATGAAACGTCCCAAAGTCTGTCTCCATTTTGATATGCCGGTTATACATCGGACTCTGCATCGGTTTATCAAAGGTAACCCCAAGCCCTTTTAGAAAATCTTTATCCTCATCGCCATCATATAAAAACGTATAGGTCATATCGATTTTTTCACTATTCAACCCAACTTTTAGGCGAATAATAAACGGGATTTTTTGATCGGTTGCATTGAGATGTATCCCTTCGTACTTAACAATCACCTGTAGGTCTCCACCTTGTTCAATGCTACAGTTTTCAATTTTAGACCGATAGGTCTTATCAAACCTTGCGTTATACCCATTCATCTGTGCTGGTTCTTCAAGGATTAACGTTGACTGGCCGTTTAAGAGGGTTAACTTTCCATCGACATAAATTTCATCAAAAATTTTGTCTGAATGTTTTGTAATCTTCATCAAAATTTTGTTGGTATCAATGCTTATCGCTTCTTTTGTCTCTTCAATCTTGATACCTTCGATTGTACTGCTTTTTTCACCTTCTACTGCCAAGACTTCAATGGTATCTGATAAATTGGTTGCATCTGCCGTATGTTTTGTCCATTTTATACTTTTATCCGGCCAAAAGGCTGTCACTTTCGTGTCCATTGGAAGCGTCTGTTTATCACTGATAAGCCTAAACGCCGTCGCATCTTTATATTGTCCCTTTTCCCATATACAACCAAATGTTGTATATCCCTTTTTTGTCCTGTTTTCTAGGTTTTTTAATTTCATTTTATCTCCTTGGCGTACCTGTTTGACACGTGAACATATGTTATATTTCAAAAACTTTTAAATTCTTATATTGAGCTGTTAGTGGTGCTAGCTGACGAAAGCCTATCTTTCCTCCATAAAGTCGCTCACCATAGGTTATACCGTCATCCTCATAGGTGAACACGCATAGATCATTCACATAAAATTTAATCCATTGATCTTTTTTTGTTACCGTGATTTTATAAAAATCATTGATATGATAGGAACAAGGAATCGGATCAGCTCCTTGTGCCACAAGATGAAAACCACTGCTCTTTCTTAAATTACATGTATGGAAACTCTTCTCGTCTTGCTCTTTACGTCGAAAATACGAGACGTGAAATGCGTTGATATCACTACTATGATACTGAGGATATTCTCCTGTTCTCTTCTTTAAGTTTTTATCAAATAAATCGACACCACCTTGCCCTGTTGCCCCAAAAAACATTATACATAAACCATCATTGCTTAAAGGTTTAAACTCCCATTCAATTTTTATATTCTCCGGAAAATCCTCTGGACACCATAACACATAGTTTGCTTTTTGACCTTCTTCATTGGCTAGTGCGTTTTTTAACTGCATGCTTTGATCAACAAAATCAATAATCGCTTTCCCTTCTAGGACAAAATCTTTGATGTCCTCTTTTGTTGATAATGCATTTTCATAAATTAACTTTTCATTCATAATGTATGCCTCCTTCATGTCATATGCCCATACTAAAACGAATACTGCTAAAAGTAAATAATCATTTTATAGCCAGTTTTTTTCCGTCAAACCTCTATTTTAAAGGGATTCCACCCTTTGATTTCTCAAATATTATCATTATATAGCCTATGTTTTTGGGCAAAACACTCGAAAAAAACCCTCTATCTGTTCCAAAAACGGAATGGATAGAGGGTTTTAAAGGTTTATTATTCGATTGTAATGGTTCCGCGTTCACCGATATATACACTGTCTTTGACCTGAATACCTTGAATTATAGGGCTTTCTGCTGTGTACACACCTGGAGAAGTAATCCGCGCATAATAGCTGAATTCTGTCTCATTAAAACTTTCGTTGTACTTATCGGATGGCTTATAGATATAAAAGCGCACCTTCTGTCCTTCAATGTCACGATACCAATACATGTTGTCATGGCGAAGTCCTAACTGCCATGGGCTTTCAATCGCTTTAAGTCCCGATGGAACATAGTCCGTTAATTGATAGCTATCATCAATTGCTTCTTGGTCTATTTCCCAATCTAAGACGACTTTAACGATATCACCTTCTTTAAAGGTTGTCTGTTCTTCTCCGGTTTGATAGTTATAGTATTTTCTAGATACCCGAACATTTTCCTCTTGAGGTTTTTTAAGGATTGTATCACGCATATAGGTTGCCGTCACTGCCATATCGCCTTCAACCTTAAGGATTTTCAACTGAGACAGCGTCACACTTGGAAGGGTTAATGTCTGTGCCCATCCTTGGTCTAGGGTGATGGTCTTTTCCTGTCCGCCATATGCATAGGTGACCTGTCCCGTCGTCGTCTCTAGCCCCTCGAGTTGATCTAGGATGTATTGATAGAGATGGCTACTTACCAGAACGTCTTTATTTGTATGCGTTACTATATATGTATAGAATTTTTCATGTTCCGGTTGTTCGGTTTTTGAAGCAAGTAACATAGCTAATGCTGTCAGTTCGTATTCCATTGCTTCTGTATCTGCCTGTATGTAAGATTGCTCTTCATATGAAGTCACACGTCCTTCAACCACTTTATGGTACATCTGTTTCGCCTTATATGTATCGCCAATGGATGCATAAGCTAAACCAAGGTACAACTGGTCTTTTAGACTTAAAGGCTCAGTAAATGCATAGGTCTGTAAGTCAAAGAGTATCGGTTCATCCAGCATTGCCTGACCATATAATACAGCACCTTTTTCAACGCGTCCGGCGTCATACCATGCATTTTCAAAGTATTTTGACAAGGCGAGTACATCAACTTCTTCTTGAATCATCGGAAGCATAAGTGCTGATATCTCTACGTCCGCTTCGGCATAAGGTAAGATGGCCATTCCACCTTGATCGGTTTGATAGTCCGCTAAATTGACCTGTTCTTCTTTAACTTCTTGATTATATGTTGTATTCAGCAGTTGCTTGACTTTATTCGCCAAGTACTTTTGATCTACACGCTTTCCACCAGAATATGCCATACGATAGAGCAGTGGCAAGTATTGTCCTCGACCTTGATCCATAAACGTCAATACTGTCTCCCCTTGATCGGTTGTGCGAATCTGGGTATTTTCATTTAATGGATAAATATCTGAAACCCGTTGTTCATGATAAGATTTTTGTACGTCTATCGCTAGAACTAGTCCATCACCTGCACCTGTATCGGTCTTGCCGGTTATGGTCACTTCATAGCTTCCGGCTTCTGAAAATGTTCCTAAAGGAATATTGGCCCGTTCAAAAGCTTTTCCTGTCGCTTCATACGTCGCAACGATTTGATTGGATTTTTTTAAGGTGACTACATAATCAATCATCGTCTCGGGTTTTAACGCATTTCCATATCCGCTCACACCAATCATCGGCCTATCCCCGATAAGATACGTTGAACTTAATGATGTATTTAAGAAAAACGGCAAAGATACATTTACATTTTCTACCTGACTTCCGGCATTTAAGCTTTCAGAAATAGCTGCTGCCATTAAACGCCAAGACGTTACATTATCCGGAAGTTCAAAGGAAGCTTTAGCTTTTCCTGAAGAATCCAACTTAACGCTCATAAACTTTGCTGTATCTTTAAATTCTTGACGGATCTCGATAGCACTTGAATTCTTATCTATCGATCCACTTGCTGTGTCCATGGAACTTTCTTCACTTACCGCTTCGTCTACCATGCTTCCAAAGCCCATATCATACCGTGCAAATCCATCATTTTGATTATGATGCGATCCATAGCTCATACCAAATCCGCCACTAACAGATCGATATAATTCTGACAACGGATCTATCTGCATATCGCTAAGGGCAAAAAGCGCTTCATCCACGAGACTAATATTCACCACACCATCGCTTACAGGCTGTCGATTCCCTTGATCATCCACGTATGTTCCTTGAATACTCAATCCAACCGTATCACCAGGATAATAAGAGGGTGCATCGGCTGTAATGGTTAAATCGATCTCACGTTGTATATAGTCAAAACGAACATCGGTCTGAGCCGCTTCCACATAGGTACTTCCATTAAAGAAAATCCCTTTGACTTCAATATTAGGAACGTCTCCGGCTTCAAATATCATAGAATACGTTGGTTCTGTCAAGATATCCACAGTTTTGATTCCATTTTGTCCGGTTATGAACAAATATCTTCCCTGCGTGTGGAGATCATCATTATTCATAAAATTGATCTCTACATCATCATGGATTCTGTAATTTTCTTGATCGGTTTCTAAGTGATACCAGTCTCCATCATTTGGATACGGTTCATATTCCCGTCCAAAGTAAACCTTTTCCACTATTTGACGATTTTTATGGTCATAGGTCTTAACTTCTGCTGTATAGTGGACACTTCGCTCTTTAGGTAATTCCAAGGTATATTGTGCCTGGCCTTTAGCATCGGTTGTTACTGTAAAGGTATCAAACTCTGTCGTTTTCAAATCATAACGATAACGTTTTTTAACTTCTTTGTTAATATAGTCATAGTACTCTCCGGTCTCTGTCTTAATCCACTCATTACGATAGACCGTTCCTTCAAGCTTATGATTATCCACAGGTTCAGACAAAAAGTCATAATCATCCTCAGCGCTACCATCATTAAGTCGGTCAAGGGTAATATTATGCACTTCCAAGGCAATGCTACCTTCATTATCGTAAATAGTGCCTGTAGGTTTTACATGAATATCATTAAAAAATACCCGAAAATAATCGTTGACATAAATACTTCCGGATTCAGGCAAGCTTGCATATGCCGAAAAAGAGTAATTTTGTTCCCCTTGTGTTCCGGCTTGATACTCCGGCGTGAAGAATACCTTCGCTTCACCACTGGCCTCTGTCGTTCCAGAGCCCTCTTTATGATTGACTCCGTTAATCGTATAATTATAGTCTAAAAAAGATACGGGTGTTCCTTCGAAGAAATTTGTTGCAATTGTATATTCCAATGTATCGCCAACAAAAAGCGCTTCGTGATCTTTTTCCACTTCAATTTTATAACTTGGCTTCATATAATTTTCAACCTGAATATAGGTTGAGCTTATGACCTCATCCCCACGTTTCACTAAAAGCTGATATCCGCCTTCTTTTAAGTTGGGAAGTGCTAGCTGACCGTCAAAGAAACCTTGCTCAACCGTCACCGTTTTTGTTACATAACTTAGTTCATCCATTGGTCCGGGAATAAATCCCCAATAATAAGCTCGCCCTCTGGTGAGTTCTACGCTAAGTTTGGCAAGTTGCTCTCCATCATAGCGATGACGAACAAACCCAAAAAAGTTGACCGTATCGTCCGGCTTATATAGGTTTCGATCCGGTTTAAAGTAGCTCCAATATTCCTGAGCCTCGCCTCCAAAATAATACGGCTCGCTCAGCGCTTGAAAATTATATAAAACCGCTTCGTTTTCTTGCGACGTCAAATGATAAAACATCGCCATCTTTTCATCGGTGTCTTTTTTAATACGTGCTAATCCTTCTGCATTTGTCTCTACACTCGTATTCGTATCTAGATTTTTCACTTTGGCATGGTTAACGGGCTCTTGATTGGATAAATCATGAATCCAAAAAACATCTTCATTATCCCCACCTTGGTAATAAAAGCTTAAGTCTGTTACTTGCATAAATGTATGAATGACCATATCCTCATATGTTGCTTGAACCATATAATATCCTGCATCCAAGGTATTTGGCAATTCTAAAAAGTTCGGATAATTATTCTCTATCGCAATTGTTTGCTCAAAGTCCATCACCCGCTCAAGTCCTTTGGTGGATATCTTGGCATCAAGCATTCCATAATATGACCACATCGGAATATCTGTATAGTCTTTTATATCCTTCGTAAATTGATCTGCATCTCGATAGGCAAAGACCTCTACATCCACTGTAGCTTCTTTGATCTTAGTGTCATCAAAATAATAGTTCCACTCCAAACTAGGAACTTCTGATTCTGCAAATTCATGCATAAAGCTCTCAAAATTCATATAAAACGTTGAAGCATCAAGCGTCTCATCACTTTGTGTCTCAAAACTGAATTGGACATCCTTTTCCAGTGTTTTATCTGAGCCTTCCAGTGGTAGTCCCGCCTTAAGCGTCACTGTATAAATCGTCTGTTTTTTTAGTTCCTTAGGTACAAAGGCAACCACGCGTCCGTGACGTTCAAAGCTTCCCTTAACTTTAGGTTCAATCTCAAAGTAGTCCTTAACATTGGCGCCTTCATAATTAAAGGTAAATTCAATGCCTGTATTGATAGGCACATTGGTCGTCTGATGTCGCGGAAAATGCCCCAGCACTTCAAACTTGGCTTCGGTGCGGTATGCCCAAGTAATGCCTTTAATCGTAAAAATATATGTTGTATTTGGTTGAAGGCTTTGCTTTGGCGTGATGACAATGCCTTCTTCTTGTTCAGACAATGTATATTCTACGGTCGGTGAAATTGTCAGCACCTGTTTTAGCTCCTCAAGACTCAACGCGTCATTCGATCCATCGACCTTGAAAACAAAGGCTGAATCCATGGCCACACCAGCTGCATCCATCTGTGTTGGTGCAAGAATATATCCCTCTCGATATTCTGCTGCAAACACTTTGGTCACATCTTGATTCAAAAAAAGTGTGACACCAATTGTTACAACCACTAAGATAATAGCCGTTGCAATACTTAAAACTCTTTTTTTCATCCTATTCCCCATCCTTTCTTACCATGCGACGATGTCGCACTGTACACTCTGTATACTCTTTACATTGATTAGACGTCTTACATTTTAAAAATGTTCCATCGCTTCTATCTTCATGGCAACGGGTTGATCCAGTCGAATTGAATCCGGGGTCACTATACTATCATAACACAAAATCTGTACCCCTTTTTTCTGGGCTTCTTTAAGCGTCTTGGAAAATAAAGGATCTGTTTTTTGATTGGGTCGAAATATTGTAACTCCTTTTAACTGAACCACAAAAAGTATATAGCTTTGGAAACCTTCATCGATGCTATCCATAAGTTCCCGAATATGCTTCGTTCCTCGTGATGTTGGCGCATCCGGAAACATAGCCTCACCCTCTGCTTCCAAGGTCACCCCTTTGACTTCGATAAAGCCCTTGTTCCCGGTCTCAGCATTTTCATAATATATATCAAAACGGGATTTTTGAAAAGTCACTTCCCGTCGTAGCGTCGTAACCTCACCAATGATATTACGTAAATGGGGATTAGAGGTTATCGCCTCATAAGCAACGGCATTTGGAATCTGGGAATCGATATTGATAAGTATGCCATTTTTAAAAATGGCAATTAAAGAATATCGTGTCTTACGTTCCGGATTTTTGGCTGGTTCTAGATAAACCTGTGCTCCCTCAACAAAAAGTTCCGCACATCGACCTGTATTTTTAACATGAACCTCGACCACTTCCCCATCTAGATTCACCTGTGCAATAAATCGATTCATTCGTCGTATAAATGTGGCACGCACCACTGCATCATAATTCATAAATAACCTCAACTTTACTCTATAGTCATACCCTACTATGTCATTATATACTAAAAACATGGTATAATGAAGATGATAACTATTATTAGGCAAAACAAAGGAGTGTATTTCATGAAAAAACATCTTAGTTGCCTTCTCATTATCGTCATCGCTTTTAGCACAACTGTATGTACGCCCAAAGCACAGGAACGCTTCACTGACGTAGCATTGACACATTGGGCCTATGAATATATACACGAACTTGCTGCAAAGGATGTCATCAATGGCTACCCTAACGGAGCTTTTTATCCTAATCAAGATGTCACTGCTGAACAATTTTTAAAAATGGTCGTTAGCACCATTGGCTATCCGAACCTAAACGCATCTTCAGATAATCCCAGCCTTTGGTCCAAACCCTATATCGAAAAAGCTTATACCCTCGGGATAATTCAAACCCCCGATGCCTTATATAACTTAGATTGGTCCGATGCTATTACGCGTGAAGTCGCTGCCGATCTTGCCATCAAAGCAGATCATCTTCTCCACAACACACCAAAAGATAGCACGGCGACTGAAGCGAGCTACCCCATATCAGATATATACTTAATCAGCAACGTTTTAAAGCCTTCGGTATATGATGCATTTGCAAGCGGCATCATTACAGGCTATGAAGATAAAACCTTCAAGCCCAAAGGATTATTGACCCGCGCTGAAGCCAGTGCGATTATTATGCGCATCACCAACATCGCCTTACGCCAGCCACAAGACACAACACTAGCTTTAGCACCTAGCTTGCCCAAAAGCCGTGTTATCGCCATGACCGATGGCGAAGGAGATGATCGGGCATCCATGGTCCGTTTTTTGTTCTATGCCAACGAAATGGACATCGAAGCCATCATTCAGACCAATTCATATTATCAAATCAATGGAAATAGCCAGACGACAAATGTCTACTGGCTAGAAGATGTGATTGAAGCATATGGAAAAGACCTGAAGAATCTACGTATACATGATCCTAACTATCCCGATGCCTCTTTTCTCTTAGATAGGCTATACCTAGGGGATGAAGATCCAGAGCATGTCAAAAAAAATAATGCCAAAGCCATCCCTCCATTTGGAGCAACACCTGGCTCTAAAAAAATCATCGAAGTGCTCCTAAATGACGACCCACGTCCAGTATGGATACAAGCTTGGGGCGGATTAAACACAGCGGCTGAAGCACTTTATGAACTTAAATACAGTGGCAACTATAGTGCATCGGCATATAAAAAAGCTGCCGAAAAAACACGTATTTTTTCGATAACCTTTCAGGATAATAGCGGCGGCTATATTCGGGAACACTTTCCTGAAGTCTTATTGATACGTAGTATGTCCTTTGATGATACCTGGGGTTATACCAACCCTCAAGACCAATGGACAGGGGAAGATTGGGTAACAGCTTATCTCTATAAACATGGAAACCTTGCTTCAAGATATACTAAGCTTTCGATTCTTGAAGGCGATACCCCTGCTTTTCTCAACAACCTTGCTAATGGACTACGTGCACACGAAAATCCTACCTTTGGCGGTTGGGGCGGACGCTTTTTTTCAAAAGATGGGTACTACTACACGGATGTTAAAGATGGCGGTTCTATCTATACTGCTGTTAAAAAATATATTCCTACAGCACAAAATGACTTTGCTGCCCGCCTAGATTGGGCAATGCATAATACCTATGCAAAAGCGAACCATCATCCGATGATTCGCCTAGATGGTCCGCGTGATTTTGTTGTTTCACCAGGAGATGATATTGAGCTTTCTGCGCGTGGAAGCTACGATCCAGATGGCGATAAAGTAACCTATACATGGGCACAGGATAAAAACGCCGGAACTTCCTCTGCCTCCATTAGCCTTCAAAACAACCACTCTTTGACAGATGCATTCTTTATTGTTCCAACATCAGCAAAACCCGGAACCACCATTCACGTAATTCTAGAAGCCGTCGATGATGGAACCCCTCAGTTGGTACGATATGAACGCCTCATTTTTCACGTGGAGTGAAAGTGCTCAACAGCTGCCCGCTCAATATCTAACCCGTTGACATAGTATCGCATAAACTGTTCAAAGCCTTCCACATCTTCGATAACAGGATCTAAGCGCGTTGACTCTTGCTGCGAAAATACTTGTGTATCTAAAAAGGATTCTAATCGCTTATCTTGCTTAGCATAGTCAAGATAAGCGGCCAATATGGCAATCCCCCATGCTCCACCTTCTCCAGCCGTTTCCATGACTTCAACCGGAGCGTTGACCGCCGCCGCCATTAAGCGTTGGCCGACGCCAGGCGTCTTAAATAAGCCTCCATGACCTAACATCTTATCCAGAACCACTTTTTCTTTTTTTAACAATATATCTGTCCCTATTTTCATAGCACCAAGTGAGGTCTGCAAGTGCACACGCATAAAGTTAGCAAGACTAAACGTGCTGTCAGACAAACGTGTAAATAGGGGTCTTCCTTCTTCAAATTTTGTGATGTGTTCACCCGAGAGGTATCCATAGGCAAGAAGGCCTCCACCATCTGCCTCCCCTTCAAGTGCTTTGTTGTACAAGGCTTGATAAAGTGTCGTCTTATCTATAGATGCACCAAAAAGTTGTCCGACTTCATCAAATATATTCACCCATGCATCCAAGTCCGAAGTACAGTTGTTTGAATGGGCCATCGCAACCAATTTTCCTGATGGCGTCGTCACAAGGTCAAGCTCTTTATAGACTCTGGATAATTCGTTTTCAAGTACGACCATGGCAAAAATTGATGTTCCTGCCGATACATTACCCGTGCGTTCAGCGACACTATTTGTTGCTACCATTCCTGTCCCCGCATCACCTTCTGGTGGGCATAGAGGAATATCCCCACAAAGTTCTCCACTTGGATCGATTAATCTAGCGCCTTCTGGTGTAAGCGTTCCTGCATCCTCTCCCGCAACTAAAGTTTTTGGCAAGATGTCGCCTAACTTCCATGCAAATCCTTTTCCCGATATATGTTCATCAAATGCTTCAATCATCCGTTGATGAAAGGTTTGGTGATGAATATCAATCGGAAACATCCCTGATGCGTCGCCAATGCCTAAAACTTTATTCCCGGTTAGCTTCCAATGAACGTATCCTGAAAGCGTCGTTATGTAGTCAACCTCACGAACATGTTCTTCTTGATTAAGAATCGCTTGATATAGATGAGCAATACTCCATCGCTGGGGTATGGGATAATTGAATAAATCCATCAATTGCACAGAAGCCTCTTGTGTAATATTGTTGCGCCATGTCCGAAAAGGAACTAATAGGTGTTCATGCTTATCAAAAGCCAAGTATCCATGCATCATGCCACTGATTCCCATCGCCTTGACGGTCGAAAGTTTTGCTCCATAGCGTTGATTCACATCCTTTTTCAAAGCTTTATAGCTCTCTTGAAGCCCGTTCCATACCTCGTCCAATGTATATGTCCAAATCCCTTGTTCATAAGAATTCGTCCATGCATGCTCACCTGATGCAATCGGTTTATAGTCCGTATCAATAAGCACAGACTTGATACGTGTTGAGCCCAGTTCAATCCCAAGAACAGCCTTCCCCTCTTGAATCCTATGTTTAATCATTTCACTTTGATTCATGCTTTTCTCCTTTGCCCTAGCTTGTATGATCAAGGTACTAACAAGACTTTGATAACACTTCCGCTAAGTGCCAACTCAAAAGCTTCTGTAAACGCTTCCAACGGATATTGTGCTGCAACGATATCATCTGCTGTGACTAACTTACGCTTTAATAAATCAATAGCGACCGGATATGTATAGGGTCCCAAATGTGAACCGCGTATATCCAGTTCTTTACGGTCTCCAATTACACTCCAATCCGTGGTCGTCTCTTTTCCAAAGACGCTAAATTCAACAAAACGTCCCAGTTTTCGAATCATCTCCAAGCCTTGTGTTACCCCAATCGGTGATCCTGTTGCCTCAATATATACATCACAACCATATCCTTGTGTTAATGCTTTGACTTCGCTAATGGCATCTGTTTTTTGGGGATTAATGGTTATATCTGCACCAAGTTTTTTCGCCATCGCCAAGCGCTCATCACTGACATCTAATACGATTAACGTCTTTGGTGTCTTTAAGCGTATAAGCTGAACCATACATAACCCTAAGGTTCCTGCGCCTGCAAGAACGACAACATCTTCATATTCTATGGTTGCCCGTTGCACCGTGTGCACTGCACATGCTAGAGGCTCAATAATACTAGCTTCTTCAAGTGAAAGTTCTTTTGGAATCTTATAGATTTTACTTACATTGTAGATCTTCATGTATTCTGCCATTCCACCATCAGCAATACCACCTTGGAATCCATACATATCATGAACTTCACACATCCAATATTGACCCGATTGACAGAATCGGCACTTTCCACAGGGCTTAATTTGGTCGGTTATTATACGATCTCCGATTTGTATATCATATTTTTCAGCGGCACCTTCACCTAATTCAACGACGGTTCCAAAGAATTCATGTCCCGGTATAACCGGTGCCTTCATCCATGGATTTTCTCCACCCCAAAACATACTGGCGCCATGATACGCTTTCATATCACTGCCGCATATCCCACAGGCACCGATTTTAATAATGACTTCTTCAAATCCGGCTTTTGGAATATCTACACTTTCAACTTTGTAATCTTCTGGTCCATAGGCTACCACTGCTTTCATTTTTTCGCTCATTATCTTTTCCTTCTTTCTTCGTTATATAGAGTTGATTAGTCACGTTTTCTACTACTTAAATAAACTGCTGCAATAATGATGAGCCCCTTAAATATTCGTTGAATATAAGGCGATACACCAATCAAATTAAGCCCATTAGTCAAGACGCCAAGCATGACGGCTCCAATCAAGGTGCCCACAATATGTCCGCGTCCACCGGCAATATCTGTTCCACCAAGAACCACTGCGGCGATTGCATCCAGTTCAAAACCTTCTCCTGCCATGGGTTGTCCCGACATGAGACGGGATGTGATAATGGTTCCCCCAATGGATGCTGTGATTCCACTAATAACAAAGGGGAGAATAATATATAACTTGGTCTTAATTCCTGATAGTCGAACAGCCTCTTCATTGCCTCCAATAGAGTATATATAGCGCCCCATTGCTAAATGATTCAATATAATATAGGCTAAAATATAGACAATCGCCATAATCACTACAGGCACCGGAACAACACCGAGTACATATCCCCGCCCAATAATTGAAAACTGATCGGGTAAACCATTAAGCGGATAACCGCCTGTATAAAGTAAGGCAAGTCCTCTAGGAATTTGCATCATCGCTAGGGTTACAATAATTGCAGGCAACTTTGCAAAGGCAATCAAGACACCGTTAATCGTTCCAAAAAGTGCACCAATAAGAATTCCCAACAAAATCGCTACGCCAATAGGCATGCCAAAATCTGCCATTGCCGCTGCCATCATTGTTCCTGAAAAAGCCATAATCGATCCAACCGATAGGTCAATTCGAGAGCTAATAATCACAAAGGTCATCCCTGTTGCCAATATAGAATTAATCGTGACTTGTCTTAATACATTACTAATATTGGATGATGTTAAAAATTCAGGAGAAAAAAGCGCCATGACAATACACAAGACGACCAGTGCAGTGATGGTAAACATCATCGGTTCATCAAAGAGTTTCTGTATTATGGATCGTAATGCTGCTATTTGACTATTTGACTTTCTTTTGCTCGTATTATCCATTTTGCTTACCTCCAGTAGCATAGTACATGATTTCTTCCTGGCTTGTTTCATCTGTAATCAGCTCACCTGTAATGCTTCCACCATAAACGGTCAGCACGCGGTCACTGACACCTAATACCTCCGGTAGTTCTGAAGATATCATGATAATCCCCAAACCTTCATTTGCTAAATCACGCATTAATTTATGAATTTCATATTTTGCTCCCACATCAATTCCGCGAGTCGGTTCATCAAAAATCAAGATATGACAATCTGTATTCATCCACTTGGCCAGTACAACCTTTTGCTGGTTTCCACCACTCAGATTTTTTACTTTTTGCATTAGATGGGGTGTTTTGATATTGAGTGAATCAATATATTTTTTAGCAATTTTATTTTCATCACTTTGTTTTCTAAATCCAAATCGACCACATGATTTTTTCATGTTGGACAATGTAATATTATCCTTTACGGTTGCCTCAAGGATAAGTCCCTGTGTCTTTCTATTTTCAGGCACAAGACCAATACCATAGTTTAGCGCTTGATGCGGCGAATGAATCGCTACAGGTTTATCCTCTAATAGTACTTGCTTACTCTGTGCACGATCCGCGCCGATAAGTAGACGAATAAGTTCTGTACGTCCTGCACCTACAAGACCTGCAATACCAAGAATCTCTCCTTGTCTTAATTCAAAGCTTGCATTCTTTACATATTTTCCTCGATTAAAATTACGTGCCTTTAATATGATTTTATTTTTTTTGATACTGTCATATGGTGGCTTTTGAGGGTATTGATTGTCACCTAACTCTCGCCCAACCATCATTCGGACAATATCTTTTGCGGTTACATTTTTGACCAAATCCGTTCCTGCAAAAATTCCATCCCTTAGGCAAGAAAATCGGTCACAAATTTCAAAAATCTCATTCATATGATGGGATATAAAAATCATCGTTACGCCATCTGCTTTGAGTTTCTCAATCAGTTCAAAAAATTTCTTTGTCTCGCCTTCGGTTAAACTGGCTGTCGGTTCATCCATAATTAATACTTGCGGATTCTCCATGAGTGCTTTGATAATTTCAACGATTTGCTGTTGTGCTACGGTTAAACGATCAACCGGTATATCTAGATTAACTTCCACTCCGATTTTATCTAGAAGCTTTTGTGCCTGACTTTTCATCTTTTTGCGATCTAGAATCCCTGAAGATCTTTTTAATTCCTTGCCAAGAAAAATATTCTCATAGGCATTTAAATACGGTACAAGACTAAATTCCTGATGAATAATGCTAATTCCAAGCTTCTGGGCTTCTTTTGGATCTAAGATACTCATCGGTTTGCCTTTAAATAAAATAACGCCTTCGGTCTGTTGGTAGATTCCAACTAGTATCTTCATAAGCGTGGATTTACCCGCTCCATTTTCTCCGACGAGTGCATGAATCTCTCCTGCATATATATCTAACGTCACATCATGAAGTGCCGTCACCCCAGGAAATCTCTTGGTAATGTTTTTAATTTCTAGTATTTTCTCCAAGAAAACACCCCCTTTTTAGTTATGTGAAAAGTGAGGATGTATAGCGGAAAACCGCTATACATCTATAGGTTTTACCAAGTAAATCCTTCTGCATTTTCTTTTGTCAGTTTTTTCACTTCAATTGGCATCACTTCTGGAACAATCGATCCCCAGTATTTTGCAAGAGCAATCCCCAAACCAATACGTACTTGGTCGCGTGGGAATTGTGCAACTGTACATTTAAAGATGTCACCGTTTAAGATTGCATCGACCGCTTCTGGATGTCCATCCACGCTATATAAGCCAATATCTTTTTGCGCTGACTCAATCGCTGCCAAAGTTCCAAGGGCTCCACCATCATTGACACTAAAAATCGCAGAAAGGTCTGGATGTGCCTGCATCATGTTCTCTGTAACGGTCATTGCTTTATCTCTTTCTTGCTGACCATTTTGATTGTCAACGATTTCAATTCCCGGATAATTTGCAACGGCAGCTTTAAACCCTTCAACACGCTCAAGAATTGGAACCACCGGAATACCGTTTAAGATAGCAACTTTTCCTTCTCCGCCTAAGTCTTCTGCCATTTGCTCTCCTGCCAAATAACCTGCATCATAGTTTTTGGATCCGGCAAAAGAATCAATGGGTCCATTTGCCTGCGCATCAATCGCAACGACAATAACCCCCGCATCTTTGGCTTGAATAACTGCCGCTTCAACGCCTACACTATCCGTTGGGTTGATCAAGAGTATATCAATCCCTTTTTGAATCATATCTTCAATATCACTAATCTGTTTGTTCACATCATGGGATGCATCTGTCGTGATAGCCGTAGCACCAATCGAAGCACACGCTTCTTCAAAAGCTTCGTGCATCGTTACAAAATATGGGTTATCCATGTCTTGAAACGACATCCCTATAACAAGATCACCCGTTGCATTTGCACTGCCTGAACCGCTATCATCTGTTGATGCATCTTGCTTAGCTGTCGTTCCTGAAGTTTCATCTTTACCTGAACCGATTGGTTCTTGTGTACATCCGCTAAGTACGAGTACCAATACTAATATCATTGCTACCATAATTCCAAAACGTGTTCTTTTCATTGCTTATCTCTCCTTTGATTTTTTTAGTTGGTGTTGAACGCGTAACTATCCCCACAAGCCTCCTTTCATACTTGCTACGTTGTTAACTTTAAATGCCTTTAACGTGTCAAAAAAAGCCTTACAGATTTGTGAATGATGTGTCATCACAAATTATCTGTAAGGCTTTCATAACCTTTTTCAAATGCCACTCATAAGCATTTTGTATTTTATTTTTGAATTAACTCATTGGCTTCGATAATTTTTTCGGCTAATGTTGCCATCTTGATATTTTTATCTCGGCTCATCTTTTGAAGCTTTTTCATCGCTTCATGTTCTCGCAAATGATGGTTTTCCATCAAAATTCCTTTGGCTCTCTCGATGTACTTACGGTCTTCATACTTTTTTTCCGTTTTTATCAGCTGTTGTTCGATATTTTTATAATCTAAAAATCTACTATTACTTGTCTGTATCGCCACTTTGATGTCTTGCTTGGATATAGGTTTAATTAAATATGCATATACTCCAACTTCATTGGCTTTCTTGACTAATTTTTGATCATGGTATCCGCTAACGATAATACTGGGGATCGATAGTTTTTCATTGATCTGTCTAAGTGCATCAATACCATTAATAATAGGCATATTGATATCCATAATAACCATATCCGGTTTTTTTTCTAGTACCTGCTTAACTGCATCCTTGCCATCTGTTGCTTCTCCAATTACTTCATGTCCTAGTTCTTCCAGATTCGCTTTGAGTCCCATAAGTGAAATATACTCATCTTCAGCAATAATAACCTTCATAAAATCCCCTTTCATTAAAACCATTATCTGCCTAAAAAAATTCTTTCCGAATCTAATCTGATATTAACTTTTGCACCTGAATCATTGGTAAATTCAATAACGCCTTTGAATTCATTCTTGATCATGGATGTTACAATGGTCAACCCTAAACTTTTGTCTTTTTCTATATTAAAGTTTGGGGGAAATCCTTTTCCATTATCATGAATCTGAACATAGACTCCATTATGTTTTTTATATCCCAATATCATGACTTTTTTGTTCATATGCACCTGATCTGTAAATGCATATTTGTTACAGTTACAAATCAATTCATTAATCAATAAAGCAATCGATGTCGCTTTACTATAGGGTATAAACATATCTTCAAAATCCACTTCTATATCCACATCGGATTCCAATTCTGAAAATTCAATGATGACACTAATGAGCTCTTTGATATTGATGATACTGCGTCCCAATTGATCTTTTGATAACAAATCATGGACAGCGGCAATACTTTTAATTCTAGAAATCGTATTATCCAATATATTTTCAACTTCATTCTTATATTCTTGACTGATATATCTTTTTTGCAAGGCAATATAGCTGCTGATTGCTTGTAAATTGTTTTTTATTCGATGATGGCTTTCTTGCAGCATCGCTGAACGTCCGATAAGACGCGTATCTTCAATAGATATTGCCGCCTGTTGAGCAAATGCCATTAAATATTTTGCTTCTTCTTTTGAATGTACGTATGTTTCCTTATAAAAAATCTGTATAACACCTGCCACTCTTGAGCGAATACTTAACGGGACACAGATAAGGGTTTTAACTTGCCCTTTTTCTTTAAAATACGAACAAAATTCTTTATCACGATGATTCGAGTAAAATAGCGTATCTTCATCCAATAGCTGAAAAACAAAGTCTTCACGAACTTTTACATGCAAGGGTTCATCCTTATGATATACGTAGGTATCAATTTTTGTACGTGTACTATAATCTAACAAATCAATACACGTCCCATCACAATTCATGGCTTTTGACACACTTTGAGCTAAAAACAACAGAACGTCCTTTAATTCATACTCGGAAGTCAAGAGTTCAGCTGCTCGAAAAACACTATTAAGCACCTCTTCATTTTCATCATATTTTATATCCAGATGACTGTCTTGAACGCTATTATCTTTTTTAAAACTATAACTATCCAAAAGGCGAAGAAGTTTACGCGGATCATTTTTAGCTTCTGCTGCTGTGAATTTACCTACGCTTTTACCTTTTGACAATACTGAAATATTATCAGCTATCTTTAATGCTTCTTCCCAGTTTTTTGTTACATAGATGACACTGCCTCCATGCCGCTTATATTCTTGTAGTATTTTAAATAGTGTCGAGACTTTTGATGTGCTTAAGTTTTCTGTCGGCTCATGTAGGACAACCAGTTGCGGGCTATGCATAAATGTCTTGGCTATTTCTAATAGCTTGCATTGTTCTTGTGTCAACCTTGCTACTTTTTCTTTGACATGGATATGTATATTCAGATGCTGTAACACTTCTTCTGATTTTTTCTTGATTTTTCTCCAATGAATAAATTGTGTTCCTCGAATTTTGGGCAAACGGTTCAGCCATAAGTTTTCAGCTACCGTCAAATGACGGACCAAAGAATTTTCTTGAAATAAAAAGGCTATATCTTGATTCGATCGATTCAATAAGGACTTGGGACTTAACTGCTGACCATCGTAAAACACTTGTCCTTCTTCCAGGGGTGTAATCCCCGCCAACACAGATACAAACGATTTTTGTCCGGAATTATTTTCACCGACGATAACATGTATCTCACCTCGTTTTAATTCAAGGGATATATTTGAAATTTTAAATCCATCAGGACTTTGCCCTGCCAAGTTAACAACTTTTAATATTGTATCTGACACGCATTGTTCTCCAATCGTATAAAAATTACAATAAAAAACACCTATCTATTGTCACATTTGTAATATGACATGTAGTAGGCATCCATAACCAACACATATTCACCAACCATAAGTGAATTATTTCTTAACTTCTGTACAAATTATACAATGACTATAATAAATTGTCAACACATTTTTTAAAATTCTTGTCAAACACGCATCAAATACTCTTAAAATGCTCAAATTAAATTGCCCGGAAAAAAACCCCTGGATCAATGATCCAGGGGTTAAGCGTCTATATATTATAAATAATTATAGGCTAACTACGTTTTCAGCTTGAGGGCCTTTGTTTCCTTCAACTACGTCGAATTCTACTTTTTCGCCTTCTTCTAAAGTTTTGAAACCGTCTTTTTGGATTTGTGAGTAATGTACAAATACATCATTTCCTTCGTCTGAAGTGATAAAACCAAATCCTTTGTCTCCATTAAACCATTTAACTGTTCCTGTCATAATAAATTACCTCCGAATTTTTATTTCCTTGATTCATTTGTAACACAAAACTATAGCTTTCTTTCAATAAAAATTCAGCTGATAATTTGATACACATAATACAAGGTTGATTTAATCATACACTATTTTCAGAAAAAATCAAGTCTTTTTAGCAAATTTGTATGATTTTTTCTAAATTTCCTTCAAAAAAATGAGTATTAATTATAGTTTTTCCTCAATTTTAATTCTTTGAAGGAAATTAACCGTTTTCTTTTTTGATCATATATTTGTAATAATGCCAGTTTTAAACTCTCTTTAAAGCCAACTGTCTTGACACTTTGCAACTCATTTATACTGTAATAACACTTCTTCAGATGATAGTTTGGAATTCGTGAATTCAAGTGATGAATATGATGATAGCCAATGTATCCGCTAAACCATTCTAAAATGGATGGAAGCTGATAGAATGTACTTCCCTTTAACGCGGCATCAACACTATTCCATTCACTGGCTTCTTCCCAGTAGACATCTTCAAATTGATGCTGTACGTAAAACATCCACACGCCGATGGATCCTGCAACAAACATCACCGATAGCTGAATCAAAAGATAGGCTTCTATACCAAACATCAAGGACAATACGATTGCTTGTACCAAAATCCCAACATTTGTAACTACATAACCGATATGCTCTTTTTGAGACGCATGTTTTGTTGGAAAACGTTGAAGAATGGTAAAAAGAAAAATCGGTGCCACGCCAAAAAGAAATAGCGGATGTCTAAACAAACGATACCAACCTTTCATTAATACAGGCTGTGCCTTATATTCTTCAACCGTTAACGTCCATATGTCCCCTGCGCCTCTTCGATCAAGGTTACCTACTGCGCCATGATGGATATTATGGTCTTTTTGCCATGCAGGATATGATGTAAATGTGAGAATTCCAAAGAAAAATCCAAGCCTTCGATTCCATTTTTCACTAGCGGTAAACGATTGATGCGTACAATCATGGAAAAGGATAAATACGCGAACCATAAATAATCCATTTAAAATTATTAAGGGAATCAGAACAAACCAACTCACCTGTGCTTTATATAGATACATGGTAAACATTAATAAGGCTATATATACTACAACTGTATTCATTATCTGACTGATAGCTTTTTTTAGACTCGGTGTTGCAAAAGGTTTTAACTGTTGATTCCATTCTTTTCTTGTCATAATATCTCCTTTACGATAATATGTAGTATTGATTACTACTTATTATTGTAATGGTAATGATTATCATTGTCAAGTTTTTTTAGCATTAAAACTTGCGATACCGCTGATAGCGTTTTTCAGTCAGCGTATCTTTGGGTAGCTCCATTAATTCTTTTAAGGAATAAATCAACTTATCTTTAAGGAGTTCTACAATCAAGTCAAAGCTTTCATGCGCTCCGTCATAGGGCTCTGTGACCACCGAATCGATAACTTTGAGATTTTTAAGCTCCTGAGCGGTAATCTTCATCTCCTCAGCCACTTTAGGGGCTAGCGAACCATCTTTATAGAGAATGGATGCAAAGCCTTCTGGCGACAATATAGAATAGATAGCATTCTCAAACATCCAAACTTCATCAGATACTGCAAGGGCAAGAGCTCCGCCACTACCACCTTCACCAATAATAATGGAGATAATCGGCACCTTAAGATTACTCATCTCAAAAAGATTGCGTGCAATGGCTTCTCCTTGTCCACGCTCTTCTGCTTCAAGTCCGCAAAAGGCTCCGGAGGTATCCACAAAACATACAATGGGTCGATTAAATTTTTCAGCTTGCTTCATTAAACGTAAAGCTTTACGATAGCCATCGGGATTAGGCATGCCAAAGTTTCGCTTAACCTTTTCCTTGGTTTTAGATCCTTTTTCTTGACCGATAAAAGTAACCGGTATCTCGCCAAGCATACCAATTCCGCCAATAATGGCTGCATCGTCATGATAATAACGATCACCATGCAATTCAATGAAGTCTTCGCTAAAAGCTTCAATATATCGCTGCGCCGTCGGTCGGTCGGATCGTCTTGCTTTTAGTACGCGCTCCCAAGCCTTCATTCAATCACCTCTTCTCTTACATCATCTATTTCTCCATCTGATTCATCATCACTGTTATAATGATGTAGTACCAAAAGCTGGTGTAGCCTATCTCTTAGTTGTTTTCGTTCAACAATCACATCTACAAATCCATGCTCAAGCAAAAACTCTGCCGTCTGAAAACCTTCCGGCAGTTCTTGACGAATCGTATCTCGAATAACCCGCGGTCCTGCAAAGCCAATAAAGGCACCGGGTTCAGATAAAATAATATCACCAAGCATGGCAAAACTTGCTGTCACCCCACCGGATGTGGGATCCGTCAAGATGGTAACATAAAATCCACCCTCGTCATGGTGACGTTTAAGTGCCGCTGCTGTTTTTGCCATTTGCATCAAGGAAATAATACCTTCTTGCATTCGTGCGCCACCAGATGCAGTAAATAATATAAGGGGTAAGTGTTCTTGCGTCGCAAGCTCCGTCAAGCGGGTAATCCTCTCACCAACTACATGTCCCATGCTTCCCATGAGAAACCGACTATCCATCACAGCGATAGCCACTTTGATTCCCTTAATTCTTCCTGTCCCCGTTAGTACTGCTTCATCGATGCCGGTCTTTTCTTGAAGACCTTGGATTTTATGCTCATACCCTTTAAAGTCTAGAACATTTTCCGTTGTCATCTCCAAAAACAAAGGTGTATATGTCCCCTTATCAAGTATCATCTTAAGACGCTGTGGCGCGCTCATACGAAAGTGTTTTTGACATTGAGGACAAATATATCCATTATTGCGATAATCATCTTTATAGACGACCTCATGACACTGTGGGCACTTAATCCATGAACCCGATGGAACATTGGGCTCTGTTTTATGAATAATCGTTGTCGATGTATTCACTTGAATGTACTTTGTCTTTTTAAACAATGGCTTCATCTATATCACACTTTCATCGTTTCTATCAAACTTGTATCATAATCACCTGAGACAAACGAAGGATTCTCTAAGATTTCAAAATGAAAATCAATATTGGTCGTTACGCCTTCAACAATAAATTCACCTAAAGCACTTTTCATTTTTGCAATCGCTTCTTCACGTGTGTCTCCATGGACGATTAGCTTTGCCAACATGGAGTCATAGTAAGGCGCCACCGTATATCCAGGATAGATTGCTCCGTCAATACGGATACCTTTACCTCCGGGCATGATTAAATTGTTAATCGTTCCTGGCGACGGACGAAAATCTTTGCTGGCATCTTCTGCATTGATTCGACACTCAATGGCGTGTCCATGAAGCTTGATATCTTTTTGCATTATATCAAGCGGCAATCCTGCCGCAATTTCAATTTGTTTTTTAATCAAGTCTATTCCTGTCACCATCTCAGTAATCGGATGTTCCACTTGGATTCGGGTATTCATCTCCATGAAAAAGAACTCCCCTTGATCATTTAATAAGAATTCAACGGTTCCTGCATTGGTATAATTAATGGCCTTTGCCGCACGAACAGCAACATCACCCATTTTTTTTCGTAACTTATCTGTAAGCGCTTTTGATGGTGCTTCTTCAACAATCTTTTGATGACGTCGCTGTACGGAGCAGTCTCTTTCACCCAGATGGATAACGTTTCCGTGCTCATCGGCTAATATTTGAAATTCAATATGCTTTGGATTGACAACATAGCGTTCCATATACATTCCGTTGTCACTAAATGACGCTATGGCCTCTTTTTGGGCTAAGGAGAACATCTTATGAATTTCTTCTTTACGTTCTGCTACCCGCATCCCTTTGCCGCCTCCACCATTGGCAGCTTTAATAATGAGAGGATATCCAATAGAATCTGCCAAATCATAGGCTTCATCGGCTTGGGTAATAATTCCATCCGTTCCCGGAACAACCGGGACTTTGGCATTAATCATAGTCTCTCTGGCACGTGCCTTATTTCCCATCAGCGACATCATCTCTGATGACGGCCCAATTAGCTTAATATTGGATTCTTCGCATATTTTGGCAAACTTAGGGTTTTCTGATAAAAAACCAAAACCAGGATGAATCGCATTGGCTCCTGTGATAACCGCTGCGCTAATAATACGTTTGATATCCAAATAACTTTCGGTTGCTTTAGCCGGTCCGATACAAACCGCTTCATCTGCAAGTAAGGTATGTAGAGCTTCACGGTCTGGCGTTGAATACACCGCGACTGTTCGAATGCCTAGTTCTCGGCATGCGCGTATAATACGTACAGCAATTTCACCACGATTTGCAATGAGTACTTTATGAAACATTTGATTCACCTACCCTATAAAAAATGTCAATTCACACGTCACCGCAATATCGTCGCCGACTTTTGCAATTCCATTACCTATGCCTACGGGTCCCTTACGCCTTACAATTTCCACTTCAAGGGACAATACATCTCCTGGAACAACTTTCTTTTTAAATTTCACCTTATTTAATCCGCCAAAGTAAGCAACTTTTCCTTGGTTTTCTTCTAAGGATAAGATGCTGACTGCTCCTGTTTGAGCTAGGGCTTCTACAATTAGAACACCTGGCATAACCGGTTCTTGGGGAAAATGCCCTCGAAAAAAATATTCATTATAGGTAACACATTTTGTTGCCTTTGCACTCACCCCAGGCTCCATTTCATCTACACGGTCAATGAGTAAAAATGGTTCTCGATGAGGAATGATTTTTTTTATTTCAGTTATATCTAACATATATCCTCCTAAACAATCCTAAATAAAGGTTGACCATATTCAACTCCTTGTTCGTTTTCGACAAGGATTTCAACAATCTCACCTTCTTGATCTGCTTCAATTTCATTCATCAGCTTCATCGCTTCAATAATGCAAAGCACATCTCCTTTTTTCACCTTGCTTCCCACACAAACATAAGGGTCAGCTTCAGGGCTTGGTGCATTATAATAGGTCCCTACAATAGGAGATTCGACAAGATGTCCTCCTTGAATCGGCTTCGATGCTTGTTCATCTTCCACAACGTTTATAGCACTATCTAACGACTCTATCTTTACACTTTGGGGCGTCTGAGGCATTGCCGGTGTTGCCACTGTCGATGTGGGCGCTGATGACATAGGCATCCCTGAAGATTGAGCCGTTTGTGAAAGCATCTCTGCATTTGATAAAATAATATGTGAGCCTTCATGGACGACATCTATATGTCTATATCCTGTATCTTTAAGTACCTGAATCATATTTAATACTTCTGAAGTATTCATTGTAAAACCTCCTTGGTTTTGCTTATCGCTCTATATCCGCTTGAATAAGAGACTCGCATTATGACCACCAAAACCTAATGAATTACTGATAGCATATTCAACCGTCGTAGCAATTCCTTGGTTTGGAACATAGTCCAAATCGCAATTTTCATCTGGCGTCTGATATCCCATCGTTGGATGGATAAATTGGTCCACTAATGTTTTTACCGTTGCCACTGCTTCGACTCCACCTGCAGCCCCCAGTAAATGCCCTGTCATTGATTTTGTTGAATTAACTTTCAACTTATAGGCGTGGTCGCCAAATGCACGTTTAATTGCCAAGGTTTCAAAATGGTCATTGTATGGCGTACTGGTTCCATGAGCATTAATATATTGTACCTGCTTAGGCTCAATTCCCGCTTCTGCCATGGCAAACTCCATTGCCTTACCTGCTCCTGTTCCTTCTGGGTCCGGGCTAGTCAAGTGATATGCATCACATGTCGCACCATAGCCTACAATCTCTGCAAGAATATTGGCCCTACGTGCTTTTGCATGTTCATACTCTTCCAATAGCAAAACTCCGGCACCTTCGCCCATCACAAATCCATCGCGCTCTTTATCAAAGGGACGAGATGCTGTATTAGGATCTTCGTTGGTCGATAGTGCGGTCATATTGGCAAATCCGGCAATACCAAGAGGAACAATCGAACTTTCTGCCCCACCACAAAAAATTGCATCGGCAACGCCGTATTTAATATTTCTAAAGGCTTCTCCAATCGAATGTGTTGCACTGGCACACGCCGTAACAATATTGGTATTAATCCCTTTTACACCAATCTCAATAGCAATGTTACCGGCTGCCATATTAGTAATAATTTTAGGTATTAATGATGGTGAGACACGTGAAGGTCCCTTTTCAATCAATTTTTGTTCTTCTTTTTCCATCGTTCCAAGTCCACCAATACCGGAAGCGACAATCACACCGATACGGTACAAATCTTCTGATGCCAAATCAAGACCTGAATGTTTAAGGGCTTCTTTAGCCGCTGCGATGGCAAACTGAGAGAACACATCATATTTTCTAGCATTTTTTCGATCCATATACTCTTTAGGATCAAAGCCTTTGACTTCTCCTGCAAGTTTTACGGTAAAATCACTGGTGTCAAAATGGGTGATCGGTCCAATACCAACCACACCCTCTTTTAAATTATTCCAATAAGTCTCTGCATCAAGACCGATAGGTGTTATTGCTCCTAGTCCTGTAACAACTACTCTTCTCATTTATTAGCTCCTTACATTGTCATGCCGCCGTCAACAGCGATTACTTGTCCTGTAATATATTTTGCTTGATCAGACGCCAAGAAGTTCACCATATTCGCAACATCTTCTGGCTGTCCTAATGTATGTAAAGGAATTTTATCCAAAATTGCTTCTTTTATTCCATCGGATAATACATCCGTCATTTCTGTATCAATAAAGCCAGGTGCAACTGCATTAACACGTATTCCACGTGCTGCATATTCCTTGGCTAAAGCTTTGGTCATACCGATGATTCCGGCTTTTGATGCGGCGTAGTTGACTTGTCCCACATTACCGACAAGACCGATAACCGAACTGATATTGATAATGCATCCTGAACGCTTTTTAAACATAGAACGCGTTACATGTTTAACACAGTTAAATGCGCCTTTTAAATTAATATCAATAACACTGGAAAAGTCTGCTTCTGTCATGCGAAGCATCAATTGATCTTTTGTTATTCCTGCATTGTTTACTAAAAGGTCAATGCCACCATATTCTTTGACAATTTCTTTCATCATGGTCTCTGTCTCTGTATAATTGCTGATATCGCTTTGAAAAATACTTCCGCTTCCACCACTGGCAATAACTTCATCCAATACCTTCAACGCTTCGTCTTCACGTGAGCGATAATTAATAATGACATGATATGCATTTTTTCCTAGTGTTAATGCAATCTCTTTTCCAATACCACGACTTCCCCCTGTAATCAGGGCAACTTTCTTATCCATTTCTACACTCCCTTTATCGCATCGACAACAGTATTTATGGCCTCATAGGAATTTAAATTAAGTACCTTTACTTTACGGTCAATTTTTTTAATCAGACCTGCTAGTGTATTGCCTGGTCCAATCTCTACAAAGGTGTCCACCCCATGATCAATCATTGTTCGAACCGATTTTTCCCAAAGGACTGCACCTTTTAACTGTTCCACCAACAAATGTTTGGTTGTACTTGTATCTGAGACAATTTCTCCGGTAACATTGGTGATATAAGGTATTTTACCTGTATCTATTTGAATAGATTCAAGCGCTTTTTCAAATTTTTCTGCTGCTGTTTCCATAAGCGGTGAGTGAAATGCACCACTCACTTGCAAAGGAATTACACGTATTTTTTCTTCCATAAGTATAGAGGAAACACGTTGGACAGCATCTTCTTCTCCCGATATAACAACTTGTACAGGGCTATTATAATTGGCAATACCTACAACACCTGGATCCTTAGTACAAAGCTCCTCAATGTGTCCTTGATCTGCTTTGACAATTGCTGCCATACCACCTTGAACCTTGCGTCCGGCTTCTTCCATGTATAATCCACGTTTTCGAACAAGCTCTATCGCATCCGTATAAGATAAAATATCTGCAGCAACAAGGGCGCTGTATTCACCTAGACTAAGTCCGGCCACATAATCCGGTACAATATCCACGTGCCGTCTTAACTCGTTAAGAAGACAAATTGATACCGCTACCAATGCAGGTTGGGTGTATGCCGTTTGATCAATGGGTGCCTTTTGATTGGCGCACAAATCATATAAGTCAAAATCTAATAATCCATCCGCCGTGTCAAAGCACTTCTTCGCCTCTTCGGATTTTTCCACCAAATCAAGTCCCATTCCTGTATGTTGCGCTCCCTGTCCCGGAAAAATAAATGCTATCTTCTTCATGTTTCCTCCTAAAATCGTATTACTTATCGTTAGCTTCGATGTAGTCTACCGCATCTTTAACCGTTTTAATGTTCGCAAGCTCTTCATTAGGAATCGCTACACCAAATGTGTCTTCAATGGACATCACTAATTCAAAAAGATCTAATGAATCCGCACCTAAATCATCTGCAAATGTTGCTTCCATAGTCACCTCTTCTGCATCGACACCTAGTTCTTCTACGATAATATCTTGTAATTTTGAAAATTCCATGTTGTTTCCTCCTATAATTTTATATGTTTGTTATTTATTGGTTTTTACATTTAAACCTTTATTGAAATTGAATAAAAGCTGCTCCATACGTCAAGCCTGCACCAAATCCCGATATACCTACGGTCTTGCCTGCAAGTTTTCCTTCTGCATTGAGTTCATCTAATGCAATGGGGATGGTTGCTGCCGATGTATTGCCGCATTTTTCAATATTCATATAGAATTTATCCATGGGTTGTCCCATTTTTTTTGCCACACGTTCGATAATTCGACTATTGGCTTGATGAAGCACATACAAATCAACCTCTGATAGCTGGATATCATTTTTTTCCATCAGTTCGCTAAAGATTTCCGGAACTTTTTTACAGGCAAACTGAAAAACTTGCTGTCCATCCATCTTTAAATAATTATCGCTCCCTTGTTGATAATAGGGTGTGCCATTATGTCGAATCTTTGATGTTAATACGTTCCAATCCGTTCCAATGGATTTGTTGTATATATCCATAACGCCTGTCTTTTCTTGTGTTGCTTCAATCACCACAGCTCCAGCGCCATCTCCAAACAAAACACATGTCGAGCGATCCTGCCAGTTAAGCACTTGGCTTAACTTCTCAACGCCAATTAATAAAGCCTTCTTTACTTTGCCTGTTTGAATAAATTGCTCAATCACATCTAAGCCATATACAAATCCTGAACACGCTGCTTGCAAATCAAAAGCAAATGCCTGATGTGCACTTATCTCACCTTGAACCATACACGCAACCGATGGCATAGAATAGTCTGACGTAACTGTCGCAACAACAATCATATCTATCTCTTGGGCCTGTACACCACTTTGGTCTAATGCTTTTTGAGCTGCTCTTGCTGCCATGTCATGCACATCGTAGTCTTTGGCAATTCGCCGTTCTTTTATCCCTGTTCGTGTATAAATCCATTCATCTGAAGTTTCAACCACCTTGGCTAAATCATCATTGGTCACAATGAAATCAGGCAAAAAACTTCCTGTTCCAACTATTTTTCCATGATACATAGGTGCCTCCTGATATACTTTGATAATCAAAGCATTTAGTTTGATAGTCAAAGTATATGTGTTTTTTTATAAATTGTCAAGAGGAGATTCATAAAGTTGTCTTGCGATAAAGACACTTAAGATACTTCCGATACCGCCGATGACTATAAATACAATCGTTACATTTGCATCATCACTCACAAAATAATTCATCATAGTTGATGTAAGATTGTACGACAAATGTACGAGTATCGGCATCCATATCGAACGATAATAATGATAGATAAGCCCCAAAATAAGCCCTAAAAAGAATGCATAGATCCCTTGTACCCAGTTTAAATGCATCAGACCAAAAAAAACAGCTTGAATAATCAATGCCACCCACATAGGTACAGCTTTTTTAAAATCATTAAAAATAACACCGCGTAAAGCAATTTCTTCAAAAAGCGGTGCACTAATAACCAGTGCAATAAACACTAAAATTGGATTGCCCAACATCAGCGGTTCCATAAGTTCAGTGTAATATTCCATCTGTTCAGTAATCGGGAAGACTTCACTTACAATGGTTAGTATTCCTACTGTCAAAATATTTAAAAAGATTCCAAAGCCAAAAAGAATGAGTCCATTTTTTAGTTTTATCGATGAAAAATTAATATATGTTTTGAAAGATTCTCTACGTCCCAAAAACATCAAAAAGATTCCAAGAAGTGTCAACATATTTACAGCAATAATTGTTGGAATGGCAAATTCTCCAATAAGCTTAACAAGCGCTTCGGTAAACTCAACTTGATTTGCCATTATTTCTGGATTGAACATATCTTGTTTTGTAAGTAAAACAATTGCAAATACAACAAGACCTACAAATGCACTTGCAAAAAAATATATTGCAGCAATTAATGCCGAAAATCCACATGCCTTAAAAAAATTTTTCATCTTCTTCTCTCCTCATTCTATATACTATTTTATTTGTAAAGTGTTTTGCATGTTAAGCCAACTAATAATCTCATTTAAATCTTTGGCTATATATGCCGCTCGCTCTTGTATGGCTTTTGATGAAGGTATTAAATCCGGTACATGAATACACGTAATCTTCCCATCAAATGCACCACGAATTCCATTCTCAGAATCTTCCAAAACCAAAGCTTCACAAGGTGTGACCTCTAGTTTTTGACATGCTGTCAAAAAAATTTCAGGGTCTGGTTTACTTCGCGTAATCTCATCGCCACAAACTGTCGCATCAAAATACGATGCAATGTCTGCTTTTGCTATAATTGCATCAACCCGATCACGGGAACTTGATGTTGCCAATCCGATTTTGATTGACTGCTCTTTAAGATGCTCTAGTAAATTTAATGCTCCTGGTTTGAGGGGTATTCCATCTGATTCAAATGCCTTTTCAATCTCTGTATGCACTTGGTCAAGTATACGTTCAAACGGGAATGCTTGACCATATCGTGCCTCAAACCCTTGACGCATATACTCAATATTGCTCCCTAAAAATTGAAAGTAAAACTCATCTTCAAAGATATACTCGTACTGACGGCATACCTTCTTATACCCTTTAAATGTCATGCTCTCGCTATCAATTAGTAACCCATCCATGTCGAATATAACTGCCTTAAACATTAGTATCCTCCTGTTTGAATCATCTGTTCAAATTTATGCTTTAATATCTTCTTATAAAGGTTACGTGTTACTGGAATAAGCAATGTAAACCCTGCAATATCTGTCAAAATTCCCGGTGTTAATAAAAAAGCCCCTCCAATTAATACACATAAACCATCAACGAGCTCTTCTTTAGGCATAATTGCTTGCTGTAAAGATATACGTATTTTTTGGATGACTAATCGTCCTTGTATTTTTGCAAAAAAAGCACCTACAATTCCTGTGACTAAAATAATTACAAATGTAATCATTGCACTGGTGCGTTCTGCGATTTGAAGTAGCAAATACAACTCTACTAATGGAATCACGGTAAATAATATGAGTATATATCCAAATATACTTTTTCTTTTTTCCATAGACAGTCTATCCTTTCATGACAATGCATTGTATAGCTTTGTTACTGTCTATTATAACTGTTTTTAGGGTATCATTCAATTTTTTAATGGAATTCTAAGACTATTCTTTTATATTACAAAACATTCCTTGCTATTCTTATAGTAAGCTTTTATAATCAAAGCAATAAAAAATTCGAATTGAAAGGAGCTTTATTATGGATAAATATTCTTATCTTCATGAACTCTATCAGTCCTTGTCCACATTGACTGAACCAGAGCGCTCAAAAATTATGAAGGATGCTGAAGCCAAGTTTGATGACGCCGAAAAAAATGGGCGCCCAATTTCTGAAGTTATTCATGAGCTTGGTATTCCCAAAAGAACTTCCATCGTCACATCACAACAACGCATTTATAAAAATCCGGAACCGGTTGTCCCAGTTCAAAAAGCAAACCAACCGGTATCTATGCTTCTTATTGGCATTGGATTACTAATGTTTAACCTCATTATTGTGCTTGGACCATTTCTTGGTATTTGGGGTGTTATCTTCGGTTTGTTTATCTCCGGCATTGCAATGGCTATCTCTGGACTTCTCATTGTCCTTAGCGGTATCCTAGCATTTCCTATTTCATTTATTTCGATACCTCTTATCGTTATGTCACACCCTGTTTTACTTTTTTCCACAGGATTTTTTCTCCTTGGTATCGGAGGATTTCTTGGTCTATTGACTATTTTCGTTGGAAGATTAATAGGAATATTAACATATCGTTATACAAAATGGAATCTCAAACTAATTAGGGGGTATTAATCATGAAATCTTTTAACAAAACTATGGGCTATTTAATGGGATTTTTCTTTCTCATGGCAACGCTTAGTGTTGTTGTTGCCCTCTCTTACATTGAACGCCATGATTTATCTATCAACAATCTTTTTTCTCAGAGTACATCTTTGCGTTATTCTGATCATTGGGATATTGATTTTTTCCCAGACATACTCTCTTCAAGTCATCGAAGCGACAATTATGAAACCTTGACCCTAAGCGACCAGAAAACATTTGAATTAGTTGACCAACTGTTCATTTCAACATCTGTAGAAGATGTCCATTTTATTGAAGAAGAGCGTGAGGATATTCTTGTAGAGTATTTTCGCGAACAGCCTGACACCAACCGCTACACTACCAATTTCAATACCCAATTAAAGAATAATCAGTTATCTGTTACAACGACTTTATCTATACGTAATCTAGTGATGACTCAAGATTACAAAGGTACTATCAACGTGCATATACCTAAAGATTATCATTTTAAAGAAGTAAAACTTGATTCGGACACCACCCGTCTAACCAATGACAATATTTACCAAAACACCGATAAATTAATTTTGATTACTGATTTAGGTGATATCGATATTTCTCTCACCCAAGATATTAAAGAAGTAGGTATCTTCTGTGATTTAGGCTCCATATCTCTTGACTCCCAATCTCAACTCGGTTTTCTTGAAGTCAATAATAACCTTGGCGATATTGATTTATCACTTATGTTTGTAGATATGCTAAAGGTAAATGCTGACCTTGGTTCTATTGAGGCTGACATGAATTTAGATGAAGATACAGTAATCTATGCCGATACAGATCTTGGCTCTGTAAATTCTGATTATAAACTAACCACAACTTCAAGTGGCAGCAACTATTCGTTCTATTCAAATCTAGGTTCTATTGAAATCAATAAAATACAGTAACACCTATATTTGTACAAAAAAAGTCCTACTTCCGAAGTAGGACTAAGCAATTATATCTATCAAAATAAAAGGGGGGATAGTTTTACCCTCTTATAATACCAAGGCTCTATGACATTATCATGAATAATGTATTACGAAAATATTAAACTTTTCGATTCATACATTTATTTCATGATTTTTCTGCTTTTCGTAGCTCTTTTGCCAATTCTATAAATTGTTCTAAGGATAAAGCTTCCCCACGTATTTTTTCTGAGACACCTATTTTTTCCAATGCCTGTCGAATTTCCTCTTTTGATATTTCAATACCCGGTTGATGTGCTAACGTATTAACAAGCGTTTTTCTACGTTGCTGAAATGCTCCACGAATAAGTTTAAATAAGAATTCATCATCTTCCGTTTGTTTTTTATAGTGATCGTTTACTTCTAGGCGAATAACCGAAGAGCCCACTTTAGGTTGTGGAACAAAACTACTTGGTGGCACTTTAACAAGTACTTTAGGGTGAGAATAATATTGAACAGCTAATGAAAGCGCTCCATATTCTTTGGTAGATGGGCTCGCCTGCATGCGATCAGCAACTTCTTCTTGAATCATAATCGTAATCGAATCCACCGGAATATGTTCTTCAAAGATTTTCATAATAATTGGCGTAGTAATATAATATGGAAGATTTGCAACAATTTTAATCTTCCGATTTGGATACTGCTGATCAATCATTGCCTTTAGATCAACCTTTAATATGTCTTCATTAATTATATGTACATTCCCATATTCTGCTAGCGTTTCTTCCAAAATAGGAATGAGTGTTTTATCAATTTCAATGGCAACCACCTGGTCAACCTGTTCTGCAATATATTGTGTCAAACTTCCAATACCCGGTCCAATTTCAATAACAACATCCTCCGGATCCAATTCTGCCCCACTTATAATATTCTCCAAAATATTTTGATTAATTAAGAAGTTTTGCCCATATTTTTTCTTAAGTGAAAAAGCATTTTTATCAATTATTTCTCTGGTGCGTTGCGGTTTTGATATTCTATCCATAAATCTCCTTTCTTACGGAAATATCTTTACAAGTTTTTCAGATTGGTGTACAATTACAATAATATGATATTGTAATATTCAAATATAAATTATGAGGTGAAATCATGGAAATCAAAGAATTTGAAAGAGCATCTGAACTTCTAAAATTATTAGGGCATCCTGCACGCCTTTGCATTCTAATCGGAATCCTTGAAAAAGAAAACGCCGGATGTAATGTGACTTACATGCAATCGTGCCTAAATATTCCACAATCTACCGTCTCTCAGCATTTATCAAAATTAAAAGCAGCTGGATTAATCAAAGGCGAACGACATGGTTTAGAAGTTCAATATACCGTTATTGATAAGAATGTTGAAAAAATCATTCGTGCTCTTAATCTCATCTAAGCCTATACGCTAGAATCCCTTATAATCATTCATAAACCAATGGTTATAAGGGATTTTTTATGTTCTATAAGACAGATAATCCATCTACCCTAGTATGAATTTTTCAACAACTTCACGTACTGCATGATGATTATTATCATGTTCAGTGATATAGTTTGCTTTAGCTTTGACTTCTTCTCTTCCATTGGCTACAGCAACACCTAGACCTGCATATTCAATCATGAATATATCATTAAAGCTATCACCGACAGCAATAATCTCTTCTTGTTTTATGCCAAGCTTCTGTGCTAAATACTTCACTCCCAGCCCTTTATTTGCCTCTTTGTGAAGGACTTCTAAATAATTTGGTTTTGAGAAAAATACATTGACGTCTTGTCCATAGACTTCGATGATTTTTCTTTGCATAGCTTCCAAGCATTCTCGATCTTGTGAATTGAATAATACTTTCGTTGAATATTCCAAATTTTCAAGATCTTGACTAACCAAAGGCTCACTCTTTGTTAAATCTGTATATAGTTTTACTGCTTCGTTAATTTCTTCTACGATCATTTTCTTTCCATTATACAGTTGAACTGTTACTTCATTGTCTTTTCCCATTTTTACTAATTCTTTTAACAATGGCTGTTCAATACGTTTGTGAAAAATATTTTGTCGGTCAATTCTATCAATTTTTGCACCGTTGTATGATATAAAATATTCATCTTCATCGTGCATATCCAATTGTTCGATATACTGAAACATGGACTCATCACTACGTCCAGAGCAAAATAATACAACAACCCCTTGCTCTTTTGCTTTTTTTATCGCTTCAATATTTTCAGGACTAATGGACAGATCATCTTTCAATAATGTGTCATCAAAGTCCAATACTAACATTTTGTACATATTTCCTCCTAAAAATAGATGTTTTATTGCTGCTTCATTGCCTTTAACAGAACATCTTTTTCTTCCTGTGTCAACGTTTCTTTTGTCATTCCATTCGTAACATTCTTTGAATATAAATATGAGTATTCGCTATTATGTAAATTATGAAGAATTACACCATTATTATATCGATTAAGCATGACTAAGACAAAGCTCATCTCGCCACCTTGACGTTCAAATGCATTATATCGATGTAGATATACTTTGGTATATGCATCTTTGGCTTTCTCCTGAATACGCTCAATATGATTAAACAATTCCTTTTCATTTTGTTTTAAATACTCAATGTCTGATTTATTTTTAATTATATGTTCTTCATAGGATTGTATTGTCTTTCCTTTATTCAATTTTTTATATTTATTTCTAAAAATCGATAAGTTAATCATCGTAATAAACAATAGAATAAATAAGATTAGCGTAACCGCTGTTACAATCATGAGTATCTCAACTTGCATACTTTCAAAAAAGGTCATTATATCACTCATTCGTATCCCCCTTATCTGATTATTATTCAACACTTATTTGTTCAATCAGTTCAACAATTCTTTCTAATTCCTGATTTGAAAAATATTCGATTTCAATTTTACCTTTATTTTTTTTGTTTTGAATTTTAACTTTTGTACCTAATATTTCTTCTATATTTTTTTCTATCGATGCCATGATTGGATCCATAAAATCTTTTTTCTTAGGTTTTATTTCTGTTTCTGGCTTTAGTAATTTTTTTATTATTCTTTCTGTTTCTCGAACATTAAGTTCATTATCAAACACTTGTAAAGCAATTTCGTACTGTTGTTTTGGATCTTTTATAGCTAATAGCGCTCTGGCATGTCCTGTCGATAATTTTTCTTCAACTAACATTTCTCCAACTCGCTTATCTAATTGGAGCAAACGAAGGGAATTAGCTATGGCTGATCGCGATTTCGAAACTTTTTCTGCGATTTCATCTTGCTTTAATTTATGTTCATCCATTAGTCTTCGATATGCCATGGCTTCTTCGATAGGATTCAAGTTTTCTCTTTGAATGTTTTCAATCAACGCCACTTCAACAATTTCTTCTTCACTAAATTCTTTGATAATAATTGGTACTTCTTTTAACTTTGCCAGTTTTGCTGCACGCCAGCGACGTTCACCAGCAATAATTTCATAGAATTTGTCTTTCTTTGTCACCACTAAAGGTTGCAACACTCCAAATCGCTTTATTGATTCTGCTAATTCATGTAAACCATCTTCATCAAATTGATTTCTTGGTTGATTTGGATTGGGTTCAATTAGGGTGATTTTAACTTTTGAAATATTCCTTTTATTTTCTGAAGATATTTCTTCTTCTAAATCATCTGTTATTAATGCGGATAAGCCTTGGCCTAGACCTCGTTTTCTCGCCATTTTTAATCCTCTCTTTCCATGACTTCATCAGCTAATTGTCGATAGCTCACCGCTCCTTTGGAGGAAGGATCATATTGGGTAATAGGTAATCCATAGCTTGGCGACTCTGCTAAACGAACATTTCGCGGAATAATTGTTTTATATATATTAGTATGTCGCAACTCATGTTTAACCTCTTCAACTACTTGTAGTGATAAATTCGTTCGGGCATCATACATGGTGAACACGACTCCCTCAATCTCTAAGTTTGGATTCAAACGTTTTTGAACCAAATTGATTGTATACATTAACTGGGATAAGCCTTCTAATGCAAAATATTCACATTGAATAGGTACCAATATGGAATCTGATGCACAAAGCGCATTGACTGTTAAGATACTTAACGACGGAGGACAATCAATAATAATAAAATCATACTTATGTTTAATCTTATTGACTTCATAATTTAAGATATAATTACTTTCCTTAACACCAATTAATTCCACTTCGGCTCCAGCCAAATCAACATCCGCTGGTACTAAATCCAAATTGTCAAAAACATTTTCTAGGATTATTTCTTCTATCTTTTTTTCTTTTAAAAGCATTTCGTACACAGTCGTCTCTAATGTTTCTTTATTTATTCCTAGCCCCCTTGTAGTATTCCCTTGAGGATCAATATCAATTGTTAAGACTTTCTTCCCCGCTTCTGCTAAGGCAGCTGAAAGATTGATTGTTGTTGTCGTTTTTCCGACTCCACCTTTTTGATTCACTATTGATATAATTCTAGCCATTTGATACAATCCTCCTAACTTTATACTAAAAACTATTATATCACAACTATACTTTTACTTCTATCCTTTTCAAGTCAAACTCTTGTTTTAACCTAAATCTTACTGCCACTACACATAAAAACAATAGCAATGTTTCACGTGAAACATTGCTATTGTTTTTATGTGTAGTATAAATCCCATTAATGTTTCACGTGAAACATTAATAAATATTTACAATATTATTCTTAATAGCATAAACGGCTGCTTGTGTTCGATCTGAGACTTCAATTTTCTTGAAAATATTTGACACATGATTTTTCACTGTTTTTTCGCTGATACATAATTCATCAGCAATCTCTTTGTTTAAAAAGCCAAGGGTAATAAGCTTTAAGACCTCTGTCTCACGTCGTGTCAACTTATGATGGCGAACTTGATAATCAAGTTCTCCATTAATCTTTTTAAATAGCAAGGATGCCATATTGGGCTGAATATAAGACTCGCCACTGTGTATTGAACGAATGGCTTTAATCAAGACATCTGATTCTGAATCTTTGAGAACATATCCTTCGACGCCGATTTCAACTGCTCTATACAAATACTCGACTTCATTATGAATGGTAAGCAACAATACATCAACATCACTCTTCATCTTTTTTAATTCTTCTAATACTTCTAAACCATTCATCACCGGCATATTAATATCTAATAATACAATGTCCGGTTTTACTTCAAGAATTTGCTTTATTGTTTCCTTACCATCACCGGCCTGAGCCACTACTTCTATATCATCTTCTAATTCAATTAATTGTTTTAACCCTTCACGAATCATGGAATGGTCATCGGCAATTAACACTCTGATTTTATCCACTTTATTCCTCCTAACCTCTCTCCTTATTATCTACTGGCAATCTTACAAATATAGAAGTTCCTTGACCCATCTTCGATGAAAGAACAAATTTTCCAGCCAATAAATTAACCCTCTCCTGCATAATCGATACCCCTAACCCTGTATGTGTTAAAGGATCCTTTTTGATTTGATTCACATCAAATCCACACCCGTTATCTGTAATACGTATTTCTGTATATCGATTACAAAATATCAAGTCAATAATTACCTCATCTGCTTTTGCATACTTTTGAATATTATTCAGTGATTCTTGGACAATACGAAACAATGTCAAAGAGTTGATTTTTTGCACGTTCTCTGATTGAAGATCATCCAAATATTGAATATTCAATTGAATCGAAAAATTATTAATTGATTCAACTTTGTCAATATAGCGTTCCAATGTTGGTACTAAACCTAGATCATCAATCGACATAGGTCTCAAATTATAAATCAACTCTCGCGTTTCACCAATGGTATCATGGATGTGACCACGTAATATCTGCATCTCCATCTTTGCTTTATCAATATCTTTATCAATGAGTTTCAAACAAATTTCTGCCTTAAAACTAATATTACTTAAACTTTGTGCTGGCCCATCATGTAATTCTCTAGCTACTCTCTGACGTTCTTCTTCTTGTGCATGAATAATACGATACCCTAATAAACGCTCATTTTGGTACTGACCCAAATGCTCTGTAAGATCTTTTAAACTACCATGCAACATGTTATGGGCTAGCTCAAAATCATTGGATAATTTATCTGCTTTATCAACAATATTCCTAACTGATTTCAAGTGCAATTCTAATTCGTTACGTCGCTTGACAATGTTCATCTCCCGTTCTCTTTCAAGAACAAGTTGTACACGTAAATGATCGGTTTTTTCATATATCTTCTTCATATCTTTTTCAGAATAACTATCATAATTTTTATTTACAATAATTAACTTTGATTTACTGATTCGATACTCTTGATCCAATTTTTCTACACGCTCAATAAGCTCACTTGCCTCAATACGTAGCTTCAAAAATTCATCTTCTAGCTCTTGATATTCTTTTTTTGCAAAATGGCTTATTTCTTTAATCTCTGTACCACTTTGCTGTATAGAAATAATCGTTGTATCAATAATCTCATCAAGCCGCTTATTTTCTTTAAGATTCATTTTTTTGTCCATAGAATTACATCCTTTGTCCAGTATACTTAATTATAGCATTAAATACCTAGTGTATACAAGTATTTCCTACTAGGACAACATACCTATAAAACCACATAAATCCAATGAAGATATATTATATGGTTGTATTTTATATCGTTTTACGTCATAATAAATATAAAGTCATTTGATATAATTAGGAGGTCAAATACATGAATAAAAAACATTGGATTATCCCATTAGCAATAACTGGTTTTTCCATTCATCTCTTCAATAATCGTTTATTTAATAATGCCAAAGAAAAAATACAACATAAAGAAAAAAACTACAAAGCCTACGCTTGGAAATTTGGGACTATTCATTATCGTCAAACCGGCTCCGGTTCACCGCTGCTTTTAATTCATGATACCTTTTCCGGGGCATCTTCTGTCGAATATGAGCGTATTATTCAACAACTTTCAAAAAAGCATGAGGTATTTGCTCTAGATTTGTTAGGTTTTGGATTTTCTGAAAAAGCAAATATCACATACACAGGTTATCTGTATGTTCAGCTAATTCATGATTTTATTGTGGAGGTTATTCGCCAAACCCATGTTGATATTATTACCTCCGGTAATAGCCATATTTTTGCTTTGTTCGCTTCGTATCAAACCAATGACCTTATTCGAAAGTGCATTATGATTAGCCCACCTGGTCTAGACAAAATTGCATTGAACCCATCCAAGAAAAATTATACTTTAAAATATCTACTTGAATCACCTTATATCGGTACGACGCTTTATAATCTACTCAATAGTCAATTCATGTTTAACCGTCAATTTGGTGTGAGTGATAAACCTATGAACAAAGTTCTTTTACCATACATTGAACAATTTTATTATAACGCACATAATGAAGATTCCCGTATACGTTATGCCTATGCCTCAAGTATTTGTAATTATCTAAACCTTGACTTACGTAATATTTTAGATAAATCCGACCATTGCCTGTATATCATTAATGGAAGTCAAAGGGACGATGATATCAAGGCTTTAGAAGTACAGTATACCCATATTAATCCATCGATTGAATGTGCTACCATCAAACACTCAACGAATTTTCCTCACATCGAAAATCCGTATGCAACTTGCGATACAATTGAACTTTTCTTACACGATTAATAAAAGTATGTACTAAAAAGGCTATATGTAGAGGTAGCATTCGCTCTACATATAGCCTTATAATTTTTTCTATGTATTTTTTAGGAATCACAGGGTTTTTTAAACATTTCCTCTGTAATATACATGCTCACATGATCTAAGTCAGATTCTTTATAGATACTGCCATATTGCTCAAACCCAATCCTTTTGTAAAAATCAACCGCATGTAATTGGGAATGTACTTCAACACGTTTAGTACCTTGGTCAAATCCATAACAAACGAGTTTACGTACAATCAAGTCTCCGATCCCTTGACCACGGTGTGACTTTAACACTGCAATACGTCCAATAAGTAAATTGCCTGTCTGTTGAATAATTCTCCCTGTTCCAATGGGCGTTGTATTATCATATACAATCACATGAAAACACTTTGAATCTTCTATATCATGACTTATTTCCATCGGAATATTTTGTTCCATAGTAAAAACTTCGTCACGTATTTTATATTGTATCTCTAAACCTTTGGATCCGTGAACCATTTGTGCAACAATCATGGGTATACTCCTTGTTTAAGATTTTAATAACGGTTTCTTTTGTGGAACACCCGCCCGTCTAGGGTAACGTTCTTGTGTGTTGACTTTTTTGTCAATGAAGACAAAACGCCGCGGCATCTGTCCACTATATAAATCAATGTCTTCTATTTTATGAATCGTTGCGCCTAATGTCTCAATAGCATATTCAGCGTCCTTGATTTCCTCTTCCGTATTCACCGACTTATAAGCTATAAAACATCCATCCACCTTGACAAAGGGAATACAATACTCACTTAAAACAGCTAGTTGACTGACTGCCCTTGATACACAACAGTCAAACTGTTCACGATACTGTGGGTCTTTTCCGACTTCTTCAGCCCGTCCATGTATTGCAACGATATCCACAAGACCAAGTTCATCAATAAGTTCATTTAAAAAATTGATACGTTTATTTAAAGAATCCACTAGGGTCATTTGAAGATGTGGAAAAACGATTTTTAAGGGAATACCAGGTAATCCAGCCCCTGTCCCAAGATCAATGACAGTATTTATTTTAGAAAAATCGTAAAATTTTGCAGAAGTTATGCTATCAACAACATGCTTTTGAGCAAAATCCACCTCATCCACAATTGCCGTTAAATTCATTACGGCATTCCATTCTTTCAATTTTTCATAATAATGACAAATTTGCTCTTCTTGTTTAGTATTCAATTGTATATTTAATGCCTTTAATGGTTGTTCAAGCTCTTGAATAATCTTTGTTTTCCCGTCCATTTATCCCTCCTGCTTTTCACGATTTTTTTGTCGATAATACTGTTCTAGATAGACTAACAAAACCGATATATCAGCTGGTGACACCCCTGATATACGTGAGGCTTGCCCAACGGATCTTGGTTGAACCTGTTTTAGCTTTTGCACCGCTTCAATGCGCAGACTTTTAATGGTTGAATAGTCAATTGCTTCTGGAATCAGCTTTTTCTCCAATTTATCAAACTGCTGTACTTGCTTCTTTTGACGGTTAATATAACCTTCATACTTGATTTGGATTTCAACTTGTTCGATTACATCATAGGATAAATTCGGTCGATTCGAATCAATGGATTCGATACTTTGATAAGTCATTTCCGGCCGCTTAAGTAGCTCTTTTAATGATATCCCCGAACGTAAAGGCGTAGAATTATGGGCATCCAGTAATGCTTGAACGTCTTGGGAGGTACCAACCATGGTTTTAGATAAACGATTGATTTCATTTTTGATAGCTTCACGTTTTCTTTTGAAACTTTCATAGCGCTCTTCATCAATAAGACCAACATTATATCCTGTCTCAGTTAATCGAAGATCTGCATTGTCTTGTCTTAACAACAATCGATATTCTGCTCTTGATGTCATCATACGGTAAGGCTCATTGGTTCCTTTGGTAACAAGGTCGTCAATAAGTACCCCTATATATGCTTCCGATCGATCAATAACAATTGGTTCTTTTCCTTGAATACGCAAAACAGCATTGATTCCGGCAACCAGTCCCTGGGCTGCAGCTTCTTCATAGCCTGAACTTCCATTAAACTGTCCCGCACTAAACAAGCCTTCAATCATCTTAAATTCAAGGGTGGATTTTAATTGCAAAGGATTAATACAATCATATTCAATCGCATATCCTGTACGCATGATTTCAACGCTCTCAAGCCCTGGTAGCGTACGCAACATATCCTTTTGTACATCCTCAGGCAAGGAACTTGACATCCCCTGTACATACATCTCATTCGTATCTTCCGCTTCTGGTTCTAAAAATACTTGATGACGCTCTTTATCACTAAATCGCACCACTTTGTCTTCTATTGACGGACAATATCTTGGACCTGTTCCGCTAATTTCACCCCCATACAATGGCGATCGGCTTAAATTATCCCGTATAATATCATGGGTTTGGTGATTTGTATACGTTAGCCAGCACGATATTTGATCGCGATAGATATCTTCCGGTGTGTTTGTAAAAGAAAATGGCACTACCTTTTCATCACCTTTTTGTTCTTCCATCTTCCTGAAATCCACTGTTTTTTTGTCGACTCTCGCTGGTGTTCCTGTTTTAAAACGATAGATTTCGATGCCAAGATTTTTTAACGACGCTGTCAAATGATTAGCTGCTTGTAATCCATTCGGACCACTGTATATACTCACATCTCCATAGATACACCGTGCCTTCAAGTAAGTTCCTGTAGCAATAATAACGGCCTTGGCTTTATAGATTAGCCCTGACACAATTTTAACGCCTACTACTTTTTGATTTTCAACTAATATTTCTGTCACTTCATTTTGTCGAATTAAAAGGTTTTCCTGCTTTTCTAATGTCCGTTTCATTGTTTGTGCATACCGATGCTTATCTGCCTGTGCCCTCAAGGAGTGTACTGCTGGACCTTTGGCCGTGTTAAGCATCCTAGATTGAATATATGTTTTATCAATATTTTTTCCCATTTCACCACCTAATGCATCAATTTCACGCACTAAGTGTCCTTTTGATGTACCACCGATATTAGGGTTACATGGCATCATCGCTATACTGTCAATATTAATTGCAAAGACAACTGTTTTCATGCCTAAGCGTGCACTAGCAAGCGCTGCTTCACACCCGGCATGACCACCGCCAATAACAATGACATCAACGCTATTTTCGATATAATTCATTGATTTCTCCTTATTTTCCGAGACAAAATTGACTAAATATCTGTGAAATCACATCTTCGGTTACATGATTACCTGTTACTTCACCAAAAGACTCGTATATGCTATGTAAATCTATTGCCCAACAGTCTTCCGGCATTCCCATATCAATCGATTCAATCACTTGTCCAACACTCTGATATGCCTTTTCAAGGCTGTGCTTATGACGAATATTATGAATGACTGTATCATCATTCGATTGAATATGTCCCGACATAAACTGTTCTTTAATTTCTTGTTCAAGTAGGTCCAATCCTTCATATGAAACTGCAGAGGTTTCAATAACTGTCGCTGACTGTAGATGTTCTTTTAGATGTTCTTTTTTAACTTGTCGGTTCAAATCACTTTTGTTCATAAGAATAATGACTTTTTGATCATGAATCAAATCCATAATCGCATCATCTTCTGTGGTAAGTGCTTGTGATGAATCAATGACATATAAAACCAAATCCGCTTGCTCTACAAGGTCTTTTGATTTATTAACTCCTATTTTTTCAACTATATCATCTGTTATGCGTATACCTGCCGTATCAATTAATTTTAAGGGTATACCATGGACATTCATATATTCTTCCAAGGAATCTCTTGTTGTTCCCGGAATCTCTGTTACAATGGCACGCTGCTCTTTGAGCAAGGCATTTAGCAATGAAGATTTTCCAACGTTAGGTCGCCCGACAATAACTGTCTTAATTCCCTCTCGAACAATACGTCCGTGATCATAACTTTGAATCAGTTTTTGTATTCGCCCTTGAATGTTTTCACACTGCTGTCTTACCTTTGAAAATTCTAACTCTTCCACATCATATTCCGGATAGTCTATTGATGCTTCCACGTGAGCTATTAAAGACAAAACTTCCTCATTCAGTTCATCAATTTCTTTTTTTACACTACCCTCAAGTTGTTTGACAGATGCATTTAAGGCCAGTTCAGTTTTTGAGTGAATAATATCCATAACCGCTTCTGCCTGGGATAAATCTATACGTCCATTTAAAAATGCACGTTTGGTGAACTCTCCCGGTTCTGCTATACGCGCACCACGTCGAAGTACCAGTGAGAGTATGCTTTGCATAACCACCAGACCTCCATGGCAATTAATTTCTATAATATCTTCACATGTATATGTATTTGGACCTAACATGAAAGAAACCAACACTTCATCTAAAATACGCACATATTCTGGGTCAACTATATGCCCATATTTGAGCGTGTGGCTAACAATGTTGTCATAATTTATTTGTTTTTTGGGTTTGAAAATAGACTGAATAATTTCAAGAGCATCATTACCAGATATTCGTATAATACCTATACCTGCTGAAGATAGTGGTGTTGAAATTGCAGCAATCGTATCATTTAACATAGTGTCACTCCTTTATTCGACCGGAAACGCTAAAAAGCATAAAAGCCCAAACAGGCACGCTTGGGCTTTTGACTTATGTTATTTCTTCTTTGAAGGAATAATAACAACCTTACGATGCGGTTCTTCACCTTCACTGTGTGTTTCGACAAATTTATTATTCTGTAATGTTGAATGAATAATTCTGCGTTCATAAGGATTCATAGGCTCTAGGGTAAATTTTCGCCCGGTCTTTTTTACTTTATTTGCTAAGTTATTGGCTAAGGATTCAAGTGTTTCTTTACGTCGTTCACGATAATTTTCTGTATCTAACTTAATACGAACATAATGGTCCGATTCTTTATTTACGACCAAACTAATTAAATATTGTAATGAATCTAAAGTTTGACCTCGCTTACCAATAAGAACGCCCATATTTTCTCCGCTGAGTTCAATATCCATATTATTCTTTTCATCAACTTCAATCTTAATTTGTACATCAAGTTCCATTTCACGAAAAACATTTTTTAAAAATTCTGCAGCTACATCCGCTAAATTCGACTTTTTAGTTACCTTAACTCTCGCTTGCTTACTACTAAATAATCCAAATAATCCAGAAGGCGCCTTTTCTAAAATTTCTACTTCTACTTCATCACTTGTTACGCCTAACTCAATCAATGCTTCTGTTATCGCATCGTCAACTGTTCTGCCCGATTTTTCTACGACATTCATAACCATTTCCCTCCATTATTTACTTCTTATCTGGTGTATCATTGTGAACATGCTTATTAATAATTAATTGTTGTCCTAATTGGAATAAACTACCAACTAACCAATATAAACCAAGTCCTGCAGGTAATGTCATGGCAAAAAAGCCTGAAACAAGAGGCATTGTATACATCATCGTCTTATTTGTTTGATCCGCCTGTGTCTTTGCTCCGTCATTTTTCTTAGCATTTTGCGCCATGGATGTCTGTGTAACTAAAAATTGAACCGCAACGTTCAAAATAGGAATTAAAACCCCAATAGACATCATGTCTGGTTTATCTGCAAGATTAATGCCAAACATAGAGTAGATATTATTTAATTCGACAACCTGAGTGGCTACCTGATTTTGTATTGATGGGAATATTTCATAGAATTTTTCCCATGTACCTGTTTGAAATTGATATAATAAATCGATTACTTTATCTAAAACTGTTGCATCAAAATTCTTAACTATGATGGAAGAGCTTTCCATAATCGATGTTAGTTTTTCACCATAATTAGGAACTTCAAAAATATGATCAGCGATATTAATGTAATACACTTTAATATTATCAATATATGCAGGAATATTTCTTAAAACACTAAATAAAGAAAAGATAATTGGCATTTGAATTAATAAGGGCAAACATCCACCAAAAGGGTTTACACCATGCTGTTGATAGAGTGCCGATAATTCTGCCTGCATCTTTTGTTGAGATTCTTGATCCTTCTTATTTTTATACTTGTCTTGTATTTTTTTAATTTCCGGTTGGATAACTTGCATTTCTTTCATGGACTTTTGCTGTTTAAATGCCAATGGCAACATCAATAATCGTGTAATGATCGTAAAGACGATAATACTTAATCCTAAAGAATACACTCCAAAATTACTACCAAAAAAATTGTAAATCCCATCCATTAAAAACCCAAAAAACCTAGCAATATCCCCTATAATTGGAGTTGTTGACTGTGTCAAAAAAAATTGTATCGATGAAAACATTATTCTTTTTCCTCCTTGTAAGGTACAGGATCATAGCCACCTTTTGCAAACGGATTGCAGCGTAAAATCCTTCGAATAGACAGATAACTGCCTTTAATAAATCCATATCTTTCTAATGCCTCAAGAGAGTAACTGGAACAAGATGGTATATATATACATGTTGGCTGCTTTAATGGCGAAATATACTTACGATAAAACTTTACCAATCCAATAGCCAACGATTTTAATCCGTTTTTCATCATCTTATATAAGACTTTTACCATCACTATCATCTTCCTAATTCAATCTATTCATACATTATTAACATACTGTTATTATTATAACTGAAAATGCATCGTTTAACAATCAATTGATGATGCTTTCATACTATTTTAATATTTTTTATATTTACATTTCCCATAGTTTATTCAATTTAAGCAAGTGAATAATTCCACTTTCAAATTCTTGAAATGTATGCTCTTTTGCTGATGGACGAACGATGACGATCATATCATACCCCTTAATCATCTTATGCTGATTTAAACGAAAAACCTCACGAACTAAGCGGGTCATTCGATGTCTTACAACACTGTTACCCACTTTTTTACTGACCGATATACCCAGACGACTCTCCATAGACCCATTTTTCATAATATACATTATAAAGAGACGATTCGCCTTTGATCGATGATAATTATATACTTTTTTAAATTCACTTGTTTTTTTGAGTGAAGTAACAAATTTCATATAAACACTTTCTTTTCCCTGATGATTAATATGTCAAAACTAAGTATCACCCAATTTGGATACAGAGTTTTAACAGCTTAATCCCTAATTGTAGAAAGGGAAAGTCAATCTAAACAAACGATAGATAAACTTTCCCATTTATTCTTGGTTTTTAAAGACATTTTTCATTATGCTGATAATGCTTTTCTACCTTTAGCTCTTCTTCTTGCTAAAACTTTTCTACCACCAACGGAACTCATTCTTTTTCTAAAACCATGCTCTTTACTACGTTGACGCTTTTTTGGTTGAAATGTTCTTTTCATTTTGGCACCTCCTTAACAAATCTATACGAATTCATCGAATCCAAGATTATCTAAATCTTACATGTACATCAATTTTTGAAGTTCACAAATATAGCTTCAAAAAGCACTATTCCAATTATAATAAAAACTTCTCTAAACGTCAAGAAATAAATACTCTTTTTTTTAATTCTTGAAAAAAATAATTATATTTATATTTTCTTATCCACAGCATATTACCGAATTATAGCTTATATGTGGATAACTTGTTCGTACTTTCTTATCCACATGTTATCCTTTTTCTGTGGATAAGCTCCTCTTTTTTACAATATTCTTATTCACATCCAAATTCAAAATTCTACTTCAATCCCTTGATTTTATGATATTCTAATACTGTCAACAATTTTAATCCACATTTGTTGATAAATAATACCTTTTTATACTTATCCACAGCTTCAACAGTATACACTTTGATTATTATAAACACTATTCATCCACAGGTAAAAAATTAAACTGTTGAAAACTTCTATTCATTAATGGTAATATAGGTTCTATACTCATCATATACCATAGGTTAAATAGGTTAAATATGTATGAAATTAAATAAAGGAGGTCGATCCATTGGCTCAAAACATCATAGAAAACTGGGGTAAGGTCCAAGATTTATTGCGTTATGAATCCGATATTTCTAAAGTCTCATATATCGCATTTTTGAAAAACCTAAAACCTCTACGCATTGAAGATGATACGATTATCATTCAAGCTGAAGATAAAATTGTCATTGATATTATTGAAAAAAAATATCTAAAAACCATTCTCATCGCAATTAGTGAGACCATGAATGAATCTTATGACGTTCGATTTGTCCTAGAAGATTCCATTGTTGAAGATGATTCTTCACGTAAGCATGTAGAAAAAAAACCAGTTCCTTCTATAACAACAAGCGATAGTAACTTAAATACGCGCTACACATTTGAAACCTTCGTTGTAGGAAATAATAATAAATTTGCAAATGCTGCAGCCTTAGCTGTTGCCGAAGCACCTGCCGAAGCATACAATCCCCTCTTTATATATGGAGGTGTTGGACTTGGTAAAACCCATCTCATGCATTCGATTGCGCATTTCATTTTAAATGAATCGCCAGATACCAAGGTCCTATACGTTTCATCTGAAAAATTTACTAACGAATTGATAAATTCAATTCGAGCCGATAAAAATGAAGCTTTTCGGCAAAAATACCGTAATATTGACGTCTTGCTCGTCGACGATATCCAGTTTATTGCTGGAAAAGAACGAACACAAGAAGAATTTTTCCATACCTTTAATACTCTATATGAAGCCAAAAAACAAATTATTATTTCTTCTGATCGCCCACCTAAAGAGATTGAAACCCTAGAGGAACGATTACGATCACGCTTTGAATGGGGCCTAATTGCTGATATTCAGGCACCTGATTTTGAAACACGCATGGCGATCTTAAAAAATAAAGCTGAACTTGAAAGCCTAGATTTAGATGATGAAGTTCTTCAATATGTTGCTGCCAACATAAAATCCAATATCCGTGAACTGGAAGGCGCTGTTACAAAAATCGTTGCCTATTCTCGCTTAGTACAATTAGGATATGAAAAAATAACAAAACAAATTGCAGAAGACGCACTTAAGGATCTTATTGCACCACAAGAAGATAATATTGTTACGCCCGAATTGATTTTAGAAGTGGTATCAGAACACTACAATATTAGTCACTCAGATATTGTCAGCAAAAAACGTCCGCGTGAAATCGCCTATCCAAGGCAAATCGTGATGTATTTGTGCCGTAAATTAACCGATGCCTCTTTACCACGTATTGGAGAAATCCTCGGAAAACGAGATCACACCACTGTTTTACACGGCTACGAAAAGATTAATCAAGATATTAAAAAAGATGCCACACTAAAAAATTCAATTGATATATTGACTAAAAAAATCGTTGGAAAATAGCTGTGGATATCTATTGAATTTTCATGTGGTCAATTAAAATCGACTTGTGGATAGATTTTTCTGCAAAAAATGACCTGTTAACTGTTTATAACAACTTTTTCTTTCGTCAACATGTTTATACTTGATGAACAAAGCTTTATTCATCATTGGTTTGACTACTTATTCACAAATTAACAGTGCCTATTATTATCATTACTAAAAAAATATTTATTTATATTATTGTTTTTACACGAAAGGAGTTATTCACATGCATATCATTTGTCACAAGAATGATTTACTTAATGGAGTTAATACTGTTTTAAAAGCAGTATCAACAAGAACTACATTGCCTATTCTTCAATGTATCTTATTGGATGCTCATGAAGATGACTTTAAACTTATAGGTAATGATCTTGAACTTGGAATTGAACATAGAACAAAAGCAACTATTGTAAAGCCTGGAAATATAGCCGTTGATTCAAAAATGTTTTCTGAAATTATTCGAAAACTACCGGATAATGATGTCGAAATCACTGTCGATGAACATCAACTCATGACCATTAAATGTGAAAAATCTGTTTTTAATATTTCAACACAACCAGGGTCTGAATTTATTCAGCTGCCACAAGTAACAAAAACTAAACCACTCTTAATATCACAAAGCGTGTTAAGGAATATGATTCATCAAACGATTTTCTCAATAGCTGTAGAAGAGATTCGTCCTATACTCACGGGCGAATTGTTTGAGATAAAGGACAATTTTCTGAATATTGTGTCAGTTGATGGGTATAGAATTTCAATACGACAAACTGAATTAAGTGAAAATTTTGAAAATTTATCTGTTGTTATTCCAGGCAAGACTTTATCCGAGATTCAAAAAATATTCTCAACGGAAGAGGACAGTGAAGTTGCTATTTATTTTACCGACAAGCATATTCTTTTTGAACTCAATGAAACGATTATTGTGTCCCGACTACTTGAAGGGGATTTTCCAAAATATGATCAGATTTTTTCATCGGATTATGAAACTTTGATTAAGGTGGATCGTAAAAATCTACTCCAAAGTATTGACCGTGCAGCGTTGATGGCACGTGACAGTAAGAAAAATCCGATTAAATTCCAAATTGAAGAGGACACCCTTTCCATTACTTCGAATACGGATTTAGGAAAGGTGCATGAGGAGATTGATATTGATCGAGAAGGAAACACATTAAATATTGCTTTTAACCCTAAGTATCTTATTGATGCACTTAAAGTTATTGAAAATGAAGTTGTTGAATTGACATTTACATCTGCATTAAATCCATGTATTATTAAAAACTCGACGGATGAATCCTTTAAGTATCTGATTTTACCGATTCGCTTGAGTTAATTATATTGACCATGAATTGACAAAGAGTGGTATAATGAATTGTTGTAAGTATTTTTGGTCAAGTTTAAGAGGAGACCACGTGATGAATGAAATAAAGATTGATCAGCCTTTTATTAAATTAGGGCAGGTATTAAAATTAGCAGGTATTGCAGATTCAGGATCTTATGCTAAACTATTTATTAGTGACGGATTAGTTCAGGTTAATGGAGAAGTAGATACCCGTCGAGGTAGAAAAATACATCCTGGAGATGTCATAACCTTTGAAGATCAAACCATAAAAATAGTAGACTGATGGTGTTTACATGATAATTAAACGAATGCATCTGAAGAATTTTAGAAATTATGAGGAATGCTCAGTTGAGTTTGATGAAAAAATGAATATTATCCATGGCGATAACGCTCAAGGTAAAACCAACATCCTTGAGGCTATTTATGTGTGTGCAACGTCAAAATCCCATCGAACGAATGCATTTAAAGAAATGATTCAAATGGGATTTGATGCTGCGCATATAACTCTTGATGTTGAAAAAGATGAAGAAATATTTACGATTGATGTGCACTTTCGAAAGTCGAATAAGAAACATATAGCCATCAATAAATTGCCAATTAAAAAAATGGATGACCTTTTAGGTGTGGTTCATGTAATTATGTTCTCGCCAGAGGATTTAAGTTTAATAAAAAGTGGACCCAAAGAGCGACGACGTTTTATTGATATTGAACTGAGTCAACTTGATGGCGTTTATTATAAATATTTGCATCAGTATCATCATTTACTTAAACAGCGCAATGCCTTATTAAAAAACTGTCAAAAAAACTATTCACAAAGTCTAAAAGACCAGTTGGATATTTGGAATATACAGTTTATTGATATAGGTTCCAAAGTGATTGATTATCGAGAAAAGTTCATATCAGACCTAAATATTATTTATCAAAAACGACATTATGATATATCCGGCAATAAAGAAAAAATGAATTTAGTTTATGAAAAGAATACATCAATTGAGGAATTTGAAAGAAAAATCAGTGCAGCGACACCAAGGGATATTCGCTTTGGTTCAACAACAGTTGGACCTCACCGAGATGATCTTTTGTTTGAAATTAATGGTGTTGATCTAAGAAAGTATGGTTCTCAAGGTCAGCAAAGAACAGCAGCACTGTCTTTAAAGTTATCCGAGATTGATTTAGTTGTTCAACAAAAAAATATTCGGCCAATCCTTTTATTAGATGACGTCTTATCAGAATTGGATGGACATCGTCAGGTTTATTTGATAAACCATCTAAGTGATATACAAACATTTATTACTTGTACAGGTGTCGAAGATTTTATTCAAAAAAATAATCACCATAAAAGCTTTTTTTATATCAAATCAGGAGAAATTGCATAACATAGTAGACTAAGCTATAATGGTAATCATGCAATCAGGAGGTACACATGAGTAAAAATTTAGAGTACAATGAAAGCCAAATACAGGTTTTGGAAGGATTGGAAGCTGTTCGAAAAAGACCGGGAATGTATATTGGTAGTACATCTTCACGTGGATTACACCATCTTGTTTATGAGATTGTTGATAATTCCGTGGATGAAGCATTAGCCAATCGTTGTAACAAGATTCAAGTAACTATTCATGAAGATAATTCAATATCGGTATTAGATGATGGTTACGGGATTCCAGTAGGAATTCAAAAGCAAAAAGGACTGCCAGCGGTTACGGTTGTATTTACAATTCTTCACGCAGGTGGAAAATTTGGCGGAAGTGGCTATAAAGTTTCTGGTGGATTACATGGTGTAGGTGCTTCAGTTGTTAATGCCCTTTCTGAATGGTTGGAAGTTACTGTTTATCAAGACAAAAAAGTTCATTTTCAACGTTTTGAACGTGGTAAGATGATTAAACCACTGGAAGTTATTGGAAAAACAAAAACAACAGGAACTTATGTCCATTTTAAGCCGGATCCAGAGATATTTGAAGAAACGGTTTATGATTTTGATTTGCTTAAAAATCGCTTACAAGAAATGGCTTTTTTAACTAAGGGATTATATATTTCACTGGAAGATAAACGTGTTGGAGAAGAACAACAGGAAGAATTTCACTATGAAGGTGGAATTATAGAGTTTGTTGCTTATCGTAATCGAAACAAAGAAAAAGCTTATCCAGAAGTATTCTATTGTGAAGGTGAAAAAGATAATGTATTGGTGGAAGTATCTTTCCAACACAATGATTCCTATGTCGAGAATGTGTTTACTTTTGTCAATAATATCAATACACCTGAAGGTGGGACACACTTAAGTGGTTTTAGAGCGAGCTTAACAAAAACATTAAATGATTATGCACGTAAAAATAAATTTTTAAAAGATAACGAGCCTAATTTAGCGGGTGAAGATGTTCGTGAGGGGATTACAGCGGTTATTAGTATTAAAATTAGTGATCCTCAATTTGAAGGACAGACAAAGCAAAAGCTAGGTAATAGTGAAGCCAGAGGTGCAGTAGACTCTATACTATCTGAACATCTAAATTATTTTCTTGAAGAGAACCCATCTGTTGCAAAAACGATTTTGAATAAAGCAGTTAATGCAGCAAGAGCACGTTCGGCGGCGCGTAAAGCAAGAGATTTAACACGTAGAAAAACAGCACTAGAGAGTACGTCATTACCTGGAAAGTTAGCGGACTGTTCAGAAAAAGACCCTGCGCTTTCAGAAATCTATATTGTCGAGGGTAATTCAGCCGGTGGATCTGCAAAGTCTGCTAGAGACCGACGCACACAAGCAATATTACCACTTCGAGGAAAAATTTTAAATGTTGAAAAAGCACGATTAGACCGTATCCTTGGCAACAAAGAAATTCAAGCGATGATTACAGCCTTTGGTGCAGGAATTACTGATGATTTTGACCTAGAAAAACTTCGATACCATAAAATTGTCATCATGACGGATGCCGATGTTGATGGTGCACATATTCGTACGTTACTGTTAACTTTCTTTTATCGTTATATGCCTCAATTGGTTGAAAACGGCAATGTATTTATTGCACAGCCACCACTATATAAAGTGACGAAAAATAAACGCTCAGAATATGTTTACAATGAAAAAGCCCTTGAAAAGTTACTTGATGAAATCGGACGCGATGGCATTGCCTTACAACGGTATAAAGGGCTTGGAGAGATGGATGCTGAGCAGTTATGGGATACAACAATGGATCCTGATAATCGAATCCTACTTCGTGTTGAAATTGATGATGCAGCAGGTGCAGATGAAATATTTACAACACTTATGGGTGATCGTGTCGAACCGCGACGTGAATTTATTGAATCTCATGCAAAATACGTTAAGAATTTGGATATATAATGATTTGGAGGTAGCAACGAATGGATGAAAATCAACAAAGAGATCAGATTATTTCCGTCGAGTTACAAGATGAGATGAAAAAATCATACATCGACTATGCAATGAGTGTTATTGCTTCAAGAGCATTGCCTGATGTACGCGATGGATTAAAACCTGTACAAAGACGAATTTTATACTCAATGAGTGAGTTGAACTTATCTCCGGATAAACCTTTCCGTAAATCGGCGCGTATCGTCGGAGATACAATGGGGAAATATCACCCCCATGGTGACTCCTCAATATATGATGCTATGGTAAGACTAGCCCAAGATTTTTCCATGCGGGAAATGTTGGTTGAAGGGCATGGAAACTTTGGATCGGTTGATGGTGATAGTGCCGCAGCTATGCGTTATACGGAAGCTAGATTAAGTAAAATATCCATGGAAATGTTAGCTGATATCAATAAAGATACGATTGACTATCGACCTAACTTTGATGAATCGTTAAAAGAACCTGTAGTTCTTCCGTCAAGATACCCAAACCTTTTAGTTAATGGGGCATCAGGTATTGCAGTTGGAATGGCAACAAATATTCCGCCACATAACTTGGAAGAAGTTATCGATGGTGTTGTTAAGATTATTGATAATCAAGTCAATGAAGATCGAGATACCGATATTGATGAATTGATTGATATTATCAAAGGACCGGATTTTCCAACCTATGGCAATATCTTAGGTACGACGGGCATTACAGAAGCCTATCGCACAGGACGAGGTATGGTTAAAGTCCGTGCAACAGTTGATATAGAGCCAATGAGTGCAACACGTCAGCGAATCATCGTGACCGAATTACCTTTCCAGGTCAATAAAGCACGTTTGATTGAAAAAATAGCCGATTTGGTTAAAGAAAAACGGATTGAAGGTATCAGTGATTTACGTGATGAATCCGACCGACGCGGTATGCGCATGGTAATTGAATTAAAGCGAGATGCCAATGCTAACGTGATCTTAAACAAACTTTATAAGCATACGCAATTACAAGATTCCTTTGGTATGAATATGCTTTCATTAGTCAATAACGAGCCCAAGATATTGAATTTAAAGCAAATGCTCGTATATTATTTAGATCATCAAAAAGATGTAGTAACACGACGTACAAAATATGAGTTAAAACGTGCAGAAGATCGTGCACATATCTTAGAAGGTTTGATTAAAGCCTTAGACCACATTGATGAAGTCATCAAAATTATTCGTGCTTCAAATAGTACGCCGGATGCTAAGATTAACTTAATGGAACGTTTTGGTTTTTCAGAGGCTCAAGCTCAAGCAATTGTTGATATGCGTTTACGTGCACTTACTGGTTTGGAACGGGAAAAACTACAAAATGAATATCAGGAATTACTGGAATTAATTCAAGAGTTAAAGGCTATTCTTGCAGATACCAAACGTCTTCTACAAGTTATACGAGAAGAATTGTTTGTGGTTCGTGCAAAATATGGAACGCCAAGACGGACAAAAATTACCTTTGATGATGGTGAAATTGATATTGAAGATTTGATCAAAGAAGAGATGACCACTATTACAATGACCCATCTAGGATATATTAAACGTATGCCAATAGATACCTACCAAAGTCAAAATAGAGGCGGTAAAGGAAAAATTGGTGCAACCATACGTGAAGAAGATTTTATTGAACGTATTTTTATTACCTCAACACATCACTATATTTTATTCTTTACAGATCGAGGTAAAGTATATCGATTAAAGGCATATGAGGTTCCAGAATCTGGCCGTACAGCTAGAGGAACAGCCATTGTCAATCTATTACAGATTGAATCAGGAGAAAATATTACTGCGGTTATTCCGCTCAAAGAATATTCAGAAGAACAATACTTACTAATGGCAACCAAAGATGGGATGATTAAAAAATCATCGATTATGGAATATGCCAATATTCGTGTCAGTGGTCTTCAGGCAATCAATTTACGAGATGATGATATTTTGATTGAAGTAAAACTTACGGATAATAATCAAGAAGTTCTTCTAGGAACAAAACTGGGTCAATGCATCCGATTCTTTGAATCAGACGTTCGAGTGATTGGTCGAACATCTATTGGAGTTAAAGGTATTAACCTTAATCCTGAAGATGAAGTTATAGGTATGCAACTGATCTCCCAAGGACAGGACTTGCTGGTTGTTTCTGAAAAAGGTTTAGGAAAACGTACACCAATGGATGAATTCAGTGTGCAAAATCGTGGTGGAAAAGGTGTTAAATTCTACAAGATAAATGCTAGGACCGGGAATGTTGTTGGGATGAAAGCTGTAAATGACGATAATGAAGTGATCCTAATTACGACAGAGGGTGTTGTTATCTGCATTCGTGTACACGACATCAGTACCTTTGGACGTGTAACATCCGGAGTAAAGCTAATGGATCTAGATAAAGATGTCTACATAGCAAGCATTGCAAGAATTAAAGAAATCAAGACCAAAATAGAAGAAGAATAGAAGAACATTATGCAAAACGAGTCGCCACTAGTGGTGACTCGTTTTCTGTAATATGTTTGTAATAGGAAACATAGGGATAATTTGTTATAATAGTAATGCAATGCAAATATTTGTTTAGGAAAGAATGGTTATGAAAAAAAAGAATATAAAACAACAGATAATTTCATATGTACTTATATTTTTTATTTTTATGATATGTAATATAAGTGCAGTCAGCACTGTTTCAGCTCGAGAAATGGGTACCTTTGGTTTTACCGATGATGAAATCAATCGAACAATTAATCAGATCAATAGTGTAAGGGCAATCTATGACTTACCTTCTTTGTCGTATAATCAATCATTAAATAAAACGGCAGAGACGCACAATCGCTATATGGAATTTAATAATAGCTTTTCATCGATTGAAGAAAGCGGAAAAACATATTTTCGCGGAAGATATCCTTGGGATCGAACGACTTTTAACAACTATCGAAAGGCATATGTCTTTGAACTATTAAACAATAACATATCAAATTATACCAGTGGATTAAATCAACTTATGCAAAACCCATATGCCAGATATGGCATTTTAGATCCCCTTTATGAAGATTTAGGAATGAATATTTATAAAGGTTACGCAACATATCTACTTGGAGGAAAATCACGAAGTGATCAATATGAAGTGGTTTATCCATATAATCAGCAAACGGATGTGGGAACGATTTTTACGAATAAGTATATTTTGAATCCCTATGCGGATTTAAAGATGAATGCGTTTGTCGGAATTCCTATCACCTATACTTACTATGAAGAAAAAGGGATTATTGAACGATTTAATAATTTAAAAGTAAATGTAACCAACATTTCAACAGGCAAAGAAATCGAAACACATATCGTAACATCAGATCAAGATCGAAATATTAACAATACCATTATGATTTTGCCATTAAAAGCCTATGATTATGGAACAACATATCAAATAAAAATTACAGGAACAATGATTTTTGATCGAATGGTAGAAATTAATGGTGTAACAACAAATCGTAAGGCTATTAATTATACATCAACATTTACAACAGCATCCAGCACATATACGATTAATCAGCAAGCCTATATCACACGAGCTCAATTTGTCGAAGAATTAATTAAGGCAAGTTCTATTCCGGTGCAAGAATCTTTAGAAATTATTTTTTCAGATATAAATGTAAATTCACCTAATTATAAGTATATATATACGGCATATGTCAATAATATCATCTTAGGATATGAAAATAACATGTATCGACCGGGCGCAAATATTAATCGAGAACAAGTATATACAATATTAATTCGTACATATGAAAAAGAATATGGAGAAATTGAATTATCATCAGTAGATCGGTTCTTACGGTTCACAGACAAAGAAAAAATTAATACATATGCATTGGAATCTATGTATAAAGCAAAAAAAATAGGACTGATTACAGATAATGCATATCAGTTTAACCCATCGTCATATATAACGACATTAGAGTTTAACAATATTATGGATCAATATAAAAAAATTATTAAATAAAATCTATATGGAGGTCACTGAATGCACAATGCTATGCACCATTCGGATTTACGAATTATCGAACTATCAGAAGTAACAGCAAAAGTTAAATCAATGATTTTATCAGCCAACTATAATCTAGGCGAAGATATTAAAGCCAAGCTTAATGATGCTATAAAAACCGAAGAATCGGAGACGGGGATTAATATTTTAAATCAATTGCTTGAAAATGCACAAATAGCTGCAAATAAAAAAATGCCTATTTGTCAGGATACAGGTATCGCTGTTTTTTTTCTAGAAATCGGTGAAGACATACATTTTCACAATGATTTAGCAATAGAAAAAATGCAGCCTTTACAAAGTGGAATTGAGCAGGCAATCAATGAAGGCGTACGCCAAGGCTATACTGATGGATATTTGCGAAAATCCATTGTAAAAGATCCATTTGATCGCGTCAATACAGGAGATAACACTCCAGCGGTGATTCATTATAATATCGTTCCCGGACGGCAATTAAAAATTTATTTTTCACCTAAAGGTATTGGCAGTGAAAATATGAGTCGTATTTATATGCTAAAACCTTCCGAGGGCATGGAAGGTGTAAAAAGAGTTGTTCTTGAAACAATCGAAGCTGCCGGTCCTAATCCATGTCCCCCAATTATTGTTGGTGTTGGTGTTGGAGGATCCTTTGAAAAGGCCGCAATCTTAGCAAAAAAATCCTTACTTCGTCCAATTAATCAAACATCAGAAGATGAAGCGATTGCTAAACTTGAACGGGATATATTAAATGCAGCGAATGATTTAGGCATTGGACCACAAGGTTTTGGAGGTAGGACAACAGCCCTTAGTGTGAATATATTGACATATCCTACACATATCGCCGGATTACCAGTTGCAGTTAATATGAGCTGCCATGCAACAAGGCATGCAGAGATTGTCATATAATTTTAAGAGGAGACGAGACAATGATTCGAATTCAAACCCCATTAACAAAAGAAATAGTTGAACAACTTAAGTGTGGTGATCAAGTCCTACTTACAGGAACATTATATACATCAAGGGATGCAGGGCATAAGCGGATGATAGAGCAAATAAAAAACAATCAGCCGTTGCCATTTCCAATTCAAGAAAGTATTTTGTACTATGTGGGTCCGGCACCTGCGCGTGAAGGTGAAGTAATTGGTTCAGCAGGACCGACAACAAGCTATCGAATGGATGAATTTACACCGACACTTTTAGAGCTTGGACTGACAGGAATGATTGGAAAAGGAAACCGTAATCAAGATGTTGTTGATTCAATGATTAAAAATAAAGCAATATATTTTGGAGCTGTTGGTGGAGCCGCAGCACTCTTAGCAAATTGTATAAAAAAATCAGAAGTTATCGCTTATGAAGATTTAGGGCCAGAAGCCTTAAGAAAATTATATGTTGAAGATTTTCCAGTGACAGTAGTCATTGATTCTAAAGGCGATAATTTATATAAGATAGCAAAAGAAAAGTACGTGAGAAAATAAAATTATATGTCATTACATAATGACATATAATTTGAAAACAATGTTGTAATTCAAAAATATATATACTATAATAAATTTAGATTGGAGTTTACGTGATACAAGAAATCATTAGGCATAAAAAGTTAACACTATTTCAATGGTGGATTATTTTCATCATACTATTTATGGCAGTTGTTTCAATAACAGAAATAATTGAAATCGTAGGAAAGTATGAAATAAATCGTATTATTGATTTTTTTATTGTGTTGTACTTGTATATTTTTATCTTTTTATACTGGCAAATGCACTATTATCAGTATGAAATCATTGATGGGCATCTAGTGATAAAGGAATTTTTAGGGAAAAAAGAAAAATACACACTAATTATTCCATTTAGTCACATCATAAGCCTCTCAATGCAATCATCAAAAACAGTATCTAAATATCATAAGAAGAAAACCTGTAAAAAACATTGGATGATTGGTTATAACATATATTTCATTGAATATGATGATTATATGGATGTAAGTCTATTAGAATTTCAATGTAGTCATGAATTTATTCAATCACTTAATAGACATATATAGTTTTAAATTGTCTATATATGTTATAATATATTAAGTAACAAATATTTTGACAATAAATTTGTCGTCTTAACAAGGGAGGAAAAGAATTATGAAAAAAATGTTAGCAATTTTATTAGCACTTATGTTAGTTGTAGGATTAACAGCATGTGGTGGAAGTGATGATACATCAACGGATGGCGACACTACGGATGCAGTTGAAGACACTGTTGATGAAGGTGAAGACACAACAGAAGAAACACCAGATACAACAGAAGAAACTGAAGATACATCGGATGAAATGACAGAAGAAGTTGATTTTTCTGTGGCACTTGTAACAGATACAGGTGGAATTGATGATAAATCTTTTAACCAAGGGACTTGGGAAGGTATTCAAAAATTTGCTGAAGAAACAGGAGCTGAAATTACATATGCTCAATCAAATTCAGATGCAGATTATATTCCTAACCTTTCAACATTCTCAGAAGAAGATTATGATTTAATCGTAGCACCAGGATTCTTATTTGTAGAATCTATGTCAGAAGTTTCTAATAACTTCCCAGAGCAAAACTACTTGCTTATTGATGACGTTGTTGCCGATCGACCAAATGTTGCAAATGCAGTATTTGCAGAAGAACAAGGTTCTTTCTTAGTAGGGGTTGCAGCAGCTCAAGCAACACTTGACGCAGGTAAAAACTCTGTTGGATTTATCGGTGGTATGGACTTTGCTTTAATTCAAAAATTTGAAGCTGGTTTTATTGCTGGTGTTAAAGAAGTTGCTCCAGATATGGAAGTTGTTGTTGAATATGTTGGTGACTTCGTTTCAACAGAAGTTGCTGCATCATATGCAAGCCGTATGTATGATAATGGTGCTTATGCAATTTATCATGCAGCAGGTGGAGCAGGTAACGGTTTATTAAAAGAAGCAAAAGACCGTCGTGCAAGTGGTGAAGACGTATGGGCGATTGGTGTTGATAAAGATCAATATGCAGATGGTGTATATGGAGATAATGGCGAATCTGCGGTATTAACTTCTATGGTTAAACGTGTTGACGTTGCATCATATAATGTTGCTGAAATGGCAATGAATGGTGAATTCCCAGGTGGAGAAACTCTTTTATTTACACTTGAAAATGATGGTGTAGGTATCCCAGCTGAAAATCCAAACTTATCAGATGAAATTGTAGCTTTAGTTGATGAGTACACAGGTAAAATCAAATCAGGCGAAATCACTGTACCAGCTGTACCAGAAGATTAATTCGCATAATGACATAAAAACCAAGACTTATGTCTTGGTTTTTATTTTATACTAAAAAATTAAGGAGTGGTGTTATGGAATATGTAATTGAAATGCTGGATATTACAAAAGAATTTCCCGGAATAAAAGCCAATGATCATGTTACATTACAAATTAAACAGGGTGAAATTCATGCGTTGCTAGGAGAAAATGGGGCTGGTAAATCAACACTTATGAGTGTTTTATTTGGATTGTATCAACCGGAAGAAGGAATCATAAAAGTTAAAGGCAAAGAAGTTAACATAGCAAATCCTAACATCGCGAATGATTATGGAATTGGAATGGTACACCAACACTTCAAATTAGTAGAAAATTTTACAGTAACAGAAAATATTATTTTAGGAGCAGAGCCTAAAAAATCTGCAGGTCGTATAGATATGGACCAAGCAGAAAAAAGAGTTAAAGAGCTTAGTGAACAATATGGTCTTCATGTAGATCCAAAAGCGAAGATAGAAGATATATCTGTAGGAATGCAACAGCGTGTAGAAATTTTAAAGATGCTGTATAGGAATGCAGAAATATTAATTTTTGATGAACCTACAGCGGTATTAACACCTCAAGAAATTCATGAATTGGTTAATATCATGAAGGAACTTGTAAAAGAAGGAAAATCGATTGTATTAATAACACATAAGTTAAAAGAAATAAAAGAAGCCGCTGACAGATGTACGGTTTTACGACGAGGAAGATATATAGGTACAATTGATGTAGCAGATACAACAGAAGAAGAAATGGCCGAAATGATGGTTGGACGTGAAGTAAGCTTTAGCGTTGAAAAAGATGAAGCTAAGCCTAAAGAGGTTGTTTTATCCATAAAGAATTTGGTTGTAAAAAATAATCGAGAACTCGTAGCCGTTAAAGATTTTAGTTTAGATGTAAAACGTGGAGAAATATATTGCGTTGCAGGAATTGATGGTAATGGTCAATCAGAATTAATTGAAGCAATAACAGGATTAAGAAAAGTAGAGTCAGGCTCTATTTCAATTAATGGAAAAGAAATTCAAAATAAAAGTATTCGAGAAAGAACATTATCAGGTATTGGACATATTCCGGAAGATCGTCATAAATTTGGATTAGTCTTGGACTTTTCTTTAGAAGAAAACTTTGCACTACAATCTTATTTTGATTCTTCATTATCACAAAATGGATTAATAAAATTTGAAGAACGACGAAAAATGTCCGAACAATTAATTGAAGAATTTGATGTACGAAGTGGAAAAGGAAGTGAGACATCAGCCCGCAGCATGTCAGGAGGAAATCAGCAAAAGGCTATCATCGCACGTGAAATATATCGTTCACCGGATTTACTTATTGCTGCTCAGCCAACAAGAGGGCTAGATGTTGGAGCTATAGAATATATACATAAACGTTTGGTTGAAGAGAGAGATCAAGGAAAAGCTGTATTATTGATGTCATTAGAGATGGAAGAAGTTCTTAATCTATCAGATAAGATAGCTGTTATCTATGAAGGAGAAATAGCAGGTATTGTAAATGCAAGTGAAACAAATGAAAATGAAATTGGATTGATGATGTCTGGTTCAAAGAAAGGAGCTATCAAATAATGGGGAAAATTAGAAATTTTGTCGCAAACGAAAAAAACCATAAAGTACTAATTCCATTGATAGCTATTTTTATGGGATTTTTAATCGGTTCATTTATTATGTTGATAACAAAACAAAGTCCTGCCATCATGTTTAAATCAATGATTCGTGCAATTACAGGCATTAACCTCGATCGCTTAGGAACGGATAAATGGTTTAGTGCAAGGATTGCAGGTGAGTATTTTGTATATGTCATGCCAATTGTACTTACCGGTTTATCTGTTGCATTTGCATTTAGAACAGGATTATTTAATATCGGTGCAGAAGGTCAGTTACTTATGGGAGCTTTTGCAACAACTGTTATCGGAATTAATTTAGATCTTCCTAAAATCATCTTATTGCCGCTTGTTATTATTGCAGGAGCAGTAGCAGGAGGATTATGGGGATTTATACCAGGTTATCTTAAAGCAAAGTTTAATGTTCATGAGGTTGTTGTTACAATAATGCTAAACTATACAGCTTTGCATTTAACCAATTATTTAATGAAGTTAATTCCTGGAAGTACATCCAATAAGACAGAAGCATTAAATGAAAATGCGTTGCTTGGAAGTGAACTTCTTCGTAAATTAACAAGCAATTCACGATTAAACTTTGGATTTATCGTAGTCATTCTAGCTGTGTTCTTATTTTGGTTTATTATTAATAAGACAACCTTTGGATATGAATTAAAAGCCGTAGGGTTTAATCCATTTGCTGCAAAATATGCAGGGATGAAAGTTGAAAAAAATGCAGCTTTATCCATGGCGATTGCAGGTGCCTTCTCAGGTTTAGCCGGTGTAATTATTGTATCAGGAACCTTTGGATATGGTCGAATGATTGCATCCTTTGAAAACTATGGATTTGATGGAATTGCCGTTGCCTTAATCGGTGGAAATACTGCAATTGGTTCATTATTAAGTGGCTTGTTATTAGGTGCCTTAAAAGCAGCACAGCCGATTATGCAAGGTCAAGGGGTTCCAAATGCAATAGCAACGATAATTACAGCAACGATTATTATCTTTGTTGCGATGCAAAAAGGTATACAGGCTCTTCTAAAAAAAGTAAAGGGGGCTAAATAATATGAAAGATTTGATTTATTCAATGATTCAAGCGACCTTGATTTATTCTACACCAATTATTTTAGCTGCAATGGGGGGATTATTCTCCGAGCGAAGTGGTGTTGTTAATATAGGTTTAGAAGGGATTATGATGATTGGTGGATTTGCATCTGCCACAGTAATTGTTTTTATTGAAAGTTTTACAAGTTTGGCACCTTGGATATCTTTAATTGCCGGAGTATTAGCAGGAATGTTAATTGCATTGTTACATGCTTATCTTTCTGTTAACTTAAGTAGTGATCAAGTCATTTCAGGTACAGCTATTAATATTTTTGCTGGTGGTATTACAATATATTTGGCAGAGATAATTTTCCAACAACAACGAACGGATACATTTAATCAAGGATTCCTAAAAACTTCAGTCCCAATATTAGAAAAAATTCCAATTATAGGACCAAGTTTATTTAGTAAGGTTTATCCAACGGTATATTTAGCCTTTATTATTGTATTAATTTCGTGGTATATACTATATAGAACTTCTTTTGGATTACGATTAAGAGCAACAGGAGAGCATCCTCAAGCAGTTGATAGTATGGGGATTAGTGTCTATAAGATGCGCTATATTGGTGTTTTGACGTCAGGAGCTTTAGCAGGTCTTGCCGGTGGAATTATGGTATTGACCCAAAACACACAATATACGATAACCAGTATACATGGTACAGGATTTATTGCCTTAGCAGCACTTATTTTTGGTAAGTGGAGACCTGCAGGTGTGGTTGCAGCAAGTTTATTCTTTGGATTTTCACAAGTACTTAGCTTATATTCCAGTTCAATAGCAGATGTATTTAGCTTAGATTTTATAGGAAAACTTCCTAATGAATTCTTCTTTGCGCTTCCATATGTGTTAACAGTTATCGCTCTTGTTGTATTTAGTGGAAAATCTGTTGGGCCAAAAGCGGCAGGAGAACCTTATGATAAAGGTAAACGTTAGGTAATGGTTTAACATATTTACTATAAGATAGGGTCAAGATAATCCCATATTTACTTGATCCTATCTTATATCATACTATGTAGCATAGGTATATATTAGAAGAGAAGTGATTTTTTACAAATAGTTTGGAAAAGAGGTTGACAATCATAAGCGCCTTTAGTATAATAATCCTTGCGCTGAAAACAACAGCGATTTCATATTATTATAAGTAATTCAGTTTGGAGAAGTACTCAAGTGGCTGAAGAGGTGCCCCTGCTAAGGGTATAGGTCGTTAATAGCGGCGCGAGGGTTCAAATCCCTCCTTCTCCGTTCGTTTTCAAGAAATTGAAAACTTTTTCAAAAAAGTTGTTGACACGGTCGGTGAGATATGATATTATAATCTTCGCTGACAAAAACAGCGAAACGCAAAAAAAATACCAAACGAACATTTGATAATTGAATAGTGAAGTAAACCAAGTTATACCAAACAATTCTTGAGAGATCAAGTAACAGTAATAGCGAACAGCTAGTGTTTAAGCGAGGATAAAAAACTTTTAATTTGAGAG
>DGAD01000033.1:0-57879 GCA_002382805.1 Clostridiales bacterium UBA4039
CAACTATGCTAACACATAGGGTTAACGATAACAAGTAACTAGATGATAATATAAATTCAAATTATCGTTCAAATATTGCTTCTATAACATTAAAACTTGGAGTAGATGTAGAATCATAACGCATATCTTCATCATAATCATCAGGTTCAATGAGAGAGTCAATCATAGATTCAATATTTGTATTATCTAATTCGATATCAACTGTATTGATTTTTATTTCTCTTGCAATTTCAGAAGGCAAAATATGTAAGATATTTTCAATAGATTCATCTATATCTTGTAATACCCAATTTTTAATTACGTCAATTATTTTATCGTAGTTTATTTTAGGTCCATATTTGCTGGCTGATATATTTTCATCAACAAGATCCCAAATATCATAGTTTTCATATATTGATATTGGATCAATTTCATCTATATATTCATCAAGTTGAAAGGAAATAAGTTGAGAACATAACCAAGTATAATCTTGTATAAAGTTATAAGATTTACCTTCAGATTTGAAAATATTAAATATGATCTGGCAAATTAGGACCAATTCATCAATATATAAATTCTCCAATATTTCTTCTACTAGTTGTAGGTCTAACAGAATATAATCTATTTTATAGAATTTTCTCATGTCAGTATTTAATAATTGAACCAATATATCTTTTCTTGAGAGTAAATTTTCAGAAAGACTAGGAAAAGTATTATTTTTGAAAAGAAAATCATTGACAATATTATCATATATATTATTGAGCACATGATATTTACATAGATGCGATAAAATGAAGTTATCATGTTTATGGGGATTGACAAATTTTAACTCAAGTATCTCACCACTATTTATTAGGTTTAAAATTGCATTATCATATTCTACATCTTTATAACATCGTTCAATTTGAATATCATATACAATAGCATTTTTTATAGATTGTAACTCTAGGGTATTAGTTGAAAAAATAATCTGTAAAAAGTCGTTAACAGATGGATTTATTACGCCAATATGTTTTGAACCTTTATTATCATAAATGCTAATTAGTGAATCAGCAAGTCTGTTCAAGGTCAAATCAAAATGGTTTAAAGTCTTATCAATTCCACTCATAGTATCTAATCTTTTATTGAAGCTGATACGAAGACATTCAATATCAATTGAGGTCTCAGTCAGAGAATATAGCGTATTCATGAAAGTCCTATCAATGCTTGTAAGCCGTCGTTCGAATTCTTCTTTCCAAATATCATTAGGATTATCTAATTTTTCTATACAGTATTTAAAGTAGTGAGTACTCTGTAGTTTTGAAATCCGGGACGCTAAAGTAATGTACTCAATTATTCTTGGAGTATAATTTCGGTGATTTACAATATTTAAATATCTTTTATCTTTTTTAATTTCCTCGTAATAGCTAGGAGGCACATTTTTATATTTTAGATGGTTATAAAATATTTTAGCCTTTTCGATTAAACTGATATTATCCATGTTAATTGTATGTAAAACCACTTTTTGACCTTCTACAATAATATGGAATTCTTCAGATCTTTCTTTTGCTTCATTAAAAATTGTTATCCGTGAATTCATTATGAGTAATTTATGCGGATTAACATGAATGTAATTTATAAGTGATATAAGTTCTTTTTCTTGTGTTGTTTTCATGTTAAAGTAATGTTGACCTAAACAATCATCTAATAATATTATTTCTTTAACATCTTTATTGCTAGATAATGATTTTTTTAAATTTGCAATATCCCCATTAGTAGTATATCTAACTTTGTAATCTTGTTGAGCAAAGTACAAGATAAGCATCTTCGATATGAGTGTTTTTCCAACTCCGGGTGCACCCAGCATCAGGATTAATCCATGTTTAGTTAATCGATCTAAACACTTATTATATGATGACGTTTGAACAAAGAATTGACTTTCATCTTCAATATCACATAGCAATGATTCGCAATCGATAAAAATATCTTGGTTAAATATTTGGGTTAATATTCCAGATGAATAAAGCCAAAGCTTGTAATTCTTTCTTACAATTTCTTCATTTTTATCATCTTGCAAAAAGTCATCAATCTCATTTAGTGTTATGATACTGCTATCATCTTCCATGTAATCACTGAACAATTTATAAATCTCATTTATATTAGCAGGAGTTAATTTCATTCCACAACAAATATAGTATTTTTTTGGATTGAGTTTTTTAACTTTGGGTAGTTCTTTTTTTAGAGACGATTTGAGATTACTATATGTGCTATTAATATAATGCTTAACTTGTACAACGATATTATTTGTACTTACATTATCAGTTAAATCGATGCCTCCATCTCTTCCTGTTGCAAAGATTCTTAAATCGATGCCCAACTTTTTTTCAACAATATCTTTACATAAATGCTCAAATTCAATATCATTTAAATTGTGATAATTAAACATAATTAATCTCCTCAAATACAAATATTTATATATAATCAATTATATGAGTATATAGTAAGAGTAGTAAAGTGATTTATATAATAAGGAATGTTACCCTATAATTACTTGTACCATTCTTTTTTTATGGATTCTATATCTAAACCTTTCCATTCTTCTTTCCATATTTCCCAATAAGGAATATCACTTGATGATGGTGGTTGTTTACATTCATCAATTTGAACAATTGAAGGTAATATTATTGATTCGCCAATTAATAAAGCTTCACCAGCTTTTAATGATGGCATTGTGTCAATAAGTTTACCCATTGTATCAGGAAGTAGTTTTTTAACATAACTTTGATCATTTGGGTTTGTGAGCCTCATAGCAATGAAATTATTACATTGAGAAAAAATAGTTTCGGAAATTTCAGAGGGGCGTTGACTTGCTAAAAGTAACGTTACCCCATATTTTCTTCCTTCCTTAGCAATTCTTTCGATAGAGTTTTTTGAGGCTCGATACTTGACCAAGTCACTAGTTGGAACATATTTATGTGCTTCTTCATAAACTAATAGTAGAGGAATGTCGTTATTAATTTTTTCATCAGGATTTTGTTCACTTCTGAACCTTTTATAAAAATATCCATATTCAAATAGTATTCTTGAAATTAATGAAACTGTAATGCTAAGAACCTCAAAAGGGACACCGCTTAAATCAATTACGGTTACATTTGATTCGTTTTTCTCTTGGTAACCTAATAATTGTGATAATGTTTCTTCAAATGTTATTTTTTTTGCTTTTTCACCAATAAGGAAATCTAACCGTTTATCACTAATTCTATTTTCAAGTCTATTAACAAAATTTGTGAGTTTTCCATGTAAACTTCCATTGTTAGTTTTTGGCTGACCTTTTTTATCGCCTGATTTATATACTTCACCAGTATCTATAAGTTCAGTATTCTTAAATTGTGCAAACTCTAATACTTTTTTTATATCAAAGAAAATTGGTGTATCAAAATGGATTTTAGACTTTTCTTCGTCAGAACCTTTAAAGTTTTCTTTTCGATTATTAACGACTGATTCTCTAAACACAAATCTTTGATTATGGTCATTTGCTTCAGTGTCAATAAACATTTCTTGTAGTTCATCACTATTTAACATCCAATAGGGTAGGACTAGATTATTAGTATCCATTATATTAGCATTAGGAAATGCAGCTTTATATTCAGAGTGAATGTCAAAAATAATGACATGAGAATTGTTTAGTACGAAATCACCATTTTTTTCAGATACAGCTTTTTGAATAATTGTTGCTAACGTATGTGATTTACCAGAGCCAGTTGATCCAACAATTGCTATATGTTTGTTGAAAAACTTATTTCCGTTTATGGGTATTCTAATACTATTATTTGATGATAACGATGAAAAGCAAAAGCTTTCTTTAGTATCATATGAGTGTTCATATATTTTCTTGATTTCTTCTACGGTGGCAGGTTCAACTTTTTTTGGTGGTATAGCTATAGAATCAGCTCCTCTAATAAACTGGTCATCTTTCAATATGCCCAATGGATTCGCTTCAATTAAATGTTTTCTTGAACCGTCATCATTTACTTCAATTAAAAAATTTTCAATTATTGCTATCAGTACAGCGTTTTCATTATCTGATATTCGAAGATATGAACCGACTTTCAGTGATTCATCGGCAATTCGAAAATCTTCAAGTTTATCAACAATGATTTTTACTTTGTTTGGATAGACTGAAACTACTTCGGCGTTTAACTTTTCACTCATTATATTACCTCCTTGATACCTATAAGTTCTGTTAGTTGAATTTGAACTTCTTTAACGTTTGATTGAGTGTTACTGAAAAAAGGCTCATTATAATAAAATTGATATATTTCTTTTGTATTATTTGATTTATCTAGAAGTAAATATAATTCATTAATGTGATTCACAAATTTTATTTTAATATTTGTAAATTCGAAAGGTTGTTTAAGTATTGATTTAACATTAAATTCGGCTCCTTGGAAATTATACCCATCTACAAAACCAAAACTCTCTCTTTCAAATTCTTTCTTTAACTCAATAAGTTCGACTTCGGCAATATTGTTAATATATATATATGGACAAAATGGAGAAGGAGTACGTCTTGTGGTTTTTCCCCATTTATTAGAAAGAATTAGTATTAATTCTTTGAGTTCAGATCTTTTGTAATTATTATTATCAATATCAATAAGAAAGAAACGATCAAATGGTGATGTATTTAGTGTTGTAAAGTATTCCTTGCGAATTGCACGATAATAATTTGCAAGTCCTTTATATTCAATAAACCAGTGATTAAATAGTAACTTCTTTCTATTAATTAACTCTAAAAAATCGCCCTTTGTAATCAATCTTTCAGTAACATCTGATTTGGTTGAGATATCCTTGATAACCTTTAAAGCATTATTATAAAAGTAGTGTTCAGCATCAAAATGATTGCAATTAAATTGTTTAGTGAATATTTCGATAATAGATTGTACTTGCTCGTTGTATTCCTGTGCATTAATGTCTATAGTAAGCAATTCAATAAAGTTTGTTAAATCATCATTAGTTGCACCCTTTTCAATATGGTGTTCATGTTTAACTTTATTTGAAGTATATGTGAGAAATTTAGATTTTAAAAAGTCAACAGTTATCGGCAACGCTAATTTTTCTTGTCCTTTAGAGTAAAAACCATATAATTTATAGCGATATGACTCGGTGGCATTATTTTTAATGTTCATATAATGAGTTAACATATACCTAATAGGTTGAGCTATAACGGAATGATTATATTCTGACTTTTCATAATATTTACATTGAATTGCAGTTGTTTCAGATGCAGATTTAATATCTACATCTTCAATATGTTCTACAGTAATGTGGTCATCAAGAGTATCAAGTTCCATAATCTGTTTGATAGAATAATCGAATTGATAAAAATATCCTTTTATTGTATCTACGGCACTCCGAGTCATAGGTTACCTCCAATTTTTATAAGTTTTAAATAAATTATATCAGCTGTTCAGATATTATCTATATTCTTAATCTTCTAAGATCTAGTCTTTATAATATATAACGATACTTTATTTTTTTTCATAGTATTACAGTAGCATATAATTATACATTTGTCATATAAGTAACATATATTTATTTCAAATAGTTGTATATAACGACATCTAGTCGATTATGTCCTAAATCTTTTGTTAATATGATTAAAACTGTTTTATCATAGCCACGATAATCTTTTTTATCAGTGCGTTCACCTAATATTTCTTTATACCTGTTATGAGCATATTCCCGTCTAAAGGCATGATTATCAATCTTTTTAGTGTATTTATTAAAGATCGGCTCATTTGCTTTCTTGTTTTTGAGGATATCCCTTAAAGTTGTTTGGTATTCTTTTAAAATACTAGCATCTCTTGGTTTCCCTCCTTTTTCAACAAGGTGTACTTTTTTAGGCAATCCGTTTTCCCATATAAATCGCTCGGGGGTAACCGCTAACATACTTTCTCGGCGACAACCAGAAGATTTGGCAAAGATAATCTGGTCTTTATAGTTGTCTGGGTTATATTTAGTGTCATGAGCTTTTGGACCACGACTTCTTGTAATATCCTTGTATGAACGTTGTTTTATGTTAGCCATCTTTTTAGTAACACTCAAGTTAAATAACTTGTTTAAGGCTGCCATGTCTTTACTGATGGTGTGACTGGATAAACCATTATCTTGGCGGTGTTCGAGGTATTCAATCACATGTTCTTGTTTGACATTTGAAATATCTTTGATTTCTTTATGATTGCTTTTCATATAACGTGAGAATTCAATACTCGTTTGTTTATAGGTCCCATAGGAGTCATAACTATGAATGCCTATGGTTCTATTATGTGTTGACTTGGTCCCCATCATGGCACTATAGTCTTGCTTGGCTTGGTGTCGGCTGACACCCGGCTGAAACATCTCCTGCATTCGACAGTGTAATTGGTAATCTAATTTAGTCATTCTTGCCATAAATATCACGTCCTCTCATTTTTTGCATGGCAAATAAACCTATTGTTAAATAAATTAGCTTTCTTTAATGACTAAACTTAAAGTCACAAATCCATTAAAACCTTGATTCTATACGAAATTCCTCCTTTGTTTTTTTAGGGTCATTCCGCTGGTGTTTATATTCCCCTAAAAGGGTTAATATAACCGCCAGCGTCCGCATCCGGTACATCCCAAATAATAGTTCTCTAAATGAACGCCTTCCTAAATTTCAATTAACCTGTAATCCTTTGCATTGCTGTAAATAGGCAAATGTTCTGACCGATTAAAAATCCTTCCTTTCATCCTTTGATGTATTGATTAAATCCATGTTACACATACCTTATACTGAATCATTTTCTGTCATGTCAAGAAAAGTTGTTTGTTTATTCAAAAAAAGTTCTTGTGATAATTGGAAATCCAATTTTGATATCCATATAATCAACTTGATACTAATCGAAGGGATGTGATCATATGGAAATTATTAGAGTTTTCGATCATGAAGCCGGATTTGATGAAGTATACGAAGGTTATATAAAAGGGCAATTGGATAAACTGATTGTTGATGAATTGGATAAGCGTTATAATAAGACAACAACCATCACACCTCAAAGCGAGGTGGATGACATATGATTTGTGCAGTATATGTTAGAATATCAACAGAAATGGAACAACAGAAGATGTCCTTAGAACATCAAGAGTCAATGTTCATTAAGCATATCGTTGACCAAGGGTGGACACTTTTTAAAGTGTATAAGGACGTAGACACAGGTACACACGGTAAGCGACCGGGATTTATCCAAATGCTTGAAGATGCCAAGGAGAATAAGTTTGATATCATTCTAGCCAAAGAACTTTCAAGGCTGGTAAGGAATATTGGTCTATCCGAAGAGTTTAAGAGAACGGTATTAAGCAATAAAATCCATATCTGGACCCTTGACGGTGCCATTAATACTTTAGAAGATGATATTTCAAAGTATGGTTTATATGCTTGGATTTATGAAGAAGAATCACGCAGGACCAGTAGTCGGATTAAAGGGCATATGCGAGTCATTGCAGAAAGTGGCAGATACATCAAAGGTGAAGCTCCCTACGGATATGATGTGCATGACGGAAAACTGATACCTAGAGAAGATGAATCGCCTCAAGTCGTTCGGATGATTTTCAAGAAATATATTGATGGCGACGGATTTACTACGATTGCAAGGTATTTGTCAGATGAAGGCTATCAAACACCGTCCATGCTGAAAGGCAAGAAAAATGCTGGTCTCTTATGGCATAGTTCAACCATTAAGAAAATCCTAAAGAACAGGCATTACATTGGTGATTTGGAGCAGTGTAAAGAAACTAACAGGGATATTTCTATTAAAGGTCGTAAAAAGAGTGATTCAATCATTGTAGAAGGCACTCATGAAGCCATCATTGGTAAAGAAGACTATTATTGTGTTCAGAAGATGATAGAAAAAAGAGCCACCAAGCATTATGAGCGAGTAACACCGAAAAAACACTTATTTTCGGATAAGTTATTTTGTGCGGATTGTGGTAGTAAGTTGTGGTTGATTAAACAACAGATGAAATATGAATGTGGTACCTTTAAGAAACATGGACCTAACCAATGTTCTAATCACAAGATTAAAGAAGATGTTCTTGTTGATATTTTGAGAAATGATTTGCAAGCATATGCAAAAGAAATGGAAGCAAACGAAACAATTTATGAAGAGATTGATAGGCGGATGAAATCTCAAGAGACAGAGTATAAGCGTCAGCAGACAACCTATGAAAAGAAGCGAGCCAAACACAGAGAAGCCAAAGGGAATTTGATTATTTAATACACCAGTGGTGATATCAGTAAGTGTGACTATGATCTTGCAGCAGAGGTGCTGGACAGTCAACTGGTAGAAGTCGAGAAGAAGTTATCACAGTTAAGTGTTACTTCAATGGGTGAAACTAGAGAATCTTATGAGCGAATCAGAAACCAGTTACAGCAGGCTGTAACCTTTGACACGATTAATAGAGAAACAGTCAATCGGTTCGTTGACAGGATTATTGTTCATGAAGATAGTAAGGTTGAGATTCATTATAAGTTTAATATTGGAAACTAAGATGATCGCCATAACAAGTGTTATGGCAATCATTCAATCAATAGATTAGTCATTAGTATTCCACACATGTGGAGAGCGTTTTGAGCATGATTAAGGAATATTAACTAGACAGATATTAGTAGCTGTAATATTGTGAAACGAGATAAAGAGAGTTTTTAAATAAAAGAAAGAGGGAGTATAATGCTGGCTTTTTTAAGTGTAATTGAAAATGATGTGGTTCGAAGTCATCTTGAGGAACTGTATCTTTTATACAACAAAGAACTTTTATATGTTGCTAACAAAATATTAAAGGATTATCATGAAGCAGAAGATATTGTTCAAACAGCTTTTATTAAGGTGGCTGATTACTTGAATGAAAACATTGATGTAAAGTGTAACAAAACCAAGGGTTTGATTGTTATAATAGTTAGAAACCTTTCAATTAATCAGTATAATAAGAGAAAAAGAAGATACACAGCAAATATTGATGACTTAGTGGATGGCATCAGCGATGAATCAGAGGTTACGCCAGAAATCAATGTTTTGAGGCTGGATCAAAGTGAGGAAGTAGCAAGGTTATTGGAGAATATTAATGAAGGGTATGCAGATATTCTGACGCTAAAATATCTATATGAATATACGGATAAAGAAATTGCTGAAATGTTATCGATGTCAGAAGGAAGTGTGCGAACAAAATTGACAAGAGCTAGGCAAGCCTGCAAGGACGTTCTGGGAGGTGAGCGATATGAATATGCGTGATGAGGATTTGAACTCAGGTGTGGATAGCATGATGAATGCGTATTACAAATTGGTTGGAGAAGCTCATGTTAAAAATATCCTGGAAGATTTGGAAAGTGAAAAAGATGAAATAGACAAGGTCAAAATATCAAAGTCTATGGACGATTGGTTTGAAAAGTTTATCCATACGAAAGAGAAGGAAAAGCAAAGAAAAAAGTGGTTGAAACAGATTAAGTTGTATTCAAGCAGAGTGGCAGTTTTCATATTGGTCCTGATAAGTATGTTTGCGGTAGTGACAATGTCTGTAGAGGCATTTAGGGTGAGAATATTAAATTATTTCATGGAAAAGAGCGAAAGCTATACAGAATTTAGAGTTGATGAAGTGGTAGACGGTCAAAGCACACCTCAGTTGGATATGGATCAATATTATTATCCGACATATTTACCTGCAGGCTATACTTATGATAGTGCTCAGTCAGCCGGTAATGTGGCCATATTCAGATATAGTAATGGTGAAGATGTACTTATTTTCACACAAGGAAGCAACGGTTCGGCATACCATATGGATACTGAAGATGCTGAAATGAATGAAGTGCCGATTGGAGCTATAAGTGGATATTTGATTGTTAAGAATGATGGAATCATATTATTCTGGAACGATGATAACACGGATTTTATGATCAACGGAAACATAAAACCAAACGAATTGATTAAGATAGCAGAGAGTCTTGAAAAAAATAAATAAAAAACTTTTAAAAAAAGTGTAACAAATCACCTTACTTCATTGTTATATATAGTGAAGGGAGGTGATTTTTATGTTTAGAAGAGTCTATAAATTGATCGCAGGATTTCTGGTAATCATGATTTTTTGTTCAAGTAGCTGGACAGCCGTTCAGGCAAAGACAACGAATTCAAAGAACGATGAGTCAAATGTTATTGAAGTTAGGTTTACTAATATCTATTCATTCATCAATGACTTTGAAATCTCAGATAGCGGAAAATCAACATTTACCAGTGCTGTGACGGCAAGGAATGTTGATGAAGTATCAATAACTTGTGACTTGCAACAATATTCAAACGGTAAGTGGACAACAATAAAAAGCTGGTCGAGTGAATATTCCAGTACAGAATTTGTTTTCTCAAAGAGTTGGTATGTAACCAGTGGATATTCATACAGGCTGAAATCCTATGCTTATGTATATAAGAATGGAATAATGATTGAAAGTGACAGTTATACCAGTAATAATATTTACTACTAATATTGAGTTGAAAAATGATATTGATATCATTAATATGAGCATTAAAAATTAGTGATAATTCAATTAATTATTAGGAGACTTTGCAAAATTAGTATCAAGCAGATGTGGACACAGGAAAGTGGTAGGTAATAACTATAAATAAAGAATTAAGAAAGAGGTAGAATATATGAAAAAAATTATTACGCTAGTATTAATGTTAATTGTTACATTGAACTCTACTATTTTGATATACGCAAAATCAGATGAGAGATACATAAACGAACAAATATTTATGAAGGTAGATGAAATATCATCTATTAATTCATTTGAAGATTGGAAGGGTATGAAGGTTAAACTAAAGTATATTTTACATGACGAACAAGGACGGGAAAAAGCCTTATACATAAAAATATATGATAAATTTTCTGATTCAAGTGGATATTTAATATTCGACATTGATAATAATGATTTATTAGAGTTTTCGATGGGTAAATCACCTTTTGATACTGCGTTAGACACAATTGTTAAAGAAGGAAAAATAAAAAAAAGAAACCTAACACTTATATACGGAGAAAATATGACGTATATTGCAAAAGACGATAAGGTCGAAATTAATTTATTAAATATCGAAGTTGATGAGAAAAAGAGTGACGAGAAAATAGAAAAAGTTGAGGAATTTATTGAAGAACCCTCTGAATTTATTATTACACCTAAATCATATGATACTAATGAAGTAATTGTTAGTGGTGTGAGCGATTATAATGTTCTTGATGCTTGTGGTTCGAATGCAGGTAGAATTATTGTTGATTATTGGGAATCTCATGGTTATCCATCACTGATACCGACAGGTAAAAGTGCCAGCTGGGTTAATACACAACTATATAATTATATGGATTCTTGGGAAGTTCCATTTATCGGTCAACATGCTACATGGCCATCTGACTTTAGAACTGGACTTGATAATTATTTAAATGATTACTCAACCTCAAGTGTAAGCTTTTTAGTAGCAATGTCTAAGGATTTAAATGGTGTTTTGGATTATTCAGATTTAAAAACAGAAGTTGATGCTGACAGACCTGGTGTTATATTGTATAATGATCCTAATGATTATGGATTGCATTATGTGAATTTTGTTGGTTATAGTACAGATACATCAAATGATTACTATATTATTAAAGATGGATGGTCATCTACACCTGAATATGTATATAAAAATGTTGATACAGATAATACTAATGGCATTTTTTGGAAACAATATCTTGTTATTCCATATTAAATGGAGATGAAAATGAAGAAATATTATGTGAAATGTATCATAATTGCCTTTATAATATTTATGCTGTTCTGTCTATTTGTATTGATTAGTAATAGCCCAAAGTTGATTGCTTATAGGAATGAGCTTGTTCGTGTTGATTCAATATATCATTCTCCACCAGGATTAGGGGCACCACATACTACAGTTATAGGACAAAATAGATATGGTGATGAAATGGGTATTTGGATACAAGACAACTATATTTACAACCGTAAAATGATTTATAAGGAGTATCTGAATAATGGTATTTCTAGGGAAGAAGTATTTGACATTTTAAATGAAGAAGAGCTTAATAATACTTCTGAATTACCAATAATATGTTTTATTTCTTCTGATGGTAAGTATATGAATGAAAATTCTTTGTATTGGATTGTACCGGATGCGCAAAATAGCTTTAATGAAGAATATCTAATTGTCAACTTTTATACGGGTGAGATTGTAGATGTTAGAAAGCGGAATTAGTTCCTTTAATGAATTGACGCAGTATATTATTTTTTAAATTCCCTGACACAGTCAGGGGCAAGCTACCTAGAAGTTAAACTTTTCATTCTGAAAAGTGCTTCTAGTCCCTTGCTTCGCAAGAAAAAATCAAAAGAATTTTGTCATCAAAAAAAAAATGAATAAATAGTTTTTCACAAACCCTCTATTCGGCGTCTGAGTAGGGGGCTTTTTTTGTTTTATATAAAAAAGCGCGTCACTCACTCTCTGAAATCGGCTTAAAACATGAGAAGACTAATGTCATTTTATAAATGAAATACAAAAAGAAATGAATAGAAATATTACAGTTTCATTACAAAATGGCAAAAAGTTCGACCACCTACCCCTATTTTTCGGCTTATAAGTAGGGGGAACTTTTTGTAACCGATCAATTAGCAAAATAAGGAGTGTGATGACATGAGATTTTTAAACACGGAACATGAGAACAAGTTAATGAATTTAATTCAAAGGGATGGGACACATCCCAAGGATAAAGAAAGAATTTCTCTTTTCTATATCCTGTCAGGTAATGCGGATCTGTTTGCAAAATCTGACTCGATCTATGATTTTCGAAATCACCAGATTGAATCAGATTGTTTGTTAGACGGCAGAGTTGACTTTTGTAGTAGCTCCAGAGCATTGATTAGGCTTGCCTATAATCTGTACAACGGTTACCAAGATGATATGACGACCCCATTAGATATACTATCCGGTTTAGATGCTGATAATTATCTACTGGCAATGGAAAGTCTTGATATTCGATTGGCCTATTTAAAGCAAGTGCAGTCGTCACTAAACGATGAAGAACTGGAATTATGAAAGGATGGTGTAGCTTATGAGAGATGAATTTATTGGATTTAAAGTAACTCATCAGGAAAATGAACGAATAAGAAAAAAGGCAGATAAGGCGCATCTAAAGCTATCTGAATATGTTCGAATATCTGCACTGGAAAAAGATATCAAGGTCATTGATGGGTTACGTGAGATGATTACAGAACTGAATGCCATTGGTAACAACCTGAATCAGCTGACCGTTATGCTTCGAGTGGGGCATATTCATAATCCTAATCTTGAGCACATCAAGAAGCAGTTTATAGAGTTTGTAGATGCTGCTAAGTCTGCTTTGGAAGGTAAGTGACCAAATGGCAATTATTAAGATGCAAAGTGTAAAGGCAGGTAAGCCATACGGACTAAAAGCGGTTCTGGATTATATCCAGAACCCTGATAAAACTGAAAATGGACAGTTGATCTCAGCGAAAGATTGCTTGTTGGAAAGTGCCTATCAGCAAATGCACCTGGTAAAGCAAGAATATCAGCAGACGCAAGGCCGACAGTATGTCCATATCATTCAATCATTTAGTTTGTCAGATGATTTGACCGGTGAGACAGCCCATGAAATAGGGCAAAAGCTGTTGGCAACATTTGAGGGCTTTCAGGGTGTAGTAGCAACCCATACGGATTGGCAGCATATCCATAATCACATAATACTGAATTCAGTAAACTATAAGACCGGTCTTAAATGGCAGCAGTCAAAGAAAGACCTTCAGTTGTTGAAGGATAAATCCGATCAGCTGTGTCGTGACTATGGTTTGTCGGTCATAGAAAAAGGTAACGGATGGAAAAGCTATGGTGAAAATCGAGCCGATCTTTCTGGCGACAGTTGGAAGAGAATTTTAGCTGAAACGGTTGCTGAAGCTATTGGAAAAAGTAATACCCGAGAGGAATTCATCCATTATCTCAATAACAAAGGTATTGAAGCTAACTTCCTCTCAAACAAGGTCTTGTTTGTTATGGGTGACGGCAAAAAATGTGGCAGTGACAAGTTATTGGCTTATGGTGACTTTACAAAAAAAAATATGAATAATGTCATTCAATATAATGACTTGACCTTCAGGGATGCTCTTAATAATCCAAGACTGATGTATGAGGCGGTACAACTTGCGGCTGATTTACTGGACTATGAGGATAAGAGTGATCTTGAAAGAAAGTACCTTCATCATAATCCACTATCAGCACTTGAAGGTGAAGCACTGAAAAAAGCCATCAAAGAACTGAAAAAAGGTGGTGTTTATACACCAAACAAAACAATACCGGACAATCATAAGACCAACAAACAACCCTATTTACTAATGACCATAGAAACCACATTGGAGGTGTTGCTAGAAGAAAAAAGCCGCGAAAGGCAGTATGAATTGTTAAGACAGCAATATATCGATGAAGAAGAACTAGAAATGTAGGAAAGGAGGTCGCAAGATGGAGCAATTAGATAATCAACAACCTATTAAAACTAAAGATAACGAAGGATCAACAAAGCAAAGTGAAATTAAGATTGAAAATAATCTCTATCTTGTGACTTCACATTATTCAGGGACTAAAACCCTTGAAGAATCAATGCTTCAGGCCATTAATCGTGAAGTATTGAATTCTGAAACTCATAAAACAGATGAAAAACCGTCCCGTAAAGGTTATAATGGTAATAGCAATATTTACAGTCGCTGATATTGCTGTTGGAAAGGACATATATGCAAGTAGAATATAGAAATTTACAACAAGACTATGCAGCGGCAGTTTATTGTAGGTTATCCAGAGACGACGGGACGGAAAGCGAAAGCAATAGTATTCAGACACAGAAGCAAATGTTAAGAAGATATGCCAGTGAAAATGGCTTTGCTATCTATGATGAGTATGTAGATGACGGTTACAGTGGTACAACCTTTGAAAGACCGGAATTTAAGCGTATGATACATGATATAGAGCAAGGGCGCATTAATGTCATACTAACCAAGGATTTATCAAGGCTTGGTAGAAATAATGCACTGATAGCTCATTACACGGAAATCTTCTTTCCTGAAAATGATGTAAGGTACATTGCTGTCAACGACGGTATTGATACCTTCTGTGGCGACAATGAGATTATGCCCTTTAAAAGCATTGTGAATGAGTACTATGCCAAGGATATCTCCAAGAAGATACGCTCTTCTTTTGTGACTAAATCACAGAACGGAGAATTCATTGGTAGTAAACCACCCTATGGTTACCAGAAAGACCCAAATAATAAAAATCGACTGATTCCAGATGAAATTACTTCTGTTCATACTAAAGCAATCTTTGAAATGATTGTATCAGGTCATAGTCCTTATTCAGTAACCAAGTATTTCTTAAAGAATAAGGTATTAAAGCCAAGATGCTATGATGATATCAAAGAAGGCAGAAAGACTCTTGAGGTACTGGATAATCCCTATAAGTGGCATGAATCCAGTGTGGTAAAGATTGTCAAGAATCCGGTCTATTTAGGTCATATGGTCAATCACAAAAACGTCACTCGGTCCTACAAGATTAAGAAACGAATTGATATACCCATTGAAAACCAAATCGTTGTTGAGAATACTCATGAACCACTGGTTGATAATTCTACTTTTGAAATAGCTAATAAAATGGTGAGGGTCAAAAAGAAGAAAGATAAAACCGGTCAGGTACATATATTCACAGGATTACTTAAATGTGGAGATTGTGGGAAAAGTATGGCCTACACCAATCCAAGGTCAGTGAAGAATCCGCATGCCTTCTACGCTTGTGCCAATGCAAAAAGGAATGGCAAAGATGCCTGTACCTATCATTACACAAGATATGATCACTTGTATGAGCTAGTGTTGCAGGATATCAGGAAGCAAGTGAAATTAGCGAAGCTTGGTGATGAGGAGTTTATTCAGTATCTGACAAAAGCCAATCAGCAAAGGCAAAATGCCAAGGTCAAGAAGATGACCATGGAAAGAGCCAAAAGTAATAAAAGGTTTGCGGAACTTGACCTAATCATCAAAAGGCTTTACGAAGACAACGTATTAGGGAAAATCTCTGATGAACGATTTATGATTTTGACTAAGAGTTATGAGAATGAGCAAAGTGATTTGAAGGAAACACTGGAAGCTCTTGATGAGCAACTGACTGAAATAGAGATTCAGAACCTGAATTCTTACCAGTTCACCAAGCTAATCAAGAAGTACACCGAAATCACAGAGCTAACAGCTCCATTGCTCAAGGAACTCATAGACAAGATTGTCATTCATCAAGCAGAGACGATTAATGGGAAGCGTACACAAAGAATTGATATCTATTACAGATTCATCGGAACGATATAGTGCCGTGAATCTGTCTCAATAAACCATCCACCCATGTGGAGTGTATAGTATTGATGCCAAGGAAATAAAGAAGTGTGCTCGGAAAGGCTTGATATAAGGGACTTTGGGGAATTGGTGATATAAATCCAAGACTTCAAAATCCCTTCTTTTTTGCTATGAGTAAACATATCCAAACGGCTGATTTAATTGCGTACAGAGCGATTTAGATATAGGTGCTTTACGAGTAGTCAAGATAGATAGCAGAGGTTCACGAGAATATGGAAAACTACAATGCGGTAACCCTTGATTTTAGTGAAGTTCAAGTGAATTTATGACTGCTTTTAGTTTCGGTAAAAATAGCGAAAATCAGCACAAAAAAGACAAAGGTATTGTTGTTTGATATATTTATTGAGAATGCGTTAAAAAACTTGTTATAGGAGTAAGAGATTACATATTAAGGATTCGAATCTATTATGCGGCCAAGATGATTAAGGAAGAAAAAGAAGATATGTTAACTATAGCCATTCGATTTGGATTTCAATCTCAAGAAGTATTCACAAGAAATCATAACATCACCAAAATACTATTTAAGTAAAAGGCGTAAGATTAAATTCTATTTGGCTAATTGTACGTGTAAGCGGTATAATAAATATATAGGATGCACGCATAAGAATGAAAGTTGATGAATATCTGAAAGGAGACCTGCTATGAAAAATAAGCTTCCGATACTCCTAATAATCATTGTAGGTATTGGCATCTACTATTTCTTAACCGTACTATATAGGCCGGAAGATAATTCGCTGTATTATGGTGAAGCAATTGGTAACAACTATACAATTCAAGCAACAGCTAGCGGCACTTTAGAGGAATTATACATTGATGAAGGGGATAAGGTACAAGCAAGGGATTTGATTGCAATAATCAATCATGATAACTTGGACCAAGAGCTTATCCAAGCAGATACGGCCATAGCATCGGCCATGTTGACTTTAGAGCAAGTCCAAGCACCTGCCAGAGAAGAGAATCTCTCAATATTAGAAAATTCTGTAGATATATATGCAACAAACAATGCCATGGTTTATCAATCTGTTCAAGCTGCAAAAGCAGCTAAGACCGCTGCAGAGCTTGCATTAGAGCAAGCTCAAGTGACATATGACCGATTATATGAACAGTATGCGTCTATACGTCAACTTTACCAAGAAGGGGTAGTGGCTAAGACAGAGTTACAGGACGTGGAATCAGAAATAGAGTATGCACAGCTTAATATTGAAAAATGGGAGCAAAATATTCAGCAGTCTCAAGCGGAAATTAATCGCTTGAGCCAACAATATGCGTTAAACCAAATCAGTGAAGATAGTGCTAAACAGAACGTATCTATAGCTCAAAGCGGTGGTGATCAGTTTGCAATAGATTCTGCCCGTTTAGCTTTAGATAAAGCACTGCAAAATAAAGACGCATTAGAAATCCAGTTAAAAGATTATGCGGTTCATAGTTATCATTTTGGTCAGATAGAATCTATTAACTATGACGTGGGAGAATTTGTAACAATAGGGGCTATTCTAGCGACATATTATAATCCTAATGAACTCCACATGAACCTCTATGTGAATGAAGAAGATTTAAGTCTTATATCAGTAGGGCAATTATTGCCTTTAACCCTTACGTCTACCGGTGCAACTTACACCGGACAAATCCAAACCATTGGTCATGAAGCGATGTATACACCCATGAATATCGTAACGGAACAAGACTATCAGCGGCTTGTCTTTAGGGTCGATGTTAAAATTCTTGAGAGCGAAAGCATTCGACCGGGGATGCTCTTATCAGTAGATTTGGAGGGTGATTTTATTGACTAATCTTATTGTTGATATTAAGGGGTTGGACAAACGATTCGGAGACATTCATGCTGTAAAAAATATTAGTTTTTCTATAAAAAAAGGAGAAATATTTGGTCTCTTAGGTCCAAACGGTTCAGGTAAATCAACGACCATTCGAATGTTATGTGGTGTTATTACCCCTAGTTCCGGACAAGGGACCCTTTTTGGTTATGATTTAAAAAAAGATATTGAAGCGATAAAAAATAATATCGGATATATGTCCCAGCAATTTGGTCTATATGGTGATTTAACGGTTAGAGAAAATTTGACTTTTTATGGTCGTATATTTGGAATGCGTAAGCAAGCGATTGCTAATGAAACCAAGCGTTTGATTCAATTAGCGGAGATAAGCGGTAAAGAAGACGCCTTGGCTAAAACCCTTTCAGGTGGGCAAAAGCAACGTTTGGCCTTATCGTGTGCCCTCATCCATCATCCAAAGCTTCTGGTTTTAGACGAGCCAACAGCCGGCGTTGATCCGGTATCGAGAAGACAGTTTTGGAAAACCATAGTTGAATTATCCGCTCAAGGGGTAACGGTGTTTATTACCACCCATTATATGGATGAAGCAGAAGTATGTGATCGCATCGGATTCATATATGGTGGTGAGCTCATCGATATTGACACCCCCAATGCCTTCTATGAAAAGTCAGGCTTTGATAATTTAGAAGATGTTTTTATTGCCCATGAGCTTTCTGACCAAGGCATTAACCAATTAATGTCTTATAAAGAAATGAAATCATCACTCAGAGATACAAAAGGAGGAGAGTAATTTATGTCCAACTTCCGATTTTATCGCATGCTCACGGTTACAAAAAAAGAGTTTATACATATAAAAAGAGATAAACCCAGTATGATTATCTCTTTTATCTTGCCGATTATGATGTTGATGATTTTTGGCTTTGCCGTTAATACGGATGTAACGGATGTTGAATTAGGTATCTATGACCCGTCAGGTACTTACGAAAGCAAGATGCTCATTGATGCGTTTATACATGCGGATTATTTTATTGATACCATGCGGTTAACATCTGTCGGTCGCTTAGAAGAAGCGATTGAAAAAGGGGATATTAAGGTCGGCTTAATTTTACCCAAAGATTTTGCTACGTCCATTTTGCGAGGAGAAGAGGCAAATATTCAAATTCTTGTCGATGGTTCAGATCCTACCATTGCAAGAACGGCCATACAATATGCCCTTCTTATTAGCAACCACTATAATCTAAATCTTAAGCCATCGACACGTCAAGTCGGTGTTAAAGCTTCGCCCATGGTTTTATATAACCCCACACTTGAAAGTGCCAAGTTTAATATCCCGGGAGTTGTCGGGCTAATTCTTCAAAATATCACCATTATTCTAACAGCCTTAGCCATGGTAAGGGAGAAGGAGCTTGGAACCATTGAACAGCTTATTATGACTCCGGTGACTTCCTTTGAACTCATTATAGGAAAATTGATTCCTTATATTATCATTGGAATATATGACTTTGTCATTGTTATGATATTAAGTCGGCTGGTGTTTGGCGTCTTGGTTGCCGGAAGCTTTTTAGAACTGTCTTTATTGGGACTCATCTTTTTAATTGGAGCCTTATCCATGGGCATGCTAGTCTCGACTATAGCAAAAAACCAAGGACAAGCCATACAGGCAACCTTGGCATTTCTCTTGCCTAGTGTCCTCTTATCGGGATTTATGTTTCCAAGACAATCCATGCCTCGATTTATTCAATATATCAGTGCCACATTTCCGATTACACATTTTCTGATTATTTTACGGGGAATCATTATTAAAGGTGTCTCTATCACTTATTTATGGTCGGCAACAGTGGCTATGGTCTGCATTATTTTTGTACTTATTGGAATCACAACAGTAACCTTTAATAAAAGATTGGATTGATAGAAAATTATATGGTACGATACATACAGCGTTTTCTAGAATTATACAAAATCTGGAGGAATACATAATGGCAAAAAACAAGAAAACAAATGCAATGCGCATTTTAGACCGATATAAGATTCAATATGAGGTGCATGAATATACTGTAGTCGATGGTAAGACAGATGGCGTGACAGTAGCAAAAACAGTAGGTATAGATCCTGCAATTGTCTTTAAGACCTTGGTTACCAAAGGCAATAGTGGAGATTATTATGTGTATGTTGTACCGGTAGGTGAATCCCTTGATTTAAAAAAAGCCGCCAAGGTAGCTGGAGAAAAAAAGGTTGAGATGATTGCGCAAAAAGACTTGCTCAAAACAACGGGTTATATCCATGGAGGGTGTTCTCCTATAGGAATGAAGAAAAGCTTTAAAACCTTTATTCATGTAAGTGCATCCCATAGTGGGCGAATTGTATGTAGTGGAGGGCGAATTGGGATGCAGGTTGATTTATTACTTGAAGACCTGATGAAAGTGGTTGATAGTGAATTGGTGGATATCGTATTAGAAAAGATAGAAGAGATTTAGGAGGCGTTATGGAATTTCAAGGTTTAGTAATTGGAGCAGTGGCTTTTCTAATTATTGGGATTTTTCATCCAATTGTTATTAAAACGGAATATTATATAGGTAAAAAAGCCTGGCCAGTTTTTTTAATTGTAGGTTTGGCATTAATTGTTGCTTCCTTGTTTGTAGATAGTATAGTGATAGCTTCTATTTTAGGTATTACTGGTTTTTCTTCTTTTTGGAGTATCCATGAACTTATCGAACAAGAGGAACGCGTTCGCAAAGGCTGGTTCCCAAGCAACTCAAATAAGAAAAGATAAGTGCCCTAAAATAAAAGATTTATTATTTTGTTTGAAGAATAACAAGACTATGTTATAATGTGAGTTGTAAATAAAATAGAATGATGTAAAAAGACATCTAGAAAAGACAAGGGAGACTATTTTTATGAAGTTTAAAAGAATGAAAAGAATGATTAGTGTTTTATTAGTTACTATTTTAACAATGAGTGTATTTGTAGGATGTGCCAGAGAAGAACTATCCTTTTATAATGTGTACAAAGATCTAAATGAATTAGTGCTTTCAAAGCCGGTACGTAGTGAAGGAAAAGTTTCTTTTTCTTTGGATACACTTCCACAAGAAATGCTTGAAAGTGGTATGGACGATTCAGAAATAGAAGTTATTAATGCGGTTATAGCGTTTACTAATAATAATAGTTTTGTATATACTATGGACTCCGATGTTAAAAATAACAAAACGGTAGCCCAATTTGACTTGAGTTCAAATAACGCAGACGAATCTATTCCTTTAATGACAGTGATAAGAAATGTGGATACAACATATGTAAAGTTAGATGATTATATTCAGGCGATAAAGGATGTATTTTCAAGTTTTGTAACAGAAGAAGAAATGATACAATTCAATGATGAGTTTGATTCGGTGTTTGGCGGTATAGAATATATCAGTATATCCGATGAGGAATTGATTACATTTTATGCTAATTTACTTGGTTCTACTTCAGGAAGTTCAGTAGAAGGTGAGTTAATAGCTGAACAGTTCAAAGGGCAGTTAGATGCTGGTGTAAGACAAAAACAATCAGAAGCATACTCACGTTTTGTTGATCAAATGCTTGAAGAAGTATATAGCGACTATTCCATGGATATCGTTGAAAAAGAAGATGATAAATATTCCATAACGTTTGATGCGGATAATCTTGGAGATACAGTTATTGGATTTTTGGATTACAGTTTAGAAAATAGCGAAGACTTAGTCGATGCCATATCAGAATATATACTTGAATTAAGCGATGAAGAATATAGTCTCTTAGTCGGTGTGTATGCAATGGATATGATGAACAAAGAACTTTTGGTTGATGAACTCAAAAATGCTTCAGAAGACTTTATTGATAATAAAGACCAATACAAAGATGACTTAGAAGAAGCCTTAGTTCTATATAATAGTATGATGAAAGCATATATTGAAGGGTCTATGTTGACATTTACAATAGGTGAGGAAGATGATGTTTTCACACGTGACACAATGCTTAAAGTGCAAGTGAATGATATCGTCGATGAAAGTGTGACCTTTGAGGCAACGATGACAATCAATGAGTCATTTGAAGAAATTGATTCATTTGATGTAGAAGTACCGACAGATAATGTAGTTACATTTACTGAGTATTTGGATCGAATGCCAAAGTCAATGCAAATCTATGTTGATTATGATATGTATGTAATGATGAATATTAGCCAAGGTCAACTTAGTGACACCGGATTAATAGATACAATTATTAAAGACGGGTCCTCATATTTACCGACACGAATGATTGCAGAAAAATTTGGTGAAACCATTGAATGGGATAATGAAGTGAAAAAACCTTATCTTCTTAGAGATGGAGAAAAGCTTTATATTAATGAATTCATAATTGAAGACGGTGTGTCTTATGTGAAGGTTAGAGAATTTGAAAACTTTGGTTATACCATTGGTTGGGATGGCGATGCAAGGTTAATAACGATTGAAAAATAAATAGTATAAAGATAGAAGCACCGCTACTTAGTTATCATCTGATGAGTAGTGGTGCTTTTTTTAATCGGAAAACTGCCGGAAACACCTGGAACAAATCCGTTCAAGAATACGTCAAATGTATATAACAGTGATAGATAAAAGAATGTAAACAAAGGAGGAAAGAATATGTTAACAAAAAAAATAAGTCTTCCACTTGCTTTGATGATATTATTAACAGGGATTCAGGTACCTATAAACGGACAAGAATTTTTTAGCGATATTCAGGATCACGTCTATCAAGAGGCGGTCCAACAGTTATATATGGAAGGGTATGTGGAAGGTGTCGGCAATGGTATGTACAGGCCGGATGATTTCTTAACCAATGCACAGGCGATTCAACTGGCAGTGAATATTTTTGACCTTAACTTAGACCGCTTCCGTTTTATAAAAGAGCCGTTGGCAAGCGATTATTTTTTAGAAGCGGATAATGATGCCTGGTATGCCAAAGCTTTTGTCATTATCGGAGCCAATGGTGTGGCGCTTGATAGGGCACTCAAGCCAAATGAACCGATACGTCCGATGGAGTTTGAACGATTATTTAGGCTAGAAGGTGGGCCTCAAGTAGAAGAGCTGATAGAGCCTGGTAGTCCTTTAAAGCGTGGGGAAGCGGCGATGATTTTAGTCCAATCCTTAGATTACTTAAAAGCGGAAGGGCATATTGTAGAAAAAGAAAAAGCCTTTGATGCGTCCTTAGATGCGAAGGTGGGACGTGATAGCGTCGAATTTATATTTGATATCCATAATCAAACCGAATCCGATCAGATCATTACATTTAGTTCAAGTCAAACGTTTGACTTCAATGTCTATAATAGTGATGGCGACCAGGTCTATAATTGGGCAAGTGTTCGAAGCTTCTTGACGGTAATCACGGATGTGGCGATTGAAAAAGAAGGGTATGTTCGCTATGAAACCCCTTGGGACTATACAGATGCTTCAGGACAAAAACTTCCTGCAGGCGCCTATAAAGTAGTCTTTACCAGTCAGTTTAAGTTTGGGGAAGAACCGATAGAACTATCGAGTGAAGTTCTTATCGATATTCCATAGATTGAAGTTAATAAAGAAAATGTCTATAAATAAAAAACCGGGGATGCAGTAAGGACCATATACTGCATCTCCGGTTTTTTCTCTAGAAAACATTCCTGGCGTGAAGATAATCTCTCCAAGGATAATGGGGATTAGCCTTTTTGTTTTAGCGTTTCTTTATAGGAAATAATGGGACAGTTTGGTTGGCAAGAGTTGTTAAAGCTTCAAATTCTTCATCGCTTAAGCTTAGTCCCTTGCGTTCAATCTCAACAGCCCATTTAAAAGCTTCAAAATTTCCGGGAGGGATAATAATGTCTACACCCTGGGAGACAGAATAGCTGACAGCTTTACGCGCAAGCTCAAAATCCTCGATGGGGTGATACCAAGCTTTGGGGTGATTAACATCATCGGAGGCTTTATGCTCACATAGGGCCATGGATTTGATACCGATTACGGTCATGTTTTTTTCTTTGGCCTTTCGAAGGACATGCATGCCATAGCCGTTTTTAATCATGGACACAAAATTAAAGGGAAACATAATTGAGTCAAAATCATAACGGTCCATCAAGGCAAGTGCGGCTTCGGTAGAGTGTGCGCTAAAACCGATACGTTTGATGACGCCTTCTTTTTTAGCCTTTTCAAACACCTTAAAGGCACCTGTGGGGCCGAAGATCGTATCGACATCTTCTAAGTTATAAACGGCATGCAATTGATATAAATCAAGATAATCGGTTCGTAGATTTTTTAGCGACTGTTCAAGGAGGCGTTGAGCTCCTACTTGGGTTCGGTCTTCTGTTTTGCACGCCAAAAAAACGTCTTTTCGATAGGGTTCAAGTGCGGGACCGAGCCGGCTTTCTGCATTGCCGTAAGTCGGGGCTACATCAAAATAATTAACGCCCATGTCTACGGCTTTGCGAACAAAGCGATTGGCTTCTTCTTGTGTTTCGTCCATAACGATGATACCGCCAAAAGCAATGCGTGATAATTCGATTCCATCAAAACCATTAATTTTTTGCATAGACTTTCCTCCTAAAAAATAAGTGTATACGTTGATTATAACAGATGCAACTTCATCACTCAATTCACCGAAAAATTTGCTATAATGAATATATGGATAACTACTTGTTAAGAGAAGGAGAGTAATAGTAAAGGAATAGAGTGAGAAAGGTGGGGGTTAAGTGGAAAATAAAGGCTTAGATAAATTGGTGAAAGCGATTCAACAATATAGCGAACTCGATACGAAGTCGCTACGAAAAATGATGGACCATATTCCGGTTGAGACGTTTGCAAGGGGAACGATGCTCATAGAACAAGGCCAAATACCAAAAAGATGTTATTTTGTTCTTGACGGATGTGCCAGAAAATTTTCAATTGATAAAGAGGGAAAAGAGGTCACCTCAGAATTTTTCACAGAAAATCAAAGTATTGCTTTATTTCCAAATGATGAATATAGTCGGTCGGACTACTTTGTAGAATGTCTTGAAGAATCGGTGATGATTGTTGGGGAACTGAGTCAACAAGAAAGTGCGATGGCAAAATATCCTGAATTTGAGTCCATTGTGTTAAAAATGATGGAAGCCGGTATGGGAAACCTCCAGGATACTTTTGCAGCCTTTATACGTATGACACCAGAAGAAAGGGTCAAAGATATGATGCAAAAAAGGCCGGACTTATTGACGCGAGTCCCCCAGCATCAGCTGGCAAGTTATCTAGGGATGACGCCGGAATCTTTAAGTAGGATTAAAGGACGTCTGGGGCTTAGGCATCTAAAGGCTGTAGATTGATTATTTTACCGCCGCGAACGAGAAGCCAAACACCAAAGGAAAGTTCGCCGATGGTCATGGGTATAGCCAGTACCATTTCCAATGAAGCAGCAAGGGCTTCTGCCTGGGGGATGAAGTTCTCAAGTCCGTGAATTAAACTATATCCGCTACCGGCAAGGATAAGAAGGAATCCAAAGACCTTGGGAATATTGGGGGCGTATAAGCTGCCAAGACCTGTTATGATCAGATGAAAACCCAGAATAAAAAGACCCATAGACCAAAACACTAAAAAACGATCCATGGAATAAGTGAATAGAAAAATAATCGTGACAGCTAAGAACAAGGAGTAAATTAACCGTAGTAATCCGGAAGCAATGGCATAGTGCGGGCGGATGGGTTTTAAGAAACGATAAAACCCGTAGGAAACGATAAGGTCAGAGATTAAGATAAGGCACCAGGCAGCGACACCGGAAAAAAATAGTGGTCTAAGGGCGAGAATGTTGTTGACCGTTTGCGAGGGATTGTTGGGAACATAAAAGTGGTTAAAAACAAATCCATAGGCATAGCCTGCAGCTAAAGCCATGATGATTAGGGAGAGACCGGATAGCTTGCTCCAAAAACGTATAGGGTTTGTTGAATGATTTTTCATATGTGTTGCTCCTTTCATAATTAAGTATAGACACATTATGACAGAAACGATGATACGAGGCATTGATTTAAGTCAATGCCTCGCATCATTTAAAGCGCATACAAACAACAGGGAACTAGCTTTCCTTGATAGTGGGCGACTGGATGATTGACAACAGTATGCCAACAATCTATACTGAAAAAAGAAATAATGATATAAAATCTCAAATAAAGAAAAATTTATAATAAAGAGGATTTGACTCATGTGCTAATTACACACCAAGATCATGATCATATGGGCGCATTATATAAACTAAAACAGAAGTATCCAAACATACAGGTAGTTGCAAGTAAAAAAGAATCAAGGTATATTTCAGGGAAACAAAAATCTCTGCGGTTGGAACAAGCAGAGGCCATGCAGGCCCAATTGCCTCAAGAACAAAAAGCTTTTGGAGCGGAGTTTTGTAATATATTAAAAAATGTACAACCGGTTGAGGTGGATTTAGAAGTAGGTGATGGAGAGCTTTTTGATTGGTGTGGGGGATGTACGATAATAGGAACACCAGGCCACACGCCAGGTCACATCTCAATCTTTGTAAATCAGAAAAAAGTTATGATTACAGGAGACGCTGCAGCTTTAGAAAATGGGGCGTTGGTAATCGCAAATCCTCAATATACATTAGATATAGATGAGGCTGAGGCATCGCTACGTAAAATCCTGACATATGAAGCAAAAGAAATTATCTGCTATCACGGAGGGGTCTTAATACCTTAGACAATTCATTTTTTTAGGCTAAGTGGTGGGGCAGAAGATGCTTCACATCTTAGTCTTTTTATGTATCATAAAATGGAGTGAAAATAATGTTCGCTTGCTATTTAATGTGTTAGCTGATAGAATGAAAGTAATGTTAACCTTACTTTTGGAATAAAAAGGAGAAAAATGGACTTGTGAAAAATCGTATTAAAGAACTAAGAGAACAAAAAGGGATAACTCAAGAGCAACTTGGGCAGATAATCGGCACCTCAAGACAGGCAATCAATGCCATTGAGACAGAAAAGTTTGAGCCTTCGATCTGGATAGCCTATGATATTGCAAAAGCGTTTGGATGTGCAATTGAGGACGTGTTTTTATTTGAAGAAAGCATTAAAAAATCACGTGCGGCAATAAGTAGGAGGTGTTCTAATGGCAATTCGTGAGATGCGCTTTGAGGGGGATGAAGTATTAACCAAGAGGTGTAGAGAAGTTGCGATAGTAGACGACCATATCCGTAGTATCTTGGACGATATGATGGATACACTTCACATAACGCCTAATGGCGCAGCATTAGCAGCCAATCAAGTAGGCATATTGCGTAGGCTTATCGTCATCGATTTTGATGATCAGTATCTAAAACTAGTGAATCCTAAAATTATTGGAAGCAGCGGTGTCCAAGAATGCATTGAAGGTTGCCTAAGTTATCCGGGACGTTTTGGAAAAACCATTCGACCGCAATCTGTTACGATTCAAGCACTTGATGAATATGGAGAAGAGCTGATGTTAACAGGTGAAGGAGAGATGGCAAAATGTTTTTGTCATGAAATAGAGCATTTAGATGGAAAAGTCTTTTTAGATAAGGTGATTGAGTATTATTCGAAAGAAGGTAATGAGTGAAGGATAGGATAAAGGTTATTATCGTGGCAAAAGCATTAGGGTATTAATATTCGACAAATAGGGAGTGTGATAACATGAATGTTTTTCTCATGGATAGAAAAATGATTGATATGCTCTGTGCAAAGTCTGTAAGTATGAGGCTGGCGACAATTTGCACAGAGAAAGAGATATAGTCGCTTTTGACAGATAATTTCATACATATACAGGCTTTGTTTCCTTAGTAAAAATTAAATTAAGGAAGTGAGCTTTATGCGATATGTAAGAATCGACAAAATATTACCGGAGGATTTAGTTAAAGAGATTCAAAAATATATCCAAGGGGAATATGTGTACATCCCTTCTCCTGCTGACAAGAGAAAAAGATGGGGTGAAAAAACAAAGAGTCGAGAATATTTAAAAAAAAGAAATGAAAAGATTTTAAAGCAATATATAGCTGGGCAATCCATTCGACATCTAGCAGAAGAGTTTTTTCTATCAGATAGTAGTATTAAGAAAATCGTATATAAAAAAGATAAGTAAGCAAAAGCTACCATGCATTTAATGTATGGTAGTTTTTGTATAAAAAATGATATAGAAAAAAGTATTATCTTTCTTAAAAAGTCAAGAAGCCTTAATATAACAGTGAAGAAATAGTTTATAAAAGGAGAAAAGATAATATGAATAAAAAAATAGCATTGATGTATTCAAAAAATTTAGCCAAAGTAGATTATGCGTATGTAGGGCATATACCTTCAGGAATGGATTTGTTCTTTATGGCGGGAGCATGTCCTATTGATAAAAATGGGGAAGTACCTGACCAAAGCAATTATGAACTTCAGGCAAAGCTTTGCGTAGAGAACTTGAAGATAGCTCTAAAAGAGTGTAGAGCTAATTTGGAAGACGTAGCATATACTCGAGTTCTTGTAGCATCTGACGAACAATCAGATTTGGTAAGTGCATGGGAAACAATAAGAGCAGAATTTGGGCAACATGATGTCCCAAGCATCTTATTTGGAGTTACAGTATTAGGATATGCTAATCAATTAGTAGAAATTGAAGCTGTTGCAGCATTATCACCCAATAAAGTATAATTAGACCGTGTTCCAAAAGTTATGGTAATGGCAAATGAAAAGGTCATTATTTTTTCAGAACTGTATTTGTTTGAAAATATGTATTGACAAAAAAGAAGGATAACCCTATAATATGAGCATACTCAATTATGAGTATGCTCATATTATAGGAGGAGATATTATTTCAGGATTAAGAGAACAAAAGAAAATGATGACAAGAAAAAAAATTCTTGATGTTTCTAAAAATCTATTTGAAAAAAAAGGTTTTAAAAATGTTAAAACATCAGAAATAGCTAAACTCGCCGAGATAGGTGAAGGAACGTTGTTTAACTATTTTAAGTCAAAAAGTGAGCTTTTTATAGCTGCTTTATTTGAAGATGTAGCATCTGTCGAATATAAAAACGATGTGGTTGACCTCAATTCAAAAGAAGAAATCATTGAAGAGATTTGTCGTATCATTGAATTTTATGTAAAAAATGCAAAAGAAATTCATCGGACATTATTACGGGAATATTATTCAATTATTTATGATGCTACAGATGTAGACTCTAAAAGTAGCCGACAAAGCTACATGGATGCAGATCAAATTATTGCGGATAATTTGGGTGCTTTATTTAGAGCATTGATAGAAAAAGAAAAAATCAGTCCACAATTTGATGTTCAAACGGCCGTCAAATGTATATATGGATGCTCAATTACTGTTTTTAATGAATTTGTCTATAATGATTTAATGACATATGCGTTCATGATGAGAGAAGTGAAGAAACAAGTCGAATTTATCTTAGAGGGAAAACTATAAATGTATTGAGTAAAGGGAGAAAAAGATGAAAAATGACGTAATAATTAATTGGGAGTATTCTGGAAAAAAAGATTTTGTTAATGGCACAGGAGCCTATTTGGAAGAGAGAATACTAGGGTATGTGGGAAGTTTAATCATCCCATGTGTATTGGTCGTTCTTAATTTAAATGGTGAGCTTCAATGGAATATTTATCAGATTGTTATTGGAGTGCTACTTGGATTTGATTTGGGTGGAGGCATGATTAGTAACGCTTTGAACTCCGGGAAGCGGTTTTATCATACAGAAGCGAAACAAGACGAAGGTAAGTCGGGAAGAATCTTAAAAAACCATTTGTTGTTCGCGGGTATTCATGTGCAACCTTTTGTTGTAGGTCTTGTATTTAATAATATGGATTGGTTATATGGTCTTTTATGGTATTTGATTTTTATGACGGCGGCAATCATTGTACACAAGACGCCATTATATTTACAACGTCCCGTCTCCATGATGATGGTGTTATTAGCCGTTTTAATCAATACATTTCTCATTTTACCGATTGCAGGGTTTGGATGGTTTGTTCCTGTCCTTTTCTTAAAAATTATATATGGACACATGGTAAGAGAAGAGCCTTATCGAAAAAATCTATAAATGTGATACAATGAATCAATGCGAGAAGTAATGAATAAACACGTTTGGTGATTGAGAATAATGAGGGTGAGAGATAATGAAAAAGGGACTAGGTGTATTGAGTTTAATTATCGTATGTGCATTTTTTTATGCACTTATTTTTCAAAAAGACGAAAAAATTGAATATAATGCATTGGAATATCGAAAACTTGACATTGCTCAAAACAAAAAGTATTTGCTCAAAAATGCTACAATCATTACTATGGAAAATGAAGAGGACGTTTTTAAGGGGTCAATTCTTGTGTCTAATGGAGTTATTACATTTATTGGACAAGACAAGCATATCATTTATCCCAAGGATGTTGAAATAGTTGACTGCACAGATAAATATATTTTACCGGGGTTTGCAGATATGCACGTACATGCCAATGAGATACAGACTCACCAAAGGTTTTTGGCTTATGGAGTTACCCTAGTGAGAAATATGCAAGGATCTAAGGTACATCTTGATCGAAGAGAGAGTATTCAAAACGGGAAGTTGCTTGGACCAGAAATGTTTGTTGGAACCCCTTTGTTTGATGGACCAGATCCTATGTGGCCTAGAGACTCTATTGTTCTAAAACAAGTCGATGAGGTGTTACCTGCTATTGAAATGGTCATCGATGAAGGTTATGACTTTATTAAAATATATAATAACTTGTCGAGAGATGTATTTGATGAAGTGATGCGTATTGCTAAAGTGAAAGGAATCTTAGTGGCAGGTCATGTTCCCTATAAAATTAGTGCAGAATATGCAGTCATGACAAAAGGGAGGTACTTAAATCAAGAATGGATAAAAAAGCAAGAAAAAAATTATTGAAATAAAGCGTTTTAAATCATAAAACGGAAAAGGAAAGTGGCAAAAAGAGGATAAATAAGGGGGAAGAGCATATGACAGAAGCAACGTTAAGCGACATGATTGTAAAGGATTTTGAAGTATTGGAACGAGGGTTGGTTTTGCTAAGCAAAGAACAATACATACTCCATTCATTAGGGATAAAAGATACTGAAGCTGCAGATGCGCTCAAATATAGCAATTGAGGTTAAGTCAACAAAGTGTTGATTATTATCAAAGATAATATTGCCTATGCATAGCACTTAAGATATAATCTGGACAATGCCTTTGTCTCCATCCACTATAATTACTTGCCCATCTTGTAGTGAATCAGTTGCATTACCACAACCTAAAACAGCAGGAATATCATACTCTCTTGCCACAATAGCACTGTGGGATAATGGTCCGCCAGTATCAGAGACAACGGCAGAAGCTAATACAAATAGGGGAGTCCAAGATGGGTCAGTATAACGGCAAACCAAAATGTCACCCGGCTGTATTTTATCAAATTCCTCTAAAGTTAAAATCTTTTTAACTCTTCCCCGACACACTCCTCGGTTCCCGGATACACCAGTCAGTGTATTTTGATTGTTCATCTTCGATCCTATGGAAATGCTATCCCATAAGTTTTTATTTTGCGGACGGCTTGCCTTCCTGATTACAATCTTCTTTTTATAGTCTAAAAAGCTGTTAGGTAGTGTATAAACCTCATCTAAAGTGAGGAAGAGAATATCCTTCGGTTGCTCAAAAACTTCTGGAAAGCGGTTGTTTAGCTCAAATGCAATCCTTCGAACCAAACCGTAGCACATTTCTATCAGGTATAAGCTTTTTTCCCGATTAACATGATAACCTCGTATTTCTTCGATTTTTTTACGTACCTTGACAGCTTTTTTCATAGAAAAACGTTCTTGAATTTTTGTAAGAATGATTTGATATTTGTCGTGTTCAGCATCATTTTTATCAGAGTAAAGTAGGACTTTAATGAGAGAAAAGAGCGAACTCATATCCTCAAACCATGATACAGAACCAAATGCGCAATAACTGGCGGTGGATTTCCAACCAAATTCATTTAGAAAATTTTGCAGCTTAATAGAAAAATCAGGGTATCTGTCTCTAAAGTCTGATATGGTACAGCTATCTATATTTTTGGGATTAGAAATTGCTTTTTTCATTTCCGGATGCTCTTGAATATATACAGCCAATTTTTTTAATGCTATATTCATTTCCCATGTCTTATAAGGCAAATTACTTAGCAAATCAAATTCATTTATACCTTTATCTATCTTTTGTAAGGTTGAGTAAAGCAGTTTAGAAATAGCAACAGATGGGAAAATATTATATCGAAAGCGCACATAAGCAATCTTTTCCGATAGATCAATAAGGTCTTTCAGCTGCTGAACCAATGCGTTGGTAGATAACTGAGAAACATCAACTGATGCGTTTTCATTCAGTTGTCTTTTTATCATATAAAATTCACTGTCGGTATGCGATGAATTAACTGCGTAGTCAGTAAAACTTCGAAGAAGAAAAGGAAGTTTCACGATTTTTGGGTACAAACGCATCTTGCCTGCGGTGATGGAAAGTACGCCATCTTCATCCATTCTTAACTCTCCACCAATGGAAATACCTAATTCACGAAATACCCTTGCCTTTGCATGTTCTACGATTTTACATGGTTCAACATCCAAAGGATAAAGCGGGATGGGGCAATGTTCAATCCAATCATTTAGTATTGCTTTTTGAGAGGCTGATAGTTCGATGTGATTATTTTTTGGTTTATCCAGAGTTGTGATAGGGCGTGATTGTAATAAATATAGATTACCTTTGGAAATAGCCCACTCTATATCCTGTGGACTGCCATAATGCTGCTCAATTTTTTTTCCCATCTCAAAAATCTCAAGTGCTTGCTTTTTAGTCAGACAAAAGCGACTTTTTTGTTCTGCCGGTGTTCTTCTTTCTTCAATTCCAATCGTACTGTAGCAAATACAAATATCTTTTTCGCCCAATTTTTTATCGGTAATACTTTTTTGGCTTTTGTCGTACATATAAATATCGGGCGTTACTTTTCCTGAAACAATTGCTTCACCAAGTCCCCATGAGGCGTTGAGCATCATTTGACCTGTATCTTGGCTAATTGGATCAGCAGTAAAAAGAACTCCTGATATTTCGCTTTCAACCATTTCCTGAACAACAACCGCCAAGGAGACCTTGATAGCATCAAAGTTTGACTGTTTCCGATAAGAGACAGCTCGTGGCGAATACAGAGAAGCAAAACATTTTTTTATCGCTATGTAAAGCTGTTTTTCGCCAATTACATTCAGATAAGTTTCTTGCTGCCCTGCAAAGCTTGCTTCCGGTAAATCCTCGGTAGTAGCGGAGGAACGAACAGCAAGCCTTATATTTTGTCCAAGTTCAACATGGCATTTAGCAATTTCCTGTTCAAGTTCAAGCGGGATGTTTCCATTTTCTATTTGGAGACGAAGGTCATCGCTGTAAGCTGATGGCTGTTGTTGAAAGTTGTTTTGCTCCATGTATTCGTCAAATGCATTTGCAGTAATACAAAATCCATTAGGGACAGGCAAGCCTGCGCTATACATCTCGCCCAAGTTTGCACCCTTTCCCCCAACGACAGGAACGTCCTCTTTTTTTATTCCTTGAAACTTTCTTATATATTTCATAGATGAATTCTCCTTAAAAAAATTATAATTGATTATTGTTTATAATGAGCTCAAACCGAAAAGACAGTGCCACCGTTAACGTTCCTGATAAAGCCAGAATAAAGACACCCCACATATAATATTGTTGCGGATAGTTCAGCGAAAATTGGAATAGGATTGTTCCGATACTACCGCCGAAATTACGAACCAGATGTGCTGTACTGTTCACTCCAGCAGCGTGACCTTGTGTTCGTGAAGCTGTACAGCCTAATAACACTGACATTAAAATACCAGAGCCAAAACCCAACATTCCAATAGAGAGCGTAAAAAGGATTTGCATCATAATGCTTCCTGCAAGACACGTAAACCATCCGATTAATATTGCTAAGCGAGTTGATATTTTAGCAATTCCTCCAAGCACACTTCCAATTCCCATCAGAACTACAAATATCGCTAATAGATTACCTGAAGTATCTGCACTTAGTCCCATAGAAAACTGCATAAGGGTTGGTAAATATGCCAGACAAACATTATAAAAGGCTCCAAGAAAAAACACTTGAAGGCACAGATTTCGCAAAAATCGGTCGTTTATAAACTCCTTTGGAAGCAATAAATTTCCTTTTTTTGCATCCTTCCATATCACATAGAAAAGAAGTATAGCACCGAGAAACAACAATAAATAATGATTATGATAGGCCTGCTCAATGCCTAAAGTTGTAAGTAAAATTGCAGAAATCATAACCAGATGTTGCTTTATTTGAAATGGTGCAAAGTGCTGTGTAAAAACAGTATCGGAAATGTTTTTTAAAACAAGCCAGAAGCTTAGCAGTTCAATTGGGAGTAAAATATAAAAAATCGTTTGCCATGAAGCAATCTCTGGAAGATAGCCACCGGAAAGACTTCCCAGCCCATTAAATAATATCTGTACAACGGCAAAGGCAGCAAAAACAGAGGAATACTTTTTCTTTTCAAAATGTTCACCTATTATTCCGTAGGTTGCCGGTATCACGATTCCTGCGCCTATCCCCATAACGATTCTTGCTATTATAAGGTGTAGCATAGAATGGCTGAACGGAGCTATTACAGTACCCATGCCAAACAGTATAGAACCAACCATGAAGTTCTTTTTGTTGCCGAATTTTTGACAGAGCCCACTGGAAAATATGATGACGGCTGAAGAAGCAAGTATATAACTGCCATGTACCCACGAATAAAAATCAACGGATTGAAAGTGATTGCTGATTGTAGGCAGTGCGCTGCTGAAATACGTTTGCATAAGGGTAGAGGAACCCATGCAAAGTAACAAGCCGATGAGTATGGCGGTTCTTTTATGTTTATACAAATCGAAGACCTCCTTTAACAAGAGTATAGCGCTATTCTATGAAAAAATCAAATATTTTTCATAGGATGGGTAAAAAAATCATATTTGATCGAGAAGTGTTTTTTCAATTATCGGATACCAAGAATCAAAGCCGTCACCAATCTTATCTTTATGAGTGCATAGTATAGCCAGTGTCGCAACAGCCGACGCTAATTCTTCATCAGATGCAGAAAGCTTTATTCCTTTATTTGACCATATTTTTCTTAGTTGTTGTATGAAATGAAGATTATCCTTTGCAGTAACAGGGTCATCATTCCAAACTAATGTGTCAAATAAACCACTATATTCATTTGTATAAAATTTGTTTGTAGCTGTTTTATCTAAAAAGACATTGGCGAGGTCTGCAAAAAAATCCTTCGGGGTTTGATTTTCTTCTTCTATAATCATTAGAATTTTTTTTCGTATTCGATTTTTCTCATCACGCAGGATTTCTTCATAAAGTGTTTCTTTATCTTTATAAAAGGTATAGAAACCACCTAGTGAAATTCCAACTTTTTTTGTTAATTGCTGTATCCTAAAATTTTTGAAACCTTGATGTAAGAACATTGTTGAAGCAATTTTTTTAATTTTACTTTTTATCTCTACTCGTTCTTCTTCGGTATATGGACGTCCCAAAAAATTCGCCTCCTGCCTAGAATTATATCTATGCATATTATAATACCTTTTCATTAATATCTAGTCAACTCATATTACAGAAGTATTGATGATATATATTTTGCGAGCAAAAGGGACTGTGTTGACATTATAAACTTTAAAGTCTATGATTAAAATGATTGATTTTATAGATGTGTTGATATTAAATGATGACATTAGCAGAACCGATGAAAATCTTATGTGTTCGTTCCAATATTAGTGGGTAGAGTTGGCTAGAAGGCTTACATCTCCCAAAAAAAATTAATGCAACCTATAAAGAGAGAGCCTTACAGCTTGCAAATAGACTATCGGTAAAAGCGGCTATAGAAAAGCTGAAAGTTTAGGACGTAATAGTCATTGAACATTCTTTTGCCACCGTGTCGTTGTAATTGGAGGAGATTTTAGTGCAATATTCATTTGACCATATTTCTTTTGAAGCATATTACCGTACTCCCAATATGCACAAGCACTTTGCAAAGCATATTATTTTTGCGTTGGAGGGGACTTTAAAATGTAAGGTGAATGACGATGAATTTGAATGTGGAGGTGTTATTATTCAGTCAGATGTTTTGCATACAGTGGATATTGACAATCCGCCTATGCTGGTATATCTAATTGATGAAACCTGTAACCGTGCGAAAACACTTGACGAAATGTATCTACAGGATAATCCATATGCCGTACTTGATAATGATATATGCAAAAGAGTGATTTCAACGATAAAGTCTTGTGAAAGTAAAGTTGACATTGAAATCCTGAAAATCTGTGGTCTTGATAAAGGTGGGGATATCGAATATGACGAAAGGATCAAAGATGTGCTTGATATGATTGAGGGTAGTGAAACCCTTGAAGCAGGTATTATGGGAGATTTGTGTGGTATAGCATTTTTGTCGGAAAGTAGGCTTTCACATCTGTTTCGCAAACAGGTTGGAATTTCAATCGCTTCATATATCATGTTTTCCAAGCTAATAAAAGCTTATAAATATATGCTGTTAGGCGAAAACATTACACAAGCAGCAATTCACTCTGGATTTTCAAGTTCATCACATTTTGCCACCGTGAACAAAAAACTATTTGGCATAAGTACAAAAGAACTCGGCTCGATTCAAGACATATTTAAATCAGCAGAAAAATGTAAGTGAAGTTGTTCTCCTTAATGTACAATTAAGTTATATAAGGAGGCAATTTTTTATGGAGTTCAATTTTAAAAAAGGTGTATTTAAGCTTAATTCCCAAAGTAATTTTGATTTTCAGCTTAAGCGTCTGGTGATGTGGGATGGTGGAGATTTAAATGAAGTGAAGGCGGTATGTGATAAAATCAATAGCAGCGAAAGTTGGAAAAGAGAGCTAATTGCTCTCGGGGATAAAGCAGTTAAGGAAAACCGCATCGAAAATGCAATCGGATATTATCGAATGAGTGAGTTTTTTATGTATGACGGAGATCCCGATAAAAAGGAGTATTATCTCAAGGCAACAGAAATGTTTTATAGTTATTATAAAGATTATTTTGAACAAGAGGACATTGAACAGTTTTATGTACCCTATGAAGATGTGAAGCTTCCTGTTATACATGCGAAAGCCAAAGGAAAATGTAAGGATATTGTTCTTTTGCATGGAGGCAATGACAGTTATTTTGAAGAGTTTTTTGTACCTATGCTGTATCTTGCAGAGAACGGCTTTGAGGTATATCTGTTTGAGGGTCCGGGGCAGGGCGGAGTTGTTCGTATACAAAACAAGCATTTCTCACACAAATGGGAAAAGCCTGTTAAGGCAATACTTGATTATTTTAATCTAAATGATATAACAATCATTGGAGCGTCGCTTGGTGGTATGCTAGCACCACGAGCGGCTGCATTTGAGGAGCGGATTTCACGAGTAATTGCGTGGAGTGTATTTCCGAATTTTCAGGAGGTGATTTTGAATGGTTTGTCACCTCAAAGACGTTGGATGAGTCGAATATGTTTGAAATTTAATTTGAAATCGCTTATAAATATAGCAATGAAAAAAGCGGCGCAAACCGATGAGCTTATACGTTGGGGACTTGCCCACGGGATGTATGCTTATGAGGCGAAAAGTCCTTATGAATATGCAAAGAAAATGGATCTGTACCAGATGATGAATATTGCTGAAAAAATAACGCAGGATGTTTTTATAGTTGGTGCAAGTAAGGACCATTTTATTGATTATACGACTGTTGGTAAAGAAATAGCCGCTTTGAAAAATACACGTTCTGTAACGTTTAGGCTGTTTACTGAAGCAGAAAGTGCATGCAATCACTGTAACTGCGGCAACGTTAAGCTGACCTTCGATACATTTATGAATTGGATTATACAAATGAAATCAGGAGATAGAGAATGAAATTATACTACTTTATATACAGATTTGGTATGTTGCGCTCAAAAGGTGAGATGAAAAAACGTTTTGGAAAAGAATATACAAAGGATTTTTACAAGGCGGCTGACAGGTATTTCCCAGACATCGCTGAAAAAACGCCTGATATCGGTAATACTGCGTTTGCTTTTAACTATGCATTTACACCTGCCTATATTGCGTGGTATAAGGCGGCTTGTGAGCTGAACACCGATATAAAAGGAATAGAACAAATTTTGTGGCTTATGAATGAAAAAATAATCACAACGGTACCTTCATTCGCTAGAAAAACACTTGGGAAAAAACGCATTAAGTCTTTGCGTAAAAAAGCGCTCATTCATGAGAAAATAATTGCTGACGGTAAGATTCATCCTTACGATTACATAATTGAGTGCCTGTCGGATGATGTGACGCAATTTGAAGTTAACTTTAAAAGATGTGGAATGAAAACCCTTGCAGCTGATTTTGACGCATTAGGAATATTCCCAACGGTTTGTCGTGTCGATTATATGGTAGGGGCATACTTAGGGATTGGGTTTGAGCGAACAAAGACTTTGGGAGATGGTGATGAATGTTGTAACTGCCGATACATTAGCGGTGGGAAATGCGAATGGAATCCTGAAAAAGGATTTGAAAAAAGGAAATAAAGTAACCCCTGAGGTGGCTTATATGCAATAATACTTTTATAGTCAAAAGAAGCACAATGTGCTTCTTTTTTTATGGAATAAATCGATTTAAATGGTATAATATTAGATACAAAAAAGCATAAAAGGGAGGAAACACGGTGAGGCTAAGCTATGCGTATATATCGATTAGCATCATATCTTTAGTATTGATTTTTGCATCCTTAATTATTGTATCAAAAAAAGAACACACGAAGTCCAAGAAGGCCTTAAGTTTAGTCATAGGATTTATTTTTATAGGTTCGTTGTTCACTCTATGTGAAATGCTAAGCACTTCATTTGAAGGGAAGTTTTTGTTTCGAAATTTATCGCAAATTGGCTTGTTTTTATTACCCTCAGCATCATACAACTTTATAATGATCTATACCAATACTGAGAATAAGGTTTTAAACAAAATGCGAAGGATTAATTTTATCTTTGCTATAGCCTGCGTACTCCTTATTTTTACTAATGATTATCATGGGATTATGCGCAGTAATGTGTTGCTTGTACCCATAGATGGTGGTTTCAAACTTTCTGTTGTACAAACTGTATTTGGCAAGATATGCGTAAGCCTCAATACGCTTATGAATGTTATCGCGATTATTAAGCTTTGGATATACAAACGGACGACGACAAAAAGTACCCGAACTCAAGTATACCTGGTTCTTATTGGTTTTTTGATTCCTTTTTTGTTCACCTACGTTAAGACGATGTTACGTAACGTATCGGGGTTGGAAGTGCCTTCATCGATAGGGTTTTTAATAGGCGTTATATGTATCTTAGTAGGGATTTATAAATACGACTTTATGTCGATATCCCCCTTAGCTCGGGACTGGGTTATCGATGAAATCGATATAGGTATGATTTTTACAAATCCTGATGGAAGAATTGTGGATGTAAATGCTTATGCAAAAAAAATATTTTCCGAGGATCTTCATAGGATGGAGAAGATTATTTTTGGAAATTCTACATGGGAAAATGCATTACTAGGTAGAGATAACATGAGTTTTGAACTTCATCAGGAAAATCATAAGAAAATATATAAGATTAAAGTGCATGACTTATCAAAAAAACAAAAGGCCATTGGGTCGGTATCTCTTATTACAGACATAACTGCAGATAAGCTTCATAAAGAATGGTTAGAGAACAAAGCACAAAAAGATAGCTTAACAAAAATCTTGAATCGAGAAAGCTTTGAACTTAAAGTCAATAAAATCATAGATTCGATTGCCGATAGGAATAGATCCGGTGCGTTATTAATATTTGATATTGATAAGTTTAAAGATGTTAATGATAATTATGGACATCAAATCGGAGATAAAGTCATTATTGAAGTTGCCAATATCATCGCATCAACATGCCGTGAAAAAGACTTAGTAGGACGGCTTGGCGGCGATGAATTTGGCATGTTTATCGTGGATACAAGTAGAGAAGATGTAGATCAACTGGTGTATAGGATTCAAGAGCGACTAGCCTCGCAAATATTTGTCAATGGTGATGTGGACATTACACTTAGTATAGGAATACATATACAAGAGCTAAAAAACTGTACGTTTAATGAATTATATAATAAATCAGACCAAGCGATGTATGCTTCAAAAAAATCGGGACGTAATCAAGCGACGGTTTTTTAAGGCACCTATTGTTCACCAAAGACGATGTCAGAGGATTTTAGTGAGCCTTGGGAGCGAAGGTAAAAGGCGATTAGAGTGACAATTGCTTCTGCAACAATAATTCCTGCCCAGATAGCCTTTCCACCGAATAAGGCTGGGATTAGGAAGATACATAATGTGTTAATGACAAAACTCCTCAAAACAGAGAGAAGTAAAGCTTGCTTGGTCCTTTTTGTAGCAAGGTAATAGATGGTGTACACAATATTAATCGATGCAAACAAAAAGCTAATACCATATACTTGAATGTAGTCATAGGCGAGTGTGATTAGTTCAGGGTCATGGCTGAAAACAGCAATAATATTTTTCCCAAATATAAGCATGATGACATACATAATAACCGCTAGAAAAATATTGAGTTTCATACCTGTAGTAAAAAAGTAATTCTCGGATATAGCATCACCTTTTCCATAGCTTTGGCTTAACAGGGGCTGAATACCTTGGGCTAAACCAATAAAGACTCCTATAACCACGACTAAGATATAGGATATAACGGAAAATGCCGAGACTCCGATTTCACCGAAAGTCTTTAATATCAAAAAGTTATAGCATAAGATGACAACAGGTTGACTCATTTGGGTGACAAATTCGGGAAGACCTGTTTTTAATATTTGCATCAAACGATGAAGTGAGAGCGATGGAAAACCAAGTTTCAGCGCACCTTTTTTCAAAAAGAAATGGCTCAATAACATAAGACAAGCAAATATTTGTCCAAGACCGGAGGCAATGGCAGCACCTTTGATGCCCATCTGTAATGGAAAGATAAACAGCCAATCAAAAAATATATTGCTCAATGCGCCTACAATCATACCCCAAAAGGCGAGGCGTGGATTGCCATCGTTTCGCACAAATGCAGACAAAGTGTTTGAGCAACTAAAAAACACACCAAACATAACAAAATACTTAATGTAATCGGCCGTATCCTTTAAGAGTAAATCGCTTGCGCCAAGTAGTGTTGCAAGATTTTTAGAAAAGAAAAAACTGATGAGAGTCATCAGCGCTGAAAAAACAAAGACCAATAGAAGACTTGATTGAAACATCGTGATGGCTTTTTGGGGCTCTTTTTTTCCAAAATGAATCGAGGCGAGTGTTGCGCCACCCATTGTAATCATCATCGTGATGGCTGATAAAATTGAGATATAGGGTACGGCGATATTGATTGCGGCTAATCCTAAGGTTCCAACGCCCCTACCGACAAAGATACCATCCACAACAAAATATAAGCCGGTAACTAGCATAGCGCCAATAGAGGGAATGACATAATTGAAAAATTGTTTTTTTAAATGCATATTCAGGTACTCCTTTGTATAATACATTGATGATTCAATGTAATAGTTTTGTATCGGATAGAGTATAAACTATGCTATAATAGGAGAGTCAAGCGTTGAAGGGAGAAATAATGAAAAATTATTTATCGATAGGCGAAGTCAGTAAGATAAAAAAAGTTAGTGTAAAGTCCTTACGTTATTATGGCAAGTTAGGTATTCTTCCACCAGCATATGTTAATCCAGAGACGGGTTATCGCTATTACAGCAGTGACCAGCTTATTATCGTAGATTTAATTTCTATTTGTATTGATTTTGGCATTCCCTTAAAACGGTTTAAAAGTTATTTGACGCCGGAAGGAAGTGTAGATATTGGCACCCTGCTTAATGATGGCGAACAAATTGTTGAAGAGAAAATTAAACAATTAAATGCATCATTTCGCTTCTTAGAGGCGATGTCACAGCATATAAAACGTGCTAATGGATTAAAAGCAAGTATGGAGGAACGCTTAGAACATTTTCAGAAGCGTTGTTTTTTGACCGTTGATTGGAATGGAGATATTTTGGACTACAAAGAAATAAGTGCAAAATATTCCCAACTGTATAGGCAATGTAAAGCCTTAGATATAACGGATAAATTCAATCAAGGTGTGATTTTTTTCAACAAAAACGGACAGGTTGTTTCTAAGATTTTTATTGAGGTCCCCTCACCGCTTCCAGATGTTGATAATGCACTATATGTAGAGGAGGGTGATTATCTGTGTAAAGCGGTGAAAGAGGCAGAGCTTCTGTCGGTTTTAGAGCAAAGATTTGTAGGGACTCTTATCGTTAAAGAGCTTTTTGACTTAAAACTAGAACCTCAAGCGGGTATTGTTGAGGTTGAAAGAAGAGCTTATTATTAGACAGCAATATACCTACGTGTAATAATTAATATCACATAAAGGAGGAGTAAGACGTGATAAAAAATAAGGAATTAACAAAGCGATTCATTATAGGTGCTATTATTATAGTTGCGGCACTTGTCATACTCATGATGTACTTAAAAAATGATGCAAAAGACTATGCAAAAGATTATGCAGAAGAATTTCTTGAGATCATGACGAACCCACAGGAACTGGAATCGACAAAATATTATCGTGACCTATTTGATTCCGAAGGAATGGGCGATTATGGTTTTGAAGAATATGGTGCTGCCATGAAAAAAGACTATGGCGTTCTTATGACAGATAGGGGATTTGAAGATGCTGTAGCAAACCGCAATATACCTTGGAAGGTCTTGGTACAAGATCAAGAAGACTATGACGTAATAATTGATTCGATTGATTTAAAAAAGATGAAAGATTATGCGGATGGAAGAGTCTATTATAGCTATTTAATCTCAATGCGCATCGAACTTCCTAATGGAGACAATGAAGCGATGACTGTGTCAGGAGATATTGTAATGATGAAAGAAGGCTCAGGTTGGCTAGTTGATGTTTTTAGATGGAACGCAGACTATCAAGAACTGTATAAGTTAGTAAATCCTATTCAGTAAGATTTTTGCGTTATATTTTATTTGTGCTATAATACGGTATCAAAAGGATTAAGAAAATATAAGGCTTTGGGAGCGACAAATAACGGAGGAAACATTGAAGCGTGAATTAGAACATAATCTGACGACGGGAAGCATTGGAAAATCATTGGTGGTTTTTAGTTTGCCGATGATATTAGGTAATCTTATTCAACAGTTATATAATGTAGCAGATACCTTGATTGTAGGGAAAAAAATTGGACCTACTGCTCTTTCGGCAGTAGGTTCTTCATATGCCCTGATGGTCCTTTTGACATCGATTGTTTTGGGGCTTTGTATGGGAAGTGGAGTTGTCTTTGCCCAGCTTTATGGAGCAAAAAAACTAGAAGCCATGAAAATAAGTGTTTTTAACGCCTTTGTTTTTGTAGCTATGTCGTCCCTTATCATCAATCTTTTGTCCTACGTATTGTTAGAGCAATTTATTATATGGCTAAATATTCCAAAGCAAGCAGTTGAGATGACACGCCAATATCTGACCATTATTCTTGGTGGAATGTTTTTTGTGACGATCTATAATTTCATAGCGGCGATCTTTCGAAGTATTGGAAATACAATAATGCCACTAATTTTTCTTGGAGTGGCGGCGTTGACAAATATAGCGTTGGATATTGTATTTGTTATCTTTTTGAATATGGGTGTTGCAGGTGCTGCTTGGGCGACATTTATAGCTCAGGCATTATCTGCTTTGTGTATTTCTATTTATTTTTTGATGAAAGCGCGATATCTATGCCCAAATAGAAGGCACATGCATCTTGAACGAAGTATCATGCGAAGTGTCATTGATTATTCTGCACTCACAGCGATTCAACAATCGATTATGAATTTTGGCATTTTAATGGTTCAAGGTCTTGTCAATAGTTTTGGATTTTATGCCAGTGCAGCTTTTGCGGTGGTTGTAAAGATTGATGCTTTTGCCTATATGCCAGCTCAAGATTTTGGGAATGCCTTTGCAACATATGTAGCTCAAAATTATGGTGCAGAACGGTTTGACCGAATAAAAAAAGGCGTTCTGGCAACACTTAAGATATCCGCAAGCTTTTGCTTAATGAGCTCACTTATCGTTGTTGTTTTTGATAGAGAATTTATGCTGATTTTTGTCCAGCCAGAGCAAACGCAAATTATTGAGATAGGGGTAAATTATCTACGAATTGTCGGAGCGTCGTATATTGGAATTGGTGTGCTGTTTTTGCTCTATGGGCTGTATAGGGGACTTGGAAAGACACAAATGTCCATTGTGCTGACGATTATTTCATTAGGTTCGCGGGTTGCACTTGCCTATCTGTTATCCTCTTTTCCTGGGATTGGCATGGCAGGAATATGGGTTGCAGTTCCTATTGGATGGATGCTTGCAGATGCATTTGGGATATGGCATTACAGAAAATACGCACAGGAGATGCTTCGAATTTAAGGCTATGCAAACGGGAGTTATGCTATAATAAGCGTATAAAACAACGAGGTGATGTAAGTGTATAAGAAGTACCAAACAAAAGACTTATTAAAATGCCTAGGGGTCCCAAGAGATACATTACGATTTTATGAGAAAAAAGGACTCCTAAATCCCCACAAGGATAGTGAAAATAATTATAGAAATTATGATGAGACTTATACAACACTTAAGACCATCAATGGGCGATGGAAAGGTAATGGGGTTCATAATACAGGCAGGATTTATTGAGACGCAGCAACATAAATACATTGAACCTTATTTTGCATCATTGACTAGACGATTGAATTATAACTACTTAGGAACTGTTTCAAAAGGTGAAGCTGCGGGAATCTATATGTTTCCTTGGCTGTTTAAGAATGTGTTGAGGCAATTTAGCAGATTGGGGAGCCGTTATGAACAGCTTCGGTGTTTTGAGCAAACGATTACATCGGCATTGGAAAAACCTTATGAACTTTCAAGATTCAAAGTGGGTATACTTCAGTTTCTTTGTGAATCCGGGCTGAATGATTTTGGCTGGCATCACGAGTTAAAGAAGAACAATGCATATGATAAAAGATTAGATAAGCCATTTTTCTTTTAAACTGTGGAGGAAAGTTGTGGTATAATTATATAATAGAGCGGAATATGCAAGAGGATTACTTAAGATTTTACTAACGAATCCTAAGATTTTATATGTTCATTACAACGAAAAACAATTAATATTGTAATTAGTGAATTTTTTAACGTTGTATATAGAACATGAATAGTGTGAGGATAGTGTTATGTATAAGGTTTTTTTACTTGATGATGATGAACTAATTCTACAAGAGCTACTTGAAAGGGTTCCATGGATGGATAACGGTTTTGAGGTTATCGGTTATGAGAGCAATCCCGTTCAGGCGTTGCGGCGTATACCACAGCTGTGCCCGGACGTTATTTTTAGTGATCTAAAAATGCCGGATATTGATGGACATGCCTTTATGAAATCGTTGATTGATTCGAATTTGCAGTTTGAATTTGTTATGTTAAGTGCGTATGGTACTTTTGATGATGCGCGAACTTTTTTCAACCATTCCGGCTTCGACTATATTTTAAAACCAGTACAGATAGAGGAGCTGCAATTAGTTTTAGAAAGGCTAGCCAATAAACTCTCCAAAAAACGGGCATTCTCGCCCAATACATCAAAAGAAAACATAACTCCTGCATTTCTTGAGCTCACAGACTATCTAGAGAATAATTTTCAAGAAAAATTTTCATTAAATAAGCTTTCAAAGCAATTTGCACTGAGCCCAGGCTATATATGTAATCTTTTTTCAAAATATTATAATACGACGTTGACCTGTTTTCTTACAAATCTAAGAATGAAGCATGCAGCTTCACGCATTCTTCAAAGCAATCTTTCACTTAAGGAAATAGCTATTGAATGTGGCTATGTTGACTACTATTATTTTAATAAGGTGTTTAAAGAATACTATGGAATGGCGCCAAGCAAATATATTCAACAAGATTAACATAAAAATTTATCCCGAATATAATCTATGATAGGAATGGATAGTGTGAATGGATGTTAAGAAAAAGCACAAAAAGATTGTTTTTTTAATGCAACTTCTATTAATCATTGTACTCGTTATGATTTTTGTAGCTGAGAGACAGGCAATGAAAGCTGGGACGGATAAAAAAGTCATCACTATTGCTATTGTTCAAGATGATCGTGTACAAGATTATACGACGAATTATTATACAAACTGGCTTGAAGCACAGACAAATTGCTCAATTGAATTTGAGTATATTCCCCATGGATACAAAAAAGAATATATAAAGGCATTGCTTACAGCAGAGCCGGGAAAAATTGATGTTGTGATTTTACCTCAAGATCAATCTATAGTCACGAATGAAGAGTTTTTAAGTTATGTGAGCAAAGGGCTAGTCTATAACCTAAATAGCTTGACCCATGACAAGACAAACTACTATAGTATTTTAAATCATCCGGGGCATCCTGGACTCAAAGAGAGCCTATTGATTGATGAGCAGCTGTATTATTTTCCTAATGCAAAAACGTCAAGAACCAGTAAGAACTTTCAGACATTTTGGATAAATGTCAAATGGTTAAAAGCCTTGGGGCTTGAGATTCCTACAACCACAAAAGAACTATATGAAGTGTTAAAAGCTTTTCATGATAGGGATCCTAACGGTAACGGTATTAGGGATGAACTGCCGCTAGTTGGATGTGAGGCCGACTACGCCCTTCAAAGCTATAACTTTCTTCTCAATGCTTTCGCATACAACGATCCAGTTAATTTACGATTTGTAAAAAAAGATAGCGTGTCCATTTATTCTCCGACAACCGATGAGTTTCGTGAAGGATTAAAGTATTGCCATAAGCTATATTCAGAAAACTTATTGGCAGAGATTAGTTTTTCTTTTTCTCAGAATCAAATATTAGAAACGGTGTGCTCGCCGCAAGATCTTGTGGGAGCCTTTGCTAGTCAGAGTATCGTTGATAATATATATGCCAATGCACCGTCAATTTTATCGTGCTACGTCCAAGTGCCACCGTTAATAGGACCCAATGGATATCAAAATGCCATATATACGATGCCAAAACCTTCGATTGGAGCATTTATTCCGGCAAATGCTAAGAAGCCTGTGGAAGCTTTTAAAGTCCTAGATGCTATGATTTCAGAGGAAGGCGCATTAATTGGAGCTTTTGGCGAGTATGATGTCGACTGGACATTTTCCCTTGGGGAAGACCTCTCACTTTATGGAAATAAAGCAGAAATTGTGACGTTAAATTATCTTAAGAGTAAAACTCAAAACAAAAATTATGCAGGGGCAGGGGTTCGCTATGTTGATGCCATGTATGTAGACGGAGTAGCTTGGAATGGGGATAATTCATTGGTAGAATTTTTGGATGCACGTGCGGTAAAAGTCTATGAACCCTTTTATAACAGAAGGCTCCAAGAAGACATACGCTATATATCCACCCAAGTGGATGAACCTGTGGAATTAGCCAGATATACTGATGCGATGATAACAAAATTTATTACCGGAGAATGTGATATATATTCCAAGGACCAGTGGAAAGCTTTTGTAGAGCGTAGTAACGAGCTGATGGGAGGATAATGGAGTGAAGGTAAAAAACATAGGTATAGCGATATTGATTTGTACGGCATTATCCGTTTTGTTGATTGCATGTACAAGCAGTGCAAATCAACAAAGCACACAACAGATATTTTTAAAGGACTGGGAAGTAGCGGCTAATCTTGATGCAAACCAAACACCGGATGAATTATATCAGGCGGCGTTAAAAGAAGACATTTTAACCATCTATTCTGTGACAACACGTTTATTTGATACAAAAAAATATTTTGAAGAAGCATATCCAGGATTGACAGTTGAAATAAAAGACATTCGAAGTAAAGATGCGATTAAGATGATACGTAATAATTATGAGGCGAATTCTTTTGAATGTGATATTCTTATCTGCAGTGACAGCGCGGGTAACCTTTATAATGAGCTTATTGAACCGGGATTGATTTTACCCTATGTTCCATGGGATATTGAGTCAAAAATCAAAAGCAATCATATAAATAGCAAGTTGAATTTTTTGGATGAAGTCATTTTATTTGTGTATAATAGTGCGCGTTATAATCAAAGTCCAATCGCCAATATATGGGAGATTACCCAAGAGCAATATAAAGATAAAATTGTCATGGCATCACCTTTGAGTTCATTTAGCACCTATGGTTTTTGTGCGACCGTATTAACAGAAGAAGAAAAAATGCTCGCTGCCTATAGGGCATATTTTGGACAAGAGCCTGTTTTAGACAAGGGGGTGTCGATAGGTGAATATTTTTGGGAGCAGGCGGCAAAAAATATAGTTTTTGTGAATACGAGTGATGAGGTGGCAGAAGGCATCGGAAGTTCAGGGGAAAACGGATATGACTTAGGGATTATGCTGTCGAGTAAATTAAGACTGTGTGAACTTGGCTACCATTTTGAACCGATCTATGAACTGGACCCATTTGCAGCAGTGTATACGCCCAATAGTGTTATGTTAGTTGCAGGGGGCAAGAATACGAATTCGGCAAAACTTTTTGTAAGGTTTTTGCTGGGTGAAACGGATGGAACAGGCAAAGGTTATATGCCTTTTTCTACACCGGGAACATGGTCATGTCGGGAAGATATACAAGATGGCAATGATGTCAGCTTAGAAGATATGGATGTGGTAAACTACGCCAACAGTTTCATTGATAACAACACAGATTATTTGGACCATTTCTTTCAGGGGTTATTAAAGGAGAATATTAATTAATAGAATGGTTACCCATAAGAATTCACTGTTAAAAAAATTGGAACTCACCTTACTTGCTCTTGGAATTGCTGTACTTTTCATATGGTTTTTCTTCTATGTGTCGATGCAAAATGTTTTACAGCAGCATACGATTCATAACATGGAGCAAACATCTTTGCGCATTATCTCGCAGTTAAATCAATCCTTTTTACACTTAGAAGAGGTTTCTTTTGCGATGTCAAAAAATGACAACGTTAAAAAAATGTTGTTATCCAAAGAACATATTGAATTTTATCAGAAGGCGGAAGCGGTCAATACAGACCTTAATGCAATGATAAAAAATTCAATGTTTGCTGAAAAAGTCATTATTTTTTCCAATGACAATCGCTTTTATCGTTTTTCTGGACAATTAAATAATACCAGCATCAAACGCTTACAAGGTTTAATTAGGAATAATAAAAATGCAAAGCATATTCAAATCTTACTTGATGGTGAGAAATATATCGGATATACTATATCGATTTTTGATACGGGAGAAATCCCATGTGGACATATTGTTATGCTTATTAGTGAAACAGAGATTCAGCAACTGTTTTTAAGAGCAGAAGGGGATGAAAATATAACGATACTCTTAGGGGCTAAGGATACGATTATTACATCAAATCAGCCTATGCTTCAAGGGATGCGTATTGCTGAGTTTGAAAAAAGTCAGACACATGTTATACGTAGAAACATTGGATTTACACCATTTGAGCTGATTATTTCATATACAGATACGGATAAAAGTTTACATTTGTTTTTTATATTGGCGCTTGTGATATTGATTTTAATGCTTCTCGTTGTCTTTTGGTCCTTTATTAGTGTATGGAAAAAGAATTTTTTTATACCCATTCAAAAAATTATTACGGAGGTTGAGACTTATGATAGTGGGACGCATAGCTGTTTGTCTCTTACAGGATATGTTTATTTGGACGGATTGATACATCGGATTAATGATATGATTAGCCGAATTGAGCTTAAAGAACGGGAGCTTTATAAAGCAACGTTATCTTTACATGAGGCAGAAATTGTCAAACAGCAGTCCTTGATTGTTTCCCTGAAGAAGCAAATTAGTGCCCATTTTACGATAAATGTTCTGAGCATTATCAAAGCGCTTTCTAATCAAGGGGAAAATAGTAAAGCGGGATTGCTGTGCGATGGGCTATCCTCCCTTTATCGATATGCGAATGAAGGGGATTCTTATATTAATGGTTTAGAAGAATTTTTTATTCTAAGAAAATATATAGGTATTATGGAAATACGCTATCCACACCGTTTTTGTGTGGAGATTGATATGGAGGATTACTTAGAGGAAATCAAATTACCAAGAATGCTTTTACAACCGATTATAGAAAATAGTATTGTTCATGGATTTAATAGTAGTAAGGCGATGAACAATATTTTAGGCACAATACATATATACAGCCGTTTGTATCGGGATAAAATCGATATCATTGTTGAAGATAATGGGTGTGGAATGGACGAAGACGCTTTGGAACGGCTTCAAGTACAGATTAATCATATTTCTACAGAAGAAAATATGGAAGTTGAAGGGCTGTCCCATGTAGCACTTATCAACATTCAAAGAAGAGTTATCTCCTATTTTGGAGATACCTATGGTCTTCATATCGAATCTACGGAACAACAAGGGACAAAAGTTGTACTATCCCTTCCAATAATTTAACGCTAAAATGTGAATATTTTACCAAAACATGTGAAGCCTCTCAATTTTTTAATTGAGGAGCTTTCTATATAATAAACGGGATGTGATTAAAATCAATTAAGGAGGAAAAAAAGATTATGAACAACAGAGTATTATCGTGGGTTATTGTTATATGTATGATAATGACCTTGTTGCAAGGGGAAGTCTTGGCAGGTACGGTTGAGGCACCACAACCGCCTGAAAATCTTAAGATTTCAATAGGGGAGTATTATCAAACACGACCAACACTAAAATGGGATAAAAAAGATTATGACTGCGAATATGGGGTGCATTTTAGTCAGTTCAATACATTAAATATACGTTCTGAGAATTGGATGGCGATAGAAAAAATTGATTTTGAACAGATTATGAATAAGAGTACGGATGAATCCTGGCAATATCAATTAAATGGCAGTAATGATGTGGTTGAACTAAAGACAATCGTATCAACAAGCACCTATGACACAGAGTCTGAGTATGTGCGATTTCCCTATACGATGAACTTTATGTCGACAAAAAAAGCACCTATAGATGTGACCAAATTTGTTAAGGAGTCAGATGAAAATTATACGACGGTACTGTATACAATCAAAGATTTGCCAGCAAACAGTACAGCAAATTTAGTGTATACAGACAATCCTTCAAAAGGTTATAGAAAAGAGATACTTGAAATTAATGCAGAGGGGGTTTTAGTATTTGAAGAGCTTATCCCAAATACTTCCACTGACCCCATGGAAGAGGATAGCTTTGATCGATATCTCATAGTATTTACAGACCCGGCAGTGAACGAAACCGATAAAATATATTCAGTAAATCAACAAATATATCCGCTGAATAAGGCGATAACGCCTACATATCAACATTCGCAAACTTTAACATTTGATCAAAATCAATTTGATGAGTATGGTGGAGGAAATTATGAGCTTAGGATAGAACAAGGAAAATCCAAACAAATCCTTGCCACGAATTCGGCAGGAACAGAAGGGGGATCCATACTATATTATTCTTCATTTCCAGACAGTGAGTCACCTAAAGTATTGGTACACCCAACGACCGGAGTTGTAACAGCGACGGGAGAGGTTGGAGATATATGGTGGGTATATGCGCTAGCAGGGTCAACCCAAAACCCAGATGGAACAGGAAACTATGCACCGGCTTCCAATGCCTATATGGTTAGGATTGTAGCTGACGTAGGCGAGGGTACATACATGCCACCATCTGATATGAAGTTTGAATTGGATTCCCAAGACAGATATGCAACATTGCCTCTAATTTCAAGAAAAGATCTTGATGCATATTATCCGGATGCATATATTAGCTATGTTACAGAATCAGAATATATGACAGATTGGAGTGGAAGACCATCTTCATCATTGGCAACGGTTGAATCGAGCATGTTTATCGATAAAAAGGTTAATGATGAATGGGTGCATTCGATTAAGCAATATACACTGTACAATGAGTTTGACGTTAATGGAGAGATAATGTATTCAGAGGAAGTTCCCTTTGACTGCGATGTGACAATAACGAACAAATATTTGGATGAACTAACAGCAACATATAATACAAGTGTAGAGAATATAGATGGTGAAGATAAGACAGTATATACATATACAGTTTCTGATTTGCCTTTGGGAAGAACAACGGTCTTTATGTGCACATCTGACATTGCGGTGCGAACAGGGATAGATTTTTTTCATAGTGAAGATGGAACGCTTATTTTTCAAGATTATGTTACGCAGCGATATCCTAGCGGCCGCTTTGGATTAGCAACGGATACAAGAGATAAGGATTTAGCAGTATATGTAACGGCTTTTACAAATCCTACTATCTCAGGAACAAAGGTGAGTTTTACACAAGAAACCCATAAATTGAATTTTATACAAGATGATGGTTTGGTAGCACAAGACATTGTATGGGATACTGGCGATGGGGGAATTGCAACAACCTATGGTACAGATATTGCTGGAAAAAAAGCAACAAATTTAAGTACAGGCGGTGGGGGAATTACCTACTCAAGCAGTGATACTTCTGTAGCTACGGTTAACTCAAGTACAGGAGAACTAACCATAATTGGTGCCGGAGAGGCGAAAATCACAGCAACTGCTGCAAAAGTAGAGGGAACATATAGAGAGAGCGCCATAACATATCCATTGACGGTTCACAAGAAAAACATTACGGCCAAAGTTGATACTAAGACCAAAGTTTTTGGCGAGGCGAATCCTGAATTAACCTATACAATCTCAAATACGGATTTAGTTGGTGATGATGTGAAACAAGACTTGGGCATTAACTTATCAACAGCGGCAACAGTTAAGTCGGATGTAGGAGAATATGCAATTACAGGTTCGACTTCAAGCAACAACTACTTCGTAAAAATAGAACCTGCAATCTTAACCATTACCAAGGCTTTGGCACCGAATATAAAAGATACAGTTCGAACCTTATATTATGCGATGGACTATACAAATCTTGACATCGCGATATCCACATTGCCTCAAGATTGTGGAACAATAAGCGTTGTGGCAGGAGCTGTCACGGGGGATGAGGCGATGCTTGATGGTGAGGTGCAGACGACGGACATGGGGATAAAGCTTTCAACATATGCAGGAAGTGTTGGAGATTCTATAGCCATCCCTATTACCGTGTCAATGCAAAACTATGAAGATGTTCATACCAAAGTCATTATAACGCTGGTGGATAAAACGCTTGTGACCATTACAGGTGTTAAGGTGGAAAATAAAAAATACGACGCCAATGCAATAACGGCTGTGGGTAAGCCAGTGGGAACCTATAACGATGCGAATACACCCATCATCTATACAGGCGATGATTTTCAATTTATTTGGAGGTCAGGCGCAACGACACTGCCAGAAGCACCCAAAGATACAGGGGAGTACTCATTGACCGTTAAAATACCTGATACCAATACTCAATATATCGGTCAGCTAGGTCCTATGAATTTTACAATAACACCTGCAGCATTAACCATTAAGCCAACGGATCTAAAAATATATAATGGTGCAGACCTTCCGACGCCAACAGATGTAGACTATATCGGACTTAAAGGTCAAGACACAAAAGCTGTGGTAAAGGGGTATGATTCTATGCCTGCGATAAAAATCTATCAAGCAGATGGGGTGAGTGTGTTAACCAGTAGTATGGTCAACGGAACATATCCTATTAAATTTGTGCGTACGCCATCTTCGCTTCGTGCAGATAACTATACCATAACAGTAACCAGTGGTGCGTTGACGATTACAACAAAATCTTCTGGCGGCTCCGGCGGTGGAGGCGGCAGCGCAGGAGGGGGATCTACACCAGCGATTGGTGATGAGAAGGAAGTAAAAACAAGTGTGACCTCTACGGTGAAAAATCGACGTGCACAAGCATCGGTGGATAGCAACATGGTTACAGAAGCCTTGGAAAAGATAGCCAAGGGAGCAACGATTGCTTTTAATGTAGAGAATACAAAAAATGTAAATGCGGTGACGGTTCAGATGAAGAACCAATCAATAAAGGCGTTGGCAGATAGTAAAACAGGTCTGGTAACGATTGCCTCAGAAGTGGGAATAATGGATATCGAGGATAAGACACTAGAATCGATTGCAAAGCAAGCAGGCACATCAGACATTAGCATTAATCTAGGAAAAGTAGATAAAGACAAGGAACTGAATGCAAAACAAAAAGCGGCTATAGGTGAAGCACCTGTATATGATATTTCGATTAAAGCGGGGGACGCATATATTTCTAATTTTGATGGAGGATTACTGACCCTAAGTATTCCATATACATTAAAAGAAGGGGAGGAACCTTCAGGGATTGTGGTCTGGTATGTGGATGATTATGGCAATATCAAAAAAGTGTCGACCATGTATGACATAAAAACCAAGCATGTTATTTTTACAACCAATCATTTATCCCTTTATGCGATTGGCTATGACCAAACAAAAACATGGGTTAATCCATTTGCTGACGTGCATGACACTGCATGGTATTTTGAGGCGATTCGCTATGTAAATGCGAATAAACTAATGGCTGGTGTAGCTAAGGATACATTTGACCCTGAAGGAGACACGACCCGAGCGATGATTATAACCATTCTCTATAGGTTAGAGAATGAGCCGGCAGTTGATACAAACCGTCAGCAATTTTCTGATGTTGATAAGGATGCTTGGTATAGTTATGCGATAACCTGGGCCTTTGATAATGGAATTATCAAAGGATACGACAACAACAAATTCGGACCGATGGATTGCATTACACGAGAACAGATGAGTGTGATATTAATGAATTATGCAAAATATAAAAACATCAATACTACACAATCAAGGGACATATCAAGTTTTACAGATAGTTCTCAAATCAGTGATTGGGCACTTGAAGCCATGCAATGGGCTTATCAAGAGGGGATTATTTCAGGTAAAGCCAATAATACACTTGATGCTAAAGCAAAAGCCTCAAGGGCAGAAGCAGCCATGGTGCTTAAGCGATTTATGGAAGAATAAGTATATAAAACATCTGTTATGTGCGTAAGAGCCATTTGCTCTTACGCTTTTTTTATAGAAAAATAGAACTTTCTTGCTATATTAAAATTTTGGGGTTGACAGTTACGTTACGTTACAGATTATAATTAAGAAAAAAGTAGAAAAGCGCATTCTGTAGGATGCTGGAGGAGTTGCTTATGGCAAAAATATTGGTTGTATATTATTCTTATTCAAATACAACAAAAAATTTGGCGGAAGATATTGCAATTATTACGGATGGAGATATTCGAGAACTATGTCCCAAAAAACCGTATTCATTTACCTACCATGGAGCAACAAAGGAAGTAAGAAATGAGATTGAAAGAGGATATTGTCCGAAACTTTTATCTGGAAATGAACCTATTCATGATTATGATTATGTTTTTGTAGGAACCCCGAACTGGTTTAAGTCTTTTGCACCACCACTATTAAGCTTTTTACGTAGCTTTGATTGGAAGGATAAAACGATTATTCCGTTTTGTACACATGGCGGCGGCGGATTTGGGCAGATCGTAGCGAATATAACTAGAGAGTGTCCCGGAGCAATAATATTATCAGGGTTTGACACAACAAGTGATTTTGATGACACAACAGTTCAAGCATGGATTGAGGACATGGAGATTTTGGAATAGACAACTATGCTATAACCAAAGGCCACGAGGGGAGAAAAATGAGAAAGCAGTCTTATACAGTCAAGGAGATTACGAAAATAACAGGGATTACACGTAGGACGCTACACTACTATGATGAAATAGGGCTATTAAAGGCAACACAGATATCTACTCAAGGATATCGCTTATATACGGTGGAGGATTTTGAACGTTTGCAAATTATTCTTTTCTTGAAGGAGATGGACCTGTCATTGAAAGAGATCGCCGGTATATTACGATTATCACGGCACGAGCAAAACAAAGTGCTAAAAGGTCATTACAAGATTTTATTTAAAAAAAGGCAAAAGCTTGAAAAAATGATGTCAAATCTAGAACGCTATTTGTCGGGAGAAAACATCTTGGCATTAGATATCTTTGAAGATGCAAGTGTGCTTCCATTAAAGGAGCAACATAAGCGGGAAGCAAAACTTGTTTATGGTGAAACAGAAAAATATAAAGAATATGAGGAAAATATGTCGCGATGGACCGATGCCGAAAAAGAAAAGATCTTTGAAGCATTTGGAGAAGAGATGGACAAGATATTTATGCTATTTGGAGAACATATAAAAAAATCTCCCGGATCTAAAGAAGTACAAGCCATTGTAAAACAGTGGGCAGATAGCTTTCAAGATTTTTTCGAATGCGATAGGGAAATACTCAAATGTATTGCACGCACATATACTTACGATAGTCGATTCAAAAAATATATAAACCAATTTAGTGATGAAGACTTGAGCGACTTTATCTATAGGGCAATTCTTAACTACTGTAGCGATGAACAATAGTTAAAGACGCAGGGCATATATTTTGCCTTGACTCTTCCTTTGGGTAAGCCTTTATACTAAGGTTAACAAATATTTTAGAAAAGAGGTAAATGATGAGCAATCTAATTAAAATCAGAGACGTGTCAAGTAAATATGATATTACAGCTCGTACACTTCGCTATTATGAAGATATGGGGCTATTATCCAGTACAAGAAGTGAAGATTATGCATACAGAATGTATGATCAGAAAGCTGTAAAAAGACTAGAGCAAATCCTTATACTTCGCAAACTCAACATTAGTATTAAAGATATTCAGCGCGTATTTAACACATCAGGTTCAGAGATTGTTCTAGAAGTGTTGAGTAAAAAAGTAGATAATATTGATGACGAAGTGGCATTATTACATGAGTTGAAAGACATTATTCTTGATTTTATACATGAGATTGAAGCATTGAATTTTTCAGATAATTCCAATGTAAAACTTTTGTATAATAAAGCGAAAGAGATTGAGACGCAGTTAGTCAGTATTGATTATATTGGAAAACCATCCAACATCAACCGCTTGCTTGAGATAACCGAGCGATTGGATAAAAAAGTGCCCGATATCATGGTGCTTAAAATACCGCCGTTTCGGGCGGTGACTGTGGGAGAACAATCATGGGATGATATGTTCAAAAGTGGCGGATACATGTTTCAATTATGGCAATATGAGCAACTATATAAACCTGTTATTTTTGATTGTTTTGACTTTTTGTTATTTAAACAAGATAAAGCAGAATGGATTTGTGCGGTCAAAGAAGAGGTCACACTAGATCAGGTCACTCCCTTTAAGATTATAGATTATCCTGGAGGATTATATGCTATGGCGGTGAGTATTGATGAGGATAATGAAAGTATAAATAAAGTAGAGAAGAAAGTGCGTCAATGGATTGAAAATACAAATTTTGTTCTTGATACACAACGTGATGTAATGTTTAACATGCCATACTTATACGAAGAAGGTAGAGACCCAGAGTATCAAGATATTGAAAAAGGGCTAGGCTATAAACAAATGCAGCGATATTTTCCGATCAAGTTAAAGAATACAGATAAGGGCTGAGATACCACTAAAAAAACCTT
>DGAD01000033.1:57915-142965 GCA_002382805.1 Clostridiales bacterium UBA4039
AAGGTTTTTTTAGTGGTATCTATTGTTCATCTCAAGAACCTTTCCTGTCGCGAATAATATCTCTTTGAGTAACGCGACAGAGTCGCTCTATTCTTTGGCTGTATAGTCGATGTCATCTTTTAATACTTCATATGCTTTATGGTATTCCATAATACGTGCTACTTCCATAATAAAATCTTCATCATATCCGGCACGTCGTAATAGGTGGAATCCAACTTCCATTCCGGCAGAAATACCGCCTCCGGTTATGATTCGTCCAGCATCAACAACTCTTGCCCGATTGATTTCACATTTTGGAGCAAGTTGTGCAAGTCTTTCGATTGGGACAAGGCCAAATGGACTCGCTTCAATTCGATCCGGCTCTTTTCGGCTCGTTGCGGAGAGACCATCTAAAAGTCCCATATTCGCATATATCCAAGAACCTGTACATACACTTGTCAATAGAGTGGTTTCTGGGAGAGATAATATATAATTATGTAAGGTCTTATTATATGTCTCTTGACGTGTTCCATGGCCTCCTGGTATTAAAAAAGCATCAACAGTTGGGTTATCATTGAAAGTATAATTTGGTAGGACAGTAAGCCCTGCTTGCGTTTGGATTGGTTTATTTGCGTCAGCAATAAAAAACACATCTAAACCTGGATCTAATCTTCTTGCTGTGGAAAAAACGCCATAGGGTCCTGCATAATCAATCACTTCAGCATCCTTAAAAACATATATTCCTAATCTAAAACCTTCTACTTTTTTATTCATAATTGTTCCTCCTTAGTTTTTGGTAGAACCAACGTTCTACTTTGTAATGTTATTATATAGAACTATCGTTCTACTGTCAACGCCTATTTTGATTTTAAAGTGGAATTTATATATTAATGTTGCTATAATGTAGAAAATAGGAGGGTTACGCCATGAAAAAAAATAATAAAAAAGATAAGATATCTGCATCAGAAAGAATAATAAATACAGCAGAAGCCTTATTTTACAGTGAAGGTATTCAGGCTGTCGGAATAGATAGAATTGTAGAAGAATCAAATGTTGCTCTAAATACAATGTATAAATATTTTAGTTCAAAGGATAAACTGGTTGAAGCATACTTAGAAGATAGAGATATAAAATGGATGAATTGGCTCAATAGCTATATTGAAAAAGAAGATGCACCTGTGAACAAAGTGCTGGCAATTTTTGATGCCCTTGAGCAATGGTTTCATGAAAATCAATTTCGAGGGTGTGCATTTATCAATGCGTCAGGCGAACTAGGACATACAAAGCCAAGTGTCTATGAAATATCAAAAAAACATAAAGAAATGCTATATAAGACGATCCTAGATATTCTTATGTCGACACACATTGAACAAAAAGAGAAAGTTGCCAAACAGCTGATGATACTTATCGAAGGTTCAATTGTGCAAGCATACCTTAATGAAGAAAAAGAGGCTGCACTATATGCAAAAGAAATAGCAAAAATACTTTTGACAAAAGATAGTGATACGAATTCGAGTGTATAGTAAGAAAAGAGGTTAGTTTATGTTTAAGCAAGTGATACAGGGCAATGGATTTTATTCCAGGGATAAAGAGAGTGTTTGCTACTTAGAACAGTGTTTGATATGTATTAATGACGACGGGATCATACAAAAAGTTGTCGGGCAAGAAGCCAGCCAGTATAATGAACTTCGTATGCAATATATGCTGGAAGGTCGATTGAAGATACTTGATAAAGATCAGATTCTTTTGCCGGGATTTGTTGATTTGCATGTACATGCATCTCAATGGCCACAGGCAGGGATGGCATTAGATAAACCACTTGAAGTATGGTTACAAGAATATACTTTCCCATTAGAATCAAAACTTGAGGATGTTGAGACGGCTTATGGCATTTATAGTGAAGTTGTTCAGACGACATTAAATAATGCAACGACTTCGGCGATGTACTTTGCAACCGTTGATCCCAAGACAACCTTGCTTTTAAGCAAACTGTGTGCAGAAAAAGGGCAACGAGGGTTTGTCGGAACGGTTGCAATGGATGAACAAGACAATGCGCCATCATATTATAGAGATGCCAATGCAAGTACATCGGCATCAAAAACAGTGGAGTTGATTAACCAGATAACAAAGGTGCAAGTACGCTATCATCAAAAGGCGTATCCGGTTGTAACACCACGATTCATACCGACATGTAGCCGTGAGGCACTGATTATGCTTGGAAAGGTTGCACAAGAGCATGATGCGTACATACAGTCTCATGTAAGTGAAAGCGATTGGGAACATGGATTTGTCAAAGAAAAGACTGGGATGAATGATGCACAGGCATTAGATACCTATGGATTATTAACTTCAAAAACTATTTTAGCCCATGCTAATTTTTTGGAAGAATCAGACGGAGAATTGCTAGCTCAAAAAGGAGCAAGTATAGCCCATTGCCCGTTATCTAATAGCTACTTTGCCAATTCGGTATTACCCGTACGACGTCTGATGGAACAAGGGGTGAATATAGGATTGGCTACGGATATCTCGGGAGGCTATAGTCCCAGCATGTATCAAGCAATCCGCCAAGCCGTGATTTCATCCAAAATGCTGCAAGATGGAGTTAATCCAAACCTTCCTAGCGACAAGAGAGGTGTTAACAATAGCGCGATTACATTGAACACGGCATTTTATATGGCAACCGTAGCCGGTGGGTTGGCGCTTAATCTAAAACTTGGAAAGTTTGAACCGGGATATATTTTTGATGCACAAGTGGTCAATATTTGTGAGAACTTGCCAAGATATAATCAGGAGAAGTCCAAGGAAGACTTACTTCATAAAGTGCTGTTACTTGCACAAAGAGAAAATATAAAAGAGGTTTGGGTACAAGGTGTGCAAGTTATAAAGTAGCCGCCACGTTAATGCACCCATGTATCTATAGGGAAAGAATCTGGTTTAATCGGTTCATATCTAGGACTGTGATGGTTCGTTTATAGAAGCTAAGGACACCTTCGGTTTCAAGTTTTCTTAATTCGCGTGACAGGGAAGTTCTAGAGACATCCATATATTCTGCCCAAGCCTTTTTTGAAAAGGGGAGAGTGATACGATAAACCTCCTTGTCATCAGCTTCATAGTGAAAATAGTGGATAAGATATCCGGCGATTTTTTCTTGAATCGAGTCTAAGGACAATATTCCGATTTTGTGCTTTAGAAGAAGTGCAGCGTTGGAAGTAACTTCAAGAAAATTCAATAAAAATTGTGTGTCATGTGCGAAAAGGCGGAGCAAATCAGATGTTGTTATGAACAAAATCTTTGTGGCTTTATGGGCAATAATATTATCTGGATAATAATCATATTTTGAAAACACACAAGATGCACCGATAATATCCGGTGCATTTTTTCTTTCGAGAATAACGACTTTGCCGTTTGGAAAGAGCTTTTGGACATCAACGGCACCTGAAAGTATGATTCCAATTCTATCAGCAAGTTCGATAGGAGAAAAAACAGTTTCACCCTCAGAAAAATCTTCCTCTTTCACTTGAAGTTGTGAAAGCAGTTCTTTAATTTCATCCAAGCACTTCCCCTTAAACAAAATACAATCCTCTAATCTAGACAATGTAGAGCTCATGGCAACCTCCTAAATTTTATTATAGACAGTATCTGCAGATACTCTTTGTATATAATAATTGTACTATAATGCATGCATGGTGTAAATGATAATCAATTGCAATCTTGCTGTTTACGAGAAATGCAAAAAAATAGATTACCACAGGAGGAAAACACATGTACAGTATTGGAGTTGACATTGGCTATTCATCAGTAAAAGTCGTATTGACAGACAAAGCCCAAAATATCAAGTTTAGTCATTACCAAATGCATAAGGGAAGCATCAAGAAGACATTGCTAAAAATTTTAAAGACATTAGTCACGCATTACCATCCGGATGATATTACTTTTGGAGCAGTGACAGGCAGTGGGACGAAGTTTTTGAGTTCAGAAAAGAGTATTACATCGGTCAATGACGTAACCGCAGTTATTGAAGGCGCAATCGCTGAGCATTCGGGAGTAGGATCGATTATTGATATTGGTGGAGAAAGTGCACGATTTATTACAGGACTGAGTGCAGATGACAACTCAGGTATTGAGATCTCCATGAATTCTAATTGTTCTTCGGGTACAGGATCGTTTTTGGAGGAACAGATGTCAAGGCTTAACCTAGACTTAGCAGATTATTCCAATCTTGCAAAAAAAGCAAAGTCTATACCAAGGATCGCAGGACGTTGTAGCGTTTTTGCAAAAACAGACATTATTCATCATCAGCAAGAAGGCGTTCCAGTAGAAGATATTCTATTAGGTTTAGCGTATGCCCTTGTTAGAAACTACAAAGGAACCGTTATAAAAAAATTGCAGCTCCAAAAGCCGATCTTATTTTCTGGAGGTGTTGCACACAATGAAGCGATTCACACGGCACTTAAGGAAGTACTGGAATTAGAAGATGAAGAATTGATTTTCCCTAAGTATTTGGGAAGTATTGGAGCGGTAGGTGTTGCAAATATTGCACGAGAAAAAAAACTACCTATCAATATCCGAGAACTTATTGAACGAACAGAACATGGGGATGAGATATTAATGCAAGACGATGATATAATCCTTCCAAAACTATCAGACTACGGGATAGGAGATAGCGAAGATAAGCATCACTGTAATGCTATAGATAAAATAAGCGGTCACGTGGAATGCTACTTGGGAATAGACATTGGCTCAACAAGTACAAATCTGGTTTTGATGGATAAAAATCAAGAGATTATCGGATGCAAATACTTACGAACACTTGGCAATTCAATGCAAGCAGTTCAAAAAGGGCTACAAGAGATACGCAGGGATTATGGGGATAAGATTAATATTATTGGGGTAGGAACAACCGGCTCTGGTCGATATATGATTGGAAAAATGATTGGTGCAGACGTAATCAAAGACGAAATTACAGCACAGGCAAAAGCTGCGGTTCACATCTGTGAAGATGTAGACACGATCTTTGAGATTGGTGGACAAGACTCAAAATTTATCCGTATTGAAAACGGATCCGTTGCAGATTTTCAGATGAATAAAATATGTGCGGCCGGAACAGGTTCCTTTATCGAGGAACAAGCCAAGAAGTTCAACATCGCAATCGAAGATTTTGGACAGATAGCACTTAAAAGCAATCGCCCGATTGCCTTAGGAGAACGTTGTACCGTTTTTATAGAGACAAATATTGCCTCGTGCTTAGCCGGGGGGGCAAAGCTTGATGACATTATTTCAGGATTATGCTACTCGATTGTTAAAAATTATCTTGATCGGGTTGTCGGACAAAAGAAAATAGGAAATAAAATCTTCTTGCAAGGAGGTCTTGCCTATAACCAAGGAGTTGTCAACGCCTTTAGAGCAGTAACAAAAAAAGAAATCATTGTACCTCCATTTTTTAGTGTGACCGGTGCCTATGGGGCGGCAGTTCTTGCCATGGAAGAGATGGGTGAGACTGTTAGTTCTTTTAAGGGATTTGATGTAACCCTCCAAAAAGCCCCGGAAAAAAATGCGGAGATAACGGCGGAACCCATAGCATCTACACATTATGATGAAAATGTGAATAAAATAGTATTTAACGATTATGTTTTGGAAAACTCTTCAAAAAAAGTAGTGGGTATTCCAAGAGCACTGTTTACTTACGGCATGTTCTCTATGTTTTATTCTTTTTTCAAAAATTTAGGGATGGATGTTATGCTCTCCGATCCGACGGATGAAAATACATTGGCCCTTGGACAAAAATATGCTATGGATGAAACCTGCTTTCCAATCAAGTTGATTACCGGGCATGTAGCTGAATTGATGTTAAAAAAAGTAGATTATATCTTTTTTCCTGATTTGGTGACGGTGGACCACCCAGGCTCTCAAAGCCGAAAAAACTATGGCTGTGCATTTATGCAGCTTTCATTTAAAGTCATGAATCGAGCAATGGAATTGGATAAAAAAGGTATTAAATTATTGTCTCCAACGATGGCCTTTCATATGGGAAAAGAATCCATTATGAAGAGCTTTTTGATAATAGGAGAGCAGTTAGGCAAAACACCGGAACAAACGCGCCAAGCACTTGATTTGGGTCTAGAAGCAGCCAACGCTTTTGAAGAACGCATGCAAGACAATAGTCAAGAAGTCATGAGTGAACTTCAACCCGATGAGATTGCCTTTGTGATGGTATCAAAAATATATGGAGTAGCTGATCCTGTACTTAACATGAATATTCCTCAAAAACTAGAACAGATGGGATATAAAGTGTTTCCGTTTTATGATTTGCCTGAAGGCGATATATCAAAAGAGCATCCCAATATGTTTTGGCCTTTTGGACAGCATATTATAGAACCTGCACAGTTGATACGTGAACATCCTAATTTATATGCTATTTTTCTTACTCATCACGGATGTGGACCTGACTCTATCTTAGCGCATTATTTTAGAGAAGAAATGAAGGGAAAACCCTATCTGCATATTGAAATCGATGAGCATTCATCTGGAGTGGGAATCATAACGCGTGTAGAAGCGTTTATCAATAGTATAAAAAATATAGAGATAAAAAAAGCGAGTCCGATACAAACATATCTCAACAGTATTGAACATATAGAGACAAATGTAAAACTTGAACTTGCAGATACAAAAAAAGCAAAGACGCTTTACATACCACATATGTATCCATACAGTAACATGTATCAAGAATTACTCAGACAAAGAGGGGTAAATGCCCAGACCCTTCCACCATCATGTAAAGCATCTATAGAAATGGGGCGCAGATTTACAGTATCTGAAGAGTATTTTTCACTGACGGCATTTTTGGGAAATATTTTCACACAGTTAGCCACCTTGACACAGGAGCAAATCGATGAAGCGGCATTTGTCATTCCTCAAAATGAAGGAACAGAAACCGATGGTCAATATAGTCGGCTGCTTAGGACTATATTTGATGAAGAAGGTTATGAAAACATCGACATCATATCGCCATACTGGGAAGATCTCCTATGCGAAAAAGAGCACGTCTTTGATGAAATCATACTATGTCTACTTGCTGGGGATATAGTTTGGTGTGCCCCTCAAAGTTCAAGACAACAATATGTAGAGAAAATGCTTGAAAGTATAAAAAATCAAGAATTCAACCTAAGTCAGCTTAAGAAGATAGGGCAAGAAGTTGTAGCACAGCTTGAGCAAACACCATTTAACAAAAAGATTCTTGCTGTAGGCGAATCCGGCATATTATTGGATGAACGCTTGAATAATAATACGTTTAAGGAGCTTGAGAAAAAAGGACATCGGATTGTATACAGCCCCTTTGGAGAAACGCTATGGATGATGTGGCGTGATTATGCAGATCAAAATAAAAATGAGCAATCTGACCTCATGGAACAAAGGTTAAATCAATTCAAAACTAGAATTCAAGAGATTGCCGATACACTATCGGATTGGAGTCCTTACGAAGAGGCGATTGATGAACTAGTTCAAGTCGCAGATAGAACGCTTGGGTATTTTTCTGGGGCACATGGCAGATATAGACAAGCAAAGCAACTGTGTATATCAGATAGGGTAGATGGAGTCATTACATCGGCATCAATTTATGAAAACACAGGTATTGTACTGGGAATGCTCCAAAAAGGATTTAAAGAAGAAAAAACAAAACCGGTGTTAAATCTGACCTTTGATGGAAATAAAAATGAGAATGACCAAACAAAAATAGATTCATTTATCTATTATTTGTAAGAAAGGAGTAACGTATGTATCATATACCCTGTAATAACAATACCGTTTGTAATCATAATAAAAAAGATCAAGGACACCGTTGCCGGGATAAGAAAAATCGACGTGGACCGAGTAGTTTTCATATGCAAGATGCAACAAAAGTATTTGAAAAAATAGGTCTAAAATCAGGAGATACTTTTTTGGACTTGGGTTGTGGCGCAGGAGATTATTCAATGCATGCAGCCACATTGGTGGATACAACTGGGCGTGTATACGCACTTGATTGTTGGCCTGAGCTGGTCGAGACACTCGAAGAAGAGGCAAAACAACTGGGCATCCATAATCTATATCCGGTTGTTGCCGATATTCGCCGAGAAGTCCCTTTTGATAAGGGGACAATAGATGTTTGCATGATTGCTACAGTATTACATATGATGGATTTTCCTCTGCAGACAAGACGGGTATTTGAAGAAGTCAGACGCGTATTAAAGGAAGATGGGAAACTTGTGGTCGTTGAGTGCAAAAAAGAAAAAAGATTTTTTGGACCTTTGCTTGAATCGAGAATATCTCCTGAAATGCTTGAAAAAGAGTTGGTCCAATTTGGATTATATAAGGAGGACTATGTGGATTTAGGGGATAATTATATGATGATTTTTAGATAACTGTGGAAAAACGTGTTGAGCTACCGCTTGACAATTGGGTCTATATATACTAGGCTAAAGATAAGTCGATAAAGTATAGACTCAGCAGGCAAAGGAATTAAAACAGTTGATTGACCAATATAAGAAGGAATATAACCGATGTAGCTATAGCAGTAGCAACATCGGTTACATCATTATGACGACTATAAGGTTCGACATTGACAAAAATTTAACGGAGGCGTGTGTGATTATGGAAAAATTGTCGATTGGACAAATGGCAAAACTTAATAATGTATCGAAGCAGGCGCTGCGATATTACGACAAAATGCAACTATTAGAACCACTGATAGTCGATGAAGAAACCGGATATCGATATTATAGCATCAAACAAAGCGCCCGTTTGGATATGATCCAATATATGAAATCCATAGGCATGACACTTAAAGACATAAAAAAGCAATTAGACCTTAATGAACCCTCTTTTATTAAAAGCGTACTTCATAAAAATATGCATCAGATAGAAGAACAGATTCGTGGGTTAGAATATCAAATGCGAGCGGTTGAACGTACGTTACGAAGCTATGAGCGCTATGAAACCGCACCTCCCGACGGAACAATCATATTAGAGTATATCGAAAAACGTCAGATGTATTGTATTGATTCAGGATTGAATTTTTATGATCATGGAATTGAAATGTATGAAAAAATGCTAAGAAAATTAAAGAACAGTCTGATAGCGAATAGACTCCCACAAATCTATTTTTGTAATGCAGGCACGTTGTTAACAAAAGAAAACTTGGAAAAAAGAAAATTTTATTCAAATGAGATCTTTGTTTTTGTCGATAATGATTATGTCCCTGAAAACCTAACCATCCAAGTGCCGCCAAATATCTATCTATGTATCTATTGCGATAAATTTGAAAAAGAAAAAGCCTATATAAATCGGCTACTGGATATGATTGCAGAGAAGGGGTATACGATAGTCGGAGACTATATATGTGAGGTCTTAGCAGAATTGCCGCTTTTAGAAGAAGCTGAACGGGGTATGTTTTTAAGACTACAGATACCTATTAAATTTTAATCTAAAATATTATTAAAAAAATAACAATCTTTCCTTGACATTATTCTAACAATAACCCTTATACTAAAATTAACAAAAAAATTTTAGAAGGAGGATGTAATAATGTTTAATGAAAAGATTCGAGTGATTCAATATGGGTGTGGAAAGATGTCTAAGTATAGCCTTCGCTATCTTTATGAAAAGGGCGCAGAGATTGTTGGGGCAATCGACATTGATCCAGCTATAGTAGGAATGGATGTAGGTGATTATGCAGAGCTGGGCGTTAAGCTAGGGGTTACTATTAGAAGTGATGCAGATGCAGTTCTTGACGAATGCGATGCAGATGTAGCACTGGTTACTTTGTTTAGCTTTATGGATGAGATGATGGTTCACTATGAAAAACTTGTAAGCCGCGGAATTAATGTTATTACAACGTGTGAAGAAGCAATCTATCCATGGACAACAGCTCCAACGATAACCAATAAGTTAGATAAGCTTGCAAAAGAAAACAACTGTACAATTACCGGTTCAGGTATGCAAGATATTTACTGGGTGAATATGATTGGCTGTGTTGCTGGAGGCGTTCATCGAATCGATAAAATAGAAGGTGCAGTGAGTTACAACGTTGAGGAGTATGGACTAGCTCTTGCCAAAGCACATGGTGCAGGACTTACGCCAGAGGAGTTTGAAGAACAAATTGCACACCCTGAAACGTTAGAACCAGCCTATGTCTGGAATTCAAATGAAGCATTATGTTCTAAAATGGGCTGGACCATCAAATCCCAGACACAAAAATGTATCCCATATTTTTATGATACGGACCTATATTCAGAAACACTAGGAAAGACGATTCCTAAGGGGAACTGTATCGGTATGAGTGCTGTTGTAACCACTGAGACATTCCAAGGCCCAATCATTGAGACGCAGTGTATTGGTAAAGTCTATGGACCGGAAGATGGAGACATGTGTGACTGGAAGATTACAGGAGAACCGGACACAACATTCTTTGTTAAAAAACCAGCAACGGTTGAGCATACATGTGCAACCATTGTGAATAGAATTCCATTGGTTCTTCAAGCACCAGCAGGATATTACACTATAGAAAAAATGGATAATGTTGAATATCTTTCCTACCCAATGCAAATGCATTTAAAATAAAAACCAAATTAAGCAAATCATATGCATAATGCGCTGGGAACATTTGTAGAAAAATACCGTCCAACTTATATAGGAGGTATTTTATATGAAATTAATAAGTTTTTTAATGGTAACTATACTTACATTGACTGCTTGTAGTGGATCTACAGCGGTGACTGCTGATAATTTAATGTCAGGTATTAAGCGCAATGACATTGCACCAATAGTTCTTGATGATCCTCAAGAAAATCATATGGACAAAACAACACAAGTAATGGATTTTTCTCTTAGTCTTTTTGAAGAAGCCTATGAGGAAAAAAACATGCTTATCTCACCACTTTCTGTTACTTGTGCGTTATCTATGGTGGCAAATGGTGCGAAAAATGAGACCCTTGTACAGCTAGAGGAAGCTCTTGGTACAGATATAGGCAGCCTAAATGAATATTTATATGCTTATAATACTTATCTTCCTACAGCTGACAAGTATAAGGTAAGTCTTGCTAATTCAATCTGGTTTAAGGACGAAGCATCTTTGACTGTGACGAAAGAGTTTTTGCAAACAAATAAAGATTACTATGATGCAGAAATATATAAAGCTCCTTTTGATAATAACACAAAAAATGATATCAATGCTTGGGTTGATGAGAAAACGCATGGACAGGTACTTATTGAGGCTGTAAAAAATAAGCAGGATGAAAAGGTTCAGGTATTTATGCCTAAATTTTCTTTCGACTATGATACAGAGCTTTCGGGAATATTAAAGAAAATGGGGATAACAGATGCTTTTGACATGAATGCAGCAAATTTTAGCGCTCTAGGGCAGTCGACTAACGGTAATATTTTCATAAATCGTGTTATTCACAAGACAAAAATTGAGGTTAATGAAAAAGGGACAAAGGCAGGAGCTATTACCGCAATAGAAATGAAGTCTGGGAGCGTTGAGCTTAATGAACCGAAGATAATCAATTTGAATCGCCCATTTTTCTTCATGCTCGTTGACAATGAATTTAGTATGCCGATATTTATTGGAGTATTAAATGACATTCCGTAAAAAACACTTAATATCATAATACGCTAATTTATTCCTAAGAAAAGTATTTCTTTTTATATTCCAAGGGCGTCATTCCAGATAGTTTTTTAAAAGTAATATTATAATAATTTTGATTATTAAATCCAGAAGCAAGAGCGACATCCAGTATTGAAGTATGATCTTCAAGAAGGAGGCTCTTGCTTTTTTCAATACGTATTTCATTTAATATGGATGTAAACGTTTTGCCGGTTTCTCGTTTAAGTAGCGTACAAAAATAGGATTTGCTAAGATCAAGATATGTCGCTACATCATCTAAGCTAATATCTTCATCATACCTGGCATGTATACAATCAATTGCTTTTTTTATATGATAACTATGTTGGCAATGATAATGACTGCAAGATAAGGACGTCTGCTCAAGCTCATATAATAGGCTTAATAAATTCGGAATAAGGCATTTGGGCTTATGAACAATACCTAAGGCATGGTTTGTGCCGCAAGAATGAGGACCGAGTATATAAATACAATTCTTAGAGCGAATACTATCAATATAACATAGGGTAAAGTGAAACTCTCCCTTATATGACTGGATACTGTATCTATGGGACTTTGAAGAAAAATCGTATTCAAGAGCCAAATCAGTCACCTTATTGTCATCAAGTAATTGTTGAAAAATAGTATTATAGCCAAAAGAACCTATAATTTTCCCTTTTTTGGATAAAGCTAATATAGGTAAATTTGTGCATATGAAAAAATTTTCTAGTGTGTTATTTATCATAGATTCGTTCATTTTTTCACCCATTTCAAATAAATATAATAATAAAAGCATGAATATAATCAAATACGGTCGAAGCATCCTCTGTTATAATAACGAAAGTGATAATCAATATCAATAATAACAATGGCGTAATCTTTTGTCAATATGATTAGATGCATCTAAAGAAGCTATGTTTGATATTAGAACATCAAAAAATAATTAGAGACACCTAGATAAAGGAGAAAAAATGAAAAGAACAAAGATGATTAATATACCTATTATGCTTGCATTATTTGTCATGCTGCTGAGCGCATGTGCAAATACGAGTGAACAATCTGGAGGCAATGAAGCAACGCCATCAGAAGAAGGCGCAACATCAGAAGATACTACGACCCAAGAAGCTCAGAGGGTAGTGGAAATTACAGATATACATGGAACAGTGACAGTTCCGGTTAATCCTAAGAGGGTTGTTGCACTAGATAATCGAACGTTTGAGACGCTATCGACTTGGGGGATTGAACTGGCAGCTGTTCCTAAAGCGGTTATGCCTGGGGATATATCCTATGTTCAAGATGAAGCGGTTCAAGATATTGGAAATCACCGTGAGCCAAATCTAGAGATTATTGCAGCGCTTGATCCGGAGCTTGTTATCGTGGGACAACGTTTTTCAAGTTTTTATGCGGATATAAAAGCACTAGTGCCAAATGCAGCGGTTATTGATCTTACCTTTGATGTCTCTGAGAGCGCAGGATCACCCGGAGAGAATTTGGTGAATGGATTAAAAGACTCAACAACAGTGCTAGGTCAAATCTTTGATAAGACAGAAGAAGCGACTCAATTAAATGCTGATTTTGATCAAGCAATTGAACAAGTACGATTGGCTTACAATGGAACAGATACCGTGATGAGTGTGATTGTCTCTGGAGGCGATGTGAATTTTTCGGCGCCAGGATCAGGTCGCGTGTGGGGACCGATGTATGAAATCTTTGGATGGGTGCCTGCCTTGGGACTAGACAATGCATCCTCAGACCATCAAGGAGATGACATCTCTGTAGAAGCCATTGCCCAAAGCAATCCGGACTGGATTTTTGTCCTTGATCGTGACGCGGCTATTTCTACAATAACAGATGCGCTTCCTGCTCAAGACGTTATTGATGAATCGCCGGCACTTCAAAATACAAAAGCGGTCATCGAAGACAAGATTATCTATGCACCGGCAGACACCTATACAAACGAGTCGATACATACGTATCTAGAGTTGTTTGAAGAAACGGCAAAAGCTTTTGAACAGTAATATGAAAGAGCATAGTGTAATGACAAAGCGTACAGTTTTTACAAAATCTTTTCTGTTAGCACTATTTGTTGTTGTTATCTTAGGCGGCATTTCGTTGTTTACAGGTGTGTATGACATATATGGACAATCTGATGGTATGCAGATGTTTTTTATAACACGTGTTCCTAGAACTGCGGCGTTGATGCTGACCGGAGCTGCCATGTCAATGGCAGGTCTGGTCATGCAACTCATTACGCAAAATCGTTTGGTAGAATCAACGACCACAGGAACTATTGAGTGGGCAGGGTTAGGGCTTGTCCTAGTGTATCTATTGATTCCGGCGCCGACATTAGTCCAGAGAATGACAGGGGCAATCATCTTTTCCTTTGTGGGAACGATGATTTTCTTTGTTTTTTTAAGGAAAATCAAGCTACGCTCATCGCTAATTGTTCCGATTATCGGTATGATGCTGGGTGCGGTGATTTCGGCAGTATCAACCTTTATTGGTTTATTCTTTCAGATGACACAAAATATTGAAAGTTGGTTTGTCGGATCATTTGCTTCAGTGCAAATCGGGCGTTATGAATACTTATGGCTCATTGTTGGGATTACTTTTTGCATCTATATTTTTGCAGACCGTTTAACGCTGGCAGGCCTTGGCGAAGATATTTCGACTAGCTTAGGCGTCAATTACAATCGTATCGTTTTACTGGGGACAGGGTTGATTTCATTTGCTGTAGGTATTGTTGCAGCTATTATTGGTAATCTTCCTTTTTTGGGGTTAATTGTGCCTAACATTGTATCCATGTATAGAGGTGATGACCTTAGAGGGAACCTACCTTGGGTGTGTCTTTTTGGCATGGGAACCATAACCTTGTGTGATATTATCTCTCGAACGATAATTAAACCTTTTGAAGTTCCGGTTTCTTTAATTCTTGGGACGGTAGGGGCGATTGTATTTATTATCATCTTATTGAAACAAAGGAGACAAGCATGAGTGATATTGCATATATCGATAAGGAAAATCGGTCGGCAGGAGCCTTTCGTGATAAAAAAGAGCGAAAAAAGTACTGGATAATATTAAGCATATTGATTATATTGGGGGTTATAGCGGCTTATGGCCTTCTCGTTTACAACAATCCGGTACCGATAGATTCGCCTTCATTTGTTCCCGTTGTCCGTCGGCGTGTAGTAGCTGTTATTGCTATGTTGATTGCAGCGATTTGTCAAAGTCTATCAACGGTGGCTTTTCAGACGATTACCAACAATCGGGTCATTACCCCGTCGCTTTTAGGATTTGAAGCACTATATTCGACGATTCATACGACGACCATATTTTTTCTTGGAGCAACGACGTTCATTCAGTTTGTAGGGATTGGTTCATTTATTTTTCAAGTAGCTATGATGGTGATTATGTGTTTGATTTTATATGGATGGCTATTATCAGGAAAGTTTGGTGATCTACAATTAATGCTTTTAGTTGGGGTCATCTTAGGAACCGGATTACGTTCTTTGTCATCCTTTATGCGACGTTTATTAGCACCGTCAGAGTTTGATATCTTACAGGCGCGATTGTTTGGATCGGTCAACAATGCAGATGCTGCCTATTTTCCGGTAGCCATTCCAATTGTTATCGTTGTTGCCTGTCTGCTACTGGCATCATCCAATCGACTTAACGTCTTAGCGCTAGGCAAGAATATGAGTACGTCCTTAGGGATGAATCATCGCATGGGGGTCATCGTCAATCTTGTCTTGGTGTCTATATTGATGGCGGTATCAACCGCTCTAGTCGGTCCCTTGACATTTTATGGTTTTTTAGTCGCAACATTAAGCTATCAAATGGTGCCGACCTACGACCACAAATACCTATTTCCCATGGCACTTGCCATAGGGTTTTTAATTCTTACCGGGTCGTATTTTTTTATGTATCATATATTTAACGCCCAAGGAGTTGTGTCAATTATTATTGAGCTATTTGGCGGTCTAACATTTTTGATTGTTATATTGAGAAAGGGAACATTATGATAACGATAGAAAGCGTAAAAAAGATATATAGTGATGAAGTGGCGATAGGACCTGTAAATATAGAAATCCCTAAAGCCGGGTTGACTTCCTTAATTGGACCTAATGGAGCGGGAAAATCGACAACACTGCTTATGATTGGACGATTACTGGATAAAGATGAAGGTGTCATTAAAGTAGCCAATATGGATGTATCAACATCAAAATCCAATGATCTTGCAAAAATCTTAACCGTACTTCGACAAGAGAACCATTTTGTGACACGACTGACTGTACGTCAACTCGTTGGATTTGGACGCTTTCCTTATTCAAAAGGACGTCTAACGATAGAGGACGAACAGATTATATCGAAATACATTGATTTTTTTGCCTTAAGGGATTTGGAAGATCGATATCTTGACCAACTCTCAGGTGGTCAACGCCAGAGAGCCTATGTTGCTATGGTCCTATGCCAAGAGACAGAGTATGTCTTATTAGACGAGCCCCTAAACAACTTAGATGTTGCCCGTTCCGTTCAGATGATGGAACACTTACGCTATGCAGCTAACGAATTTGGACGAACGATTGTCACGGTCTTACACGATATTAACTTTGCAGCAAAATATTCAGATAGGATATGTGCAATGAAAGATGGTAAGATTGCAGCTTTCGGAGCGGTTGATAAGGTGATGAAGTCAAAAGTTTTGACAGAAATTTTCGAGACAAAAATTAACATCATTGAGGGGCCCCACGGTCCGTTAGCTGTGTATTAAAGATAATTTTCGTACAGAAAACAATGTAAGTATTTTATCTAATATTATTACCATGCCTTTGTTGATTAGCAGTAGTGCATTTTATTCTTTAAATGATGCTCCCGGTTTTTTACAAATAATGAGTAAGTTTAATCCTTTTCAATGGTTTGTCAGTGGATTACGTGATGCGATTGATCTATCATGGTTTAGCTATTTCACGAATTTAGGTTTGTTATTTTTACTAGCATTACTTACACTACTATTGGCATTAAGAACATTTCGATTTTCAGATGTTTAGCAATAGATATAAAAAGAATAGCCATTGACAAATATGCAAAAGAACGCTATAATTTCCCTACAGACCAACCGTCGGTTTCAAGGAGGCTTTAATGGCAAGACATAATCATCCGGAACAAACAATTGAAAGAATAGTGGAGGCATCTGCAAAACTATTCATTGAAAAGGGCTATGACCAAACAAGTATCCAAGATATTTTAGATACGCTTAAACTTTCCAAAGGAGGTTTATACCATCACTTCAAGTCAAAAGACGAGATACTAGAAGCAGTACTGCATAAACGTTCACAATATATTACAGATTTTCTTTCTGAGACGATTCAAAAGACAAAAGCAAGTAATGGAAAAGAAAAACTTAAAAAAATTCTTTATCATCTTGGAACAGACCCAAAGACACATGCCCTAGATGGAGTAATAGCAGGTCAGATCAATAACCCGTATTTTGTAGTCAGAGGTATTCAGACATGTGTAAAACAAGATGCGACCATGATTAGTGGATTAATTAAAGAAGGAATTCACGATGGCTCGATTATGACCAAACAGCCGGACTACTGTGCGGAAATCTTTCTATTACTTTTAAATTATTGGGCGAATCCTTCATTATTTGGACGTACTAAAGTTGAAACAAAAGAGCGCTTATATTACTTGCAGTTTGTTATGGGTTCACTTGGAGTGGATATTCTTGATGACAACTTAATTGAAGCACTTTTAAATGAATATGAGACAATGCATGTGTTTTAGACAAACATGCAATATAGACTGTGATATACAGTCTCTTTTTTGCCACGTTAAAGACCGACGGTCGGTTTTAACAATAAAACAAAACGATGGAGGTAGAAAAATGCGAGAAGAGCGTTTATTTGAATCAACAGGCAAGGTAACAAAAGCTTCTTTGGATCTTAGAAAGGCAATGATTGAGCGTTCAAAACAGCTAAGAAACCCCTCGCCAAAAGTTAATAAAATAGGTTCAACTATTGGGGTGGTGGCAGGAGTGATTTTATTGATTATCGGAATCGTTCATGTTATGACAGGGAATCTATTATGGGCGTTAGGGGCCGGGACAGCAGGGGTAACGACTGTTGTGTCCAATGCAATCAATTATAAACGAAGAAGATAAATAAAATATCGCTTGACCTAAGAACACGCAATGAGTATAATTGAGTAAATACTCATTGAGTGTTTACTCAATTAAATAGGTTGGTGAAAAATGACAAGAAAAGAACAAAAAGAACAAAGACGAATACTGATTTTGAAAAATGCTTTAGACTTATTTGTAGAAAAAGGATATGCGGCAACGACAACGAGTGAGATTGCAAAAGCGGTAGGTATGAGTGAAGGATTATTGTTCCATTATTTTGCATCCAAAGAAAAGTTATACATGGAGCTGGTTCAAAATGGTGTAAAAGGAATACAAGTTTTTTCAGATGCGATTAGTGACCCATATGATACTCTTTATCAAGTTATCAATAACTTTATGCAAAATATTCAATCCGATCGAATTGCGGCTAAGATGTTTGTCTTGATGAACATGGCTCAAAATCCGGCGATAACACCCGTAAGTGTATACAATATGGCGACAACCGTTAATATTATTCAAGAATCGGTCCCTATTATTGAGCAAGGACAGCGTCAAGGTATATTCCGTGACGGGGATGCACTTAGCTTGGCATATACATTTTGGAATGCTTTTGATGGTAATATGACAGAGATAGCAAGAAATCCTAAGATGCCATTACCGGACCCGCAATGGTTAATGGCAATTTTGGCACAGAGGCAACATGAAGGGGAGGATAGGGTTTGATGAATACAAACAAGGTGGATAAGATATTTGACAAGATGATAGGCAATAAGCGAATACATGAAGGGGTATTTATTATTGAGGATGCAAGTGGAGCGTATAGTTATTGTCGAGAATATAATCGAAGCATAGATTCGCCGATGCTAACGGCGAGCATTGGAAAGATGTATACGACAGCCTGTATTATGTCAATGCTACAAGAACGACACATTCAACTTGAAGATAAGATAACTAAGTTCTTTAGCCAAGAGGCTTTATCAGGACTGCATATCTATAAACAACAAGAGTATTCACAGGAAATTTCAATAAAGCATTTGCTTTATCAAACCAGTGGACTTCCCGATTATTATGAGAAGAGTAAGGAAACGGGTGTTGCATCGTTGATAAAACAAGATTTTTCGTTTACATTTGAACAAGAGCTTGGTTGGACAAAACAAATGGGTGCTAGATTTGCACCGGGAACGAAAGATAAAGCGTATTATGCAGATATTAATTTTGACCTGCTTGGAAAAATAATTGAACAAGTAACGAAGCTATCATTAAGTCAGGCTTATCAGCAGTTCGTTTTTGAACCTTTAGGTTTGGAAAAAACTTACTTGGCATCTAGTCAAATACAAGAGATACCCCATACCTATTACAAGTTGAAGAAACTGGAGCGACCGAAGTTCATAGCCAGCAGTTTTGCATCTGGAGGATGTGTAACAACGGCACGTGAATTGATGCTTTTCCAAAAAGGCTTTTGGCAAGGACGCTTATTCGAACAATCCATGCTTAAAAAATTGTCAAACCCTCATCCTCTACAAATCCAATTTTACCCGATTGGTTATGATAGTGGTTATATGCGTATTAATGTATCCTATCCTTTTGGAAAAAAGCATACAGTTATTGGGCACAGTGGCTCGACAGGTTCCTTTGCCTTTTACTATCCACAAAGAGACTTGTTTTTTGCAGGAGATATACCTCAGATATGTTATCCAAATTATGGAACACAACTTTTATTTAAATCGGTGCTAGCGATTTAGTATAGATTCCATATGTCGATGCAAGAGGACTACCTGATTTTTAACATATTGACAATTTTGTCTAATGGTGTTAGACTATATTTGTCTAATGATGTTAGACAAAGGAGGGCTATATGGAAAAATATGTGTTGGGAGATATGGAACAGCAGTTTGCAAAGATACTATGGGAAAAGGCACCGATAACTACACGTGAGATTATAGATATAGGGGCAAAAGAGTTTAATTGGAAACGGACAACGACCTATACGATGTTAAAACGTTTATGCGATCGGGGAATCTTTACCAATGAAAAAGGCACCGTTATGGTCGTTATGAGTCAAGAAGAGTTTTTTGCGAACAAAAGTGCATTCTTCCTAGAGGAGTCTTTTGATGGATCATTACCAAGATTTTTAACAGCATTTTCACGACGGAAAAGACTAAGCGACAAGGAAATCAAAGCGATTGAGCGTCTTATCGACGAACATAAAGAGGGGTGAAGCGATGATGGAGCAAATGTTTATGCATATACTCAACATGAGTTTTATGGGAAGTGTGGTCATTGTCTTTATCTTAGGGTTACGCGTGGCTCTACGTAAGGCACCCAAAAAATATTCCTATATTTTATGGGGGATTGCTCTCATACGATTAAGCGTTCCACTGACACTTGAGAGTGCTTTTAGCCTTATACCTGTTAATCCGACCCCATTTACTGAAAAGATTTTATATGATATGACGCCAAAGATAGAGACGGGGATAGAGGTTTTTGACCAGACCCTTGGAAGTGCTTTACCTGGGGCAAGACCGGCGGAGAGCGTCAATCCTATGCAAGTGTATAGCTTTTTAGGAACGATTATATGGAGTGTAGGTGTAATTGCTTTGCTCATCTATGGGATAACAACTTTTGTCAAGCTTCGACAACAGTTAAAGGGTGCATACCGAGAAAAAGACAATATCTATGTGTCAAAAGCCATACAGACACCCTTTGTCTTAGGGGTTTTATCTCCAAGAATATACTTGCCCGATACATTGGATACGGCTGAAAAACACTATGTTGTTCTTCATGAACAGATGCATATCCGGCGCTTGGACCCTATAATCCGAGTGATTAGTTATATGGTTTTATGTCTACATTGGTTTAACCCATTGGTCTGGTTAGCCTATGGATTAAGTGAAAAGGATATGGAGATGTCTTGTGATGAAATGGTTTTAAATCAGCTAGGTCCTCATATTAAAAAAGAGTATTCACAGTCGTTGCTTCACTTTGCTACAGGTCGAAGAAGGTATAATCTGTCCCTTTTAGCATTTGGAGAAGGTGAGGTTATCGGGCGAGTGAAGAATATCCTTAATTTTAAAAAGCCTAAAACCTATTTAACGATAGGTGTTACCGTCCTTGTAGTCATTGCAGTAATTAGCCTAGTCTCTAATCCAATTAATCCGATGCAGAAAAAATTTGGAGGACATGTCTATCAAGTAGAAGAAGTTATCTATGATGCACCATTATATTCATTTACATATTTTCCTGAAACGGCGCCGCGGTTTAATATCTCTTCAGACAATCAGCTTTATGTGCAAAGCCAAGAAGAAATGAGGGAGTGGACATTGGTTGGAGGACTCTATGAAGCTAAGATTCAAGAGGGACAATTACTAGAGTGGGTTCAGTTTCCAGATTTTATAGAGGATACACTTGAGCAAGAGATTCGTGGGATTAGAAAGATATATCGTGCACAGTCAGATATAGAGCTGGCTTCGGTAAGCGCTTTGGTACAGGAATCTGCATATGATCCGGTGTATATCATCGCACAGACACAAGATGAGCGACAACTTTTATTCTACGGATATCAACGTGGAGAACAGATAGAGATTCGATGGATATTTACAATAAAAGCCACCACCTAATATTAGGATGGTGGCTTCTTTGTATCATAGCTAGCCAATAGTCAAGCAATTTGGTAGAATAGAAGGTGAGAAGATCTTATTTTGATGAGTAAAGAGGTGCGTATGAATCTTGACTTATTAACAGTAATTGATATGTATATGTTTATAAATTATATTTGTACACTAATTTTGGGGATAACTTGGAAACGCATCCGGCACAAGTATCAAGGAATATTTTTAGTGTTTGCGGATCTTATAGTCCAATCGATAGGGCTTACATTGGCCAATTTTCATACGGACATATCGCCAATTTTATCGACAGTTTTAGCGAATACACTTATTTATATAGGTGCGATATTGCTTTTATTTGGTGTGGCAGAATTTATGGGCTTAAAGGTTCGGCTACTACCCTATATCATATCAACGGGGATATTTATTAGTCTATATAGTTTTTATACATTATATAACCCCAATACACAAGTACGCCTGATGGTATTTACACTGATGACTATTCCGGTATTTGCCCATACCATCTATCTTATTGTGGTTAAGGCAGAGCCGGTGTATAGCCGATGTGCAGAGCATGTGGTTATTGCCCATATATTTTTGATTCTCATTCATGGGACAAGAGCGTACATTGCATTAAATCGCTTTCAAGTTATAGAATATAGTCAACTATATCATAGTGAGGCACTGCTTATAATGAGTAGTCTGCTTACGACAATTTATCTTACTTTTTCAATCACACAGATGGTACATATAAGACTTTTACATCAATGGAATCAGATTTTTGTATATACACAAGAACTTTTAAAAAACACACAGCGCTTAGCAGATACTGATAATTTAACTCAGTTGAATAATCGTGGAAAAATAGAAGGCATCTTAAAAGATGAAATCAATGCATACATGACATGTGGACGTGTATTTTGCCTTTTGATGATTGATATTGATCATTTTAAGCGGTTTAATGACACCTATGGACATGATGTAGGGGATCAAGTCATTATTACAGTTGCTCAGCGATTAGCTCAAACTTTAAGAGGGACAGATACAATCGGCAGATGGGGAGGAGAAGAATTTTTGGTGATACTACGTGATTGCGACAATCAAAACGCAAGGCGTGTTGGTGAAAAACTTGTAGACATTGTAAAGGACGCATGCATTGAGTGTACATATCCCAAAGAGCATGTAACCATCAGTATTGGTGGAGCGGTTATGGAGGCTAGTCATACAATGAAGACATTGATTAAAACCGCAGATATAGCTTTATATGAGGCAAAACAAAATGGACGTAACAGAATGGAAATAAAGTAAGACGCTTTATGGAGAGGAGAGTTTTATGAAATATGTAGGGAAATGTTTATGTGAAACAGTGCAGTTTGAGATTAGCGGTGAGTTTGAGAATTTTTTTCTATGCCATTGTGAGCGTTGTCGAAAAGATACAGGATCGGCGCATGCCGCTAATCTATTTTCAAATACAGCAACACTTCGCTGGATTGTGGGTGAAGAAAATATTCAAACGTTTAATTATCAATCCGATGGCCATATCAAAAGCTTTTGTAAAACATGTGGGTCGGCACTTCCAAATATGCAGTTTGATGGGACCTTGCTTGTCGTTCCGGCAGGAAGTCTAGATACACAAGTACATATGCGACCGCAAGGACATATTTTTTTGGCACATAAGGCCACTTGGGACAAGGAACTTAGCACGGTTCCAGGATATGCTTATCTTCCAACAACAGATCAAAACCAGAAAGAGGACTAAAAATGAAGAAAGATACACATCAACATACATCTAAACATACACACCAACACGCACATCATGATCACCATCATCATCATTCCCAAGGAAATATAAAAGTAGCTTTTATCTTGAATTTAACATTTACGATTATTGAAATTATTGGTGGGTTTTTAACGAATAGTGTGGCCATCTTGTCGGATGCTTTGCATGATTTGGGGGACTCTCTATCTCTAGGCATTGCATGGTGGCTAGAACGTTATGCACAAAAAAAACCGGATCATAGATTTTCTTTTGGATACGCGCGCTTTTCCATATTAGGCGCACTCTTAAATAGCTTTATCTTATTTGGGGGATCGATTTTGATTTTAACCAAAGCCATTCCCAGGATTTTTAATCCAGAAGCCGTCCATCCGGAAGGGATGTTTGGATTTGCAATTCTTGGAATACTCATTAATGGAGCTGCAGTACTACGATTGAAAAAAGGAGAATCTATCAATGAAAAGGTAGTTTCATGGCATCTACTGGAAGATGTGTTTGGATGGGTTGTCATCTTAATTAGCAGTATTATTCTTATGTTTTTTGATTGGCCGATTATCGACCCTCTACTATCTATAGGGCTGACTTTGTTTGTCCTATACAATGTGATAAAAAACATCAAAGGAATATTGAATATATTATTAGAAGGTGTTCCAGAAGAATATGTAATTAAAGACATTGAAGCCTTGATTGAAACCGTACAAGGAGTCAAATCAGTTCACCACACTCATATTTGGTCACTGGAAGGGCAGAAGATTTTCTTGAGTACACATGTTGTGGTTGATAATGGGGCCAACAATACGGTGCTTGTACCGATGAAGCAAGCAATACGTCATGTGCTTATGCAAGAAAGGATTGAACATGCAACCATAGAAATCGAATTTGAAGATGAAGATTGTGATAATCACAGCTGTTAACGGGGGAAAAGAGAGGCGATGGGAACAATAATGCGATGCTTTGGAGATAAACCAGGACAAGAAGACTATGCACATTATCATGATGTTGAATGGGGGGTGCCTGTTCATGATGACCAAAAGCTTTTTGAGTTTTTGATATTAGAAGGAGCACAGGCGGGGTTAAGTTGGTATACGATTTTGAAGCGACGTGAAGGGTATCGAAAAGCTTTTCATCAATTTGATCCACATAAGGTTGCTTCAATGAGTGATACTGAGTTAGAACAGTTACGTGAGGATGCAGGTATTATAAGAAACCGGTTAAAGATATATTCAGCTAGAAAAAATGCGCAAGTATTTATAGAGATACAAAAAGAATATGGGAGCTTTGATTCGTATCTTTGGCGCTTTGTTGATGGACAACCAAGAATTAACCATTATCAAGAATTAAGTGAAGTTCCGGTCTCGACAAAAGAAAGTGACCAACTATCCAAAGACTTAAAAAAACGCGGCATGTCTTTTGTGGGAACGACGATCATGTATGCCTATATGCAGGCAGTAGGTTTGGTTGACGATCATTTGGAAAGCTGCTTTGTACGAAGTAGATGACCCCACATTCTATTATCGAGCGATTTTAAATCAAAAATAAACAAAAAGCAAAAAGTAAATATTATTGACTTTTATAGGTGATAGTGCTACTATTTGGAAGTATCAACCTAGCGAGCGCTAGCTAGACAAATCAAAACATGTATGCATACAAAAAGTAATACTACTCATTAATAACATTTATAACATAACTAAGGAGAGACAGATGAAGTCAATAAAATTTAAAGTAGTTTTATTATTTTTTGTGGTTGTATTTTTAGTCACTGCAACTATGGGAATTATTACTATCAATATTGTAAGTGAAGCTATGATGGAGGATGCACGCTATGATATGCAGCAAATTGCAGAGATAGAGGCAAAGAATCTATCGTCACGTATTGATATTGATTTAGAGTATATTGAAGCGTTAGCACAGAATGGGATTATCCATGACACAGCAATAGCTGATGATAAAAAAATGGATTTTTTTGTTAAAGAAGCACAACGAACAGGTTATACCTCGTTTTCGATTGCAGACTTAAACGGAAAGACAACCCCATATTATAAAGGTGGACAATCTATTGATATCAGTGACCGTACGTATTTTAAAAAAGCGGCTAGTGGCGAGACAAATATGTCCGATGTATTTATCAGTAAAAATACAGAACTGACAATTTTAGTTGTAGCTACACCGATTTATAAAAATGGAAAAATCACCGGTATATTATATGGAAGTAAGGAAGGAACTGTCCTTAGTCAAATGTCAAGTGATGTAGAATATGGAAAAAGTGGCCATGGCTACGTTCTTAATAATAGCGGGACATTTGTAGGACACTCAAACAAAGATCTTGTTATCAATCAGTATAATGTTATCGAAGCGGCAAAAACAGATGGCAGTAATAAAGAGCTGGCAAAATTAACTCAAGAGAAAATTCTTCTTAGAAAGACAGGATATGGTGAATATTTCTTTGACGGGCAGGAGCGTGTGGCAAGTTTTTCGCCTGTAAAAAACACGCCTTGGATTATGGTCATCGGTGCTGATAAAAGCGAGATACTCAAAGAAATCAATATAATAAGGAGTATTTTAATTGGTGTTATATTGGGCGCATCATTCTTGGGAGTTATCATTGCAATATTTGCTAGTCGTACTATTTCAAGACCGATTTTAGATCTTGTTGAAGTGGTACAAAAACAAGGACGTCTAGATTTTCGTTTTGACCCTCAACTAAGAGCATTTAAATACCTAAAGCGTAAAGATGAAATAGGTGTTATGATCAATGCAATGAAAGAGATGGAAGCCCATGTTGCTGAAGTGATTTTACATACAGAGCAAACAGCGCATCTGATGACAAGCTCTTCACAAAACTTATCGACAAACTCTCAACAAGCAGCCCTCGTATCTGATGAAGTTGCATTAACAATTGAAGAGATTGCAAAAGTCTCAACAGACCAAGCCAAAGATACAGAAAGTACAGCCAATAACGTTGATGAGCTAGGCAAACTCTTAGACGAAGATGCGAAATACATTTTAGAACTAAATAGAGCTGCAGATAAGATTGAGGCAGAAAAAGAAGAGGGATTCAAAATTCTAAGTATTCTTGTTCAAAACAGCGAGAAGTCTAATGAAGCAACAAAACATATTCATAACATTATTCTTAGTAATAATGCGAATGCAGAAAAGATTGATCAAGCAAGTACGATGATTCAAAGTATCGCAGACCAAACCAACCTATTAGCCCTAAATGCAGCTATTGAAGCAGCTAGAGCAGGGGAAGCGGGAAGAGGATTTGCTGTAGTTGCAGAAGAGATTCGCAAATTGGCAGAAGAATCCAATCGTTTTACCCAAGACATTAAAGCGGTGATTGATGAACTTAAAAATCAATCTGAACTTGCAGTTCATGCCATGAACGATGTTAAAGGAACGATCGATGTTCAATCTGAGAGCGTTGTAGAGACGCAGTTGAAGTTTGAATCCATTGCACAGGCAACAGAAATGGTAAAAAAAGTTGTTGGAGAATTAAACCATTCAGTTAAAGTTATGGCCAACAATAAAGAAAACATTATTGATTTGGTCCAAAACTTATCAGCTATTGCTCAAGAAAATGCTGCCGGAACAGAAGAAGCATCAGCATCAATAGAAGAACAAGCGGCACAGATTGAAGAGATAGCTAGTGCAGGTGAACAATTAGCAAGAATAGCAGAAGAATTACAAGAAACGGTTGACGGATTTAAAATCTAAATGAAAGCGCCTTTTATGATGGGAACAAGGATAAAACGCCATTGTAAAGGGCGCGTTTTTAAATAGGCGTGTTTGACTTTAGATAAAAAAAATGCTAGTATTTTCACCTGCTACTAACGAGTACTTGCTAGGGAAAAGGAGCAATGGTATGAAAGATAAAATTATTAATGCAATGATTCAAGAATTTTCGATTAAAGGATACATGGCGTCCATGTCAGATATTTCAAAGCATGTAGGAATAAAAGTACCTTCCATATACAGCCATTTCACAAGTAAGGATGAGATAATATACCGTGCGGTTGAGAGAGAATTAAGTGTGCATTATCAGTTTTTGACAACGGTGTATGATGAACTTAAAAAGCAGCCGGCAATAGTGATTTTACGAGGAGTCTATTTTGGTGTGATAAAGTATTATAGCAATCAAGAAAAATTAAGATTTATACACAATATTGAATTGATTCCACATCAGCAGTTATATACTAAATGTAAAGAATTGCAAAAAGAACAGATGCAGAATATACTTAAAGGTATAGAAAAGATTTTTGAACAAGGCTACGCTCAAGGGGAAATTCGCGGTGGCATTCAAGAAGGTTACCACTATCTTTATGTTACCATGGTTCAGGGAGTATTAAACGGCTTGCTTACGTTTAATGGACAAAGGAAACTAAGACAAGACTATGAAAAAAAAATCTGGAATGCATTTGAAAGGAGCATCTTATGATTTGAAAAAATAGATGAAAGATTAAATGGATATAGAATAATTGAAATGTATAAACCTTATAGAAAAGATATGTAATTCGATTCTTTATAAGGAGTGTGCATTTTTTTTGTTGAAAATGCAGAAGATATAATAAAATAAAAAAAAGAAAGATTATAGAATTTTTACTTACACAAAAAGTATAAATGTCGATTTATTGTAAGTTATATACATTTTTTTTTTGTAAAAAGTAAAATGTACATGTTAAAATATAAGTGTAGAATACATTCGAATGTAACCATTAAAACTTATTTTATTTGTAAAAGGGAGAACAAACTATGAAGAAATATATGGCGGTTTTATTAGTTATTGTAATGAGTATGGTATTTGTGGGTTGTGGAAATGGTAAATCAGAAGGAACAGATACTTCGACAGAAGGGGATACATCTAGTACACAGCAAAAAGAACCAACACAAGAAAGTGATGAAGTCGATGAGATTGTTGTTTGGATTCCAGGCGATGATGTTGAATACTCATTTTACTACAATATGTTCGAAAATTATAAGATAGCAATGGAAGCAGAAGGCAAGACGTTTAATTATGTGATTGAACAACAACCATGGGGAGATTACTTCACAAAACTTCCGCTTGAAATTAATAATGGAAGAGGTCCTGATATTTATTATACACATACAGCATATATGGATACATTAGGTCCAATATCCAGAGAACTTAACCTATCGGACAACACATTAGATCAGTTATCAACAACGGATATGTACTTGGGAGAAAGCGGAAAACCGTTAGTGGTTCCGACTGTTTTCACAAGCATGATTATGTATGCTAATGAAAAAATTGTTGGGGAAGTAGAAAAAGCACCTACAACATGGGATGAATTATTTGCTGAAAGTTCAAAATATACAGATGCTGATAAGGGCATTATCGGATATGATTATTCTTTTCATATGTTATTTGACTTAGCATATCAAGAAGGAGAACGTTTAACGGATGAAAACGGAGCGGTTTTTAGTGAAAAAGCGTTGCAACAGGTTATTGACTGGACCAATGAAGGGTATATGGATTACTTGACATATGGACAAAACAGTCCGGAAGATTCTTTGTATCAAGATTCAGCGGCGTTTATCTATGGTGCCGGTTGGATGGAGTTTTGGGCGCCGGAAGATGCGCAACTTTATGCTTTTCCAGTTCCGGGAACAACAACAGCTTTTGCTGAATTGACATTTGGAATCAGTAAAAACGTATCAGAGCCTAAATATGAAGTGCTAAATAATTTTGTGGAGTTTATGTTAACAGATGAAGCGACAGTTAGCGATATAGTAAAAGGTAATTCGGGAGCGCCGAACAATACAATGGTTGATATCACATACGAAGAAGGAACTGCAGGACATGCCGTATTACAAGCATATAATTCCGGTGATGCAAAAGTTGTTATTGTACCAAGCAGTTTAGAAAAAGTATACAGAACAATGCTTGAAGCTGCATTAACAGGAGTTTCAGTTGAAGATGCAATTGAACAAGCTAAGATGGATGCACAGTCAATTGATGTAAGCAGTTTACATAAAATGGAACAGGCAGCTTTCCAATAAGCTTATAAGGATAGGTAAGAAGAAAGGCAATGGAATACCGAGAAGATAATCATTGGTAGGGGTTGTCTTTCTTCATGAAAAGGAAGAAAAGTTATGATGAAAAAACTAAAGTATCATTTAATGGATGATCAAAAAAAACTTATTGTATTTGTAGCCATGTCGGGACTCATCGTTTTTAATATAATCTTTTTCTTTGTTCCTTTGGGATATGGTATTGTCGGAAGTTTTAGCAATTGGAATCCGTTACAAAAAACGATGGAGTTTACAGGGATTGATAACTATATTGAAATTATTCAATCAAGTTTATTTAGAATATCTCTGAAAAACACATTTATCTTTAGCGGCTCGCTTATTGTTCTACGTACAGGGTTAGGACTTGTCATTGCGGCAGGTTTGTATTCGTTAAAACGGCACGATGGCATTCTTCGAAGTTTATATTTTTTGCCGGTAATTATGCCGATTGTAGCAGTTTCGATGGTCTGGGAATGGGTCTATCATCCGCGTGTAGGACTTTTAAATATGCTACTTGCAGCGTTTGGATTTGCAGGTAAAAACTGGTTAATGGATAAAACATTAGCGATGCCTGCAGTAATTGTAATGACCGCCTGGAAAGATATTGGTTATGCAGTCGTAATATTTATGGCAGCACTAATGAATATTCCTAGGAACTTATATGAGGCAGCAAGTATTGATGGGGCAAATCAATATAAGAGTTTTCGCCATATTACAGTTCCAATGTTAAAGCCAACCATTATTTTTATTGTGATTACATCGCTGATTTCCTACTTTCAATCTTTTGTACAGATTTTTGTGATGACAGAAGGAGGACCAGGAACAGCAACATATGTTATATCGTATATGATTTATAATGAAGCTTTTGAAAATTATCGTTTTGGTTATGCCTCTGCGCTTTCGGTGATTTTATTTATCATTATCCTTATTATTACGGTTATTCAATTAAAGGTATTGTCAAGAGGTGGTGAATCATGAAGATAGAAAAGATTGGTGGAGTTTTACTTAAAGTTTGTTTAGTAATTGGTGGATTGATTATGTTTCTTCCGTTTTTTTGGCTTATGTTGTCAACCTTTAAGACAAGCCGAGAAATCACCTCGGTACCGACAACTTTTTTCCCAAGAGGATGGACGATTGAAAACTATGTGGATATATTTAAGAGCTTTAACATCGCAAGATATTTTCTCAATTCTGTATTTTTGGCGACAGTAAAAACGGCAATCGGGATTTATACAAGCTTGTTATGTGGATATGTGTTAGCAAAATTTGAATTTAAGGGGAAAAAGCTTATTTTTTCAATGATTCTATTTACCATGATGGTGCCATATTTAATTATGGTGATTCCTCTTTATCAAATGATTAATACAGTAAACTTAATTGACTCATATTGGGCAATTATTTTACCGACGCTTTATTCGTCATTTGGAATATTTATGATGAAACAGTATATGGCAAGTGGTATTCCTAATGAGCTTATTGATGCCGCACGCATAGATGGAGCGAGAGAATTTACCATCTTTCATAAAATTGCCGTTCCATTATCCGTGAATATGATATCGGCATTATCTATCTTTTTATTTTTATGGAACTGGGAAGATTTCTTGTGGCCATATCTTGTATTAAACACAAAAGACAAGATGCCTTTAGCTGTAGCCCTAAACATGTTTAGCGGACAAAATACGGTCAACTATGGTGGATTGTTTGCAGCGGCTGCAGTGACAATATTGCCGGTGCTAATCATATACTTGTTTTTCCAAAAGCGCTTTGTTGAAGGTGTATCGATGTCAGGAATAAAATAATAAAATGGATTAAGAATATATAGAGAGATATAAGGTGAATGTAATGCAAGGAATAAATATATTGAATATCAATGATTTTGATTGGAATAATTATAATGTTTTAGCGAAAAACCGCAAAGCAAGTCGGACCCATTTTTATTCATATGACAGTGAAGAAAGTGCGCTAACCTATGATAAAAATCAATCCAAGCATATCACAATGCTAAATGGAACATGGGACTTTAAGTGGTTTGAATCGCCGCTACTGGTTGATATGGAGCACCTAGCAGATATTAAGGACTATACAACCATTGAAGTACCCAAAAACTGGCAGTTTGAAGGGCATGGAAAGTTTGTATATACGGATATGTGGTATGATTTTCCTGTTGATGTTCCTTATGTTCCGGTCAATAACAATGAGACAGGCGTTTACCATAAGACATTTAAGCTAGAGCAAGAAGTAGATTCCATTGCCATTCGATTCGAAGGCGTTGAAAGCGCATTTCATTTATATGTCAACGGTAAATGTATCGGATATTCTCAGGGAAGTCGTTACCCCAGTGAATTTGACATCACAAAAGCTGTGCACAAAGGCAATAACCAGATACATGTTGTTGTATATCAATATTGTGATGGGTCATATCTAGAGGCTCAAGATATGTGGTGGCTTGGAGGCATTATTCGAGATGTGTATTTGATTAAACGGCAAAACCTTTCCATAGAAAACCTTGTGTTGGATCCGGATTTTGAGAGTCAAGCACAGGTAGGATACTTAAATACGGACATCCAATTAAGTGGAGAAGGACAAGTTGATCTTAAAGTCTATGATGGGAAGAAGCTACTGACTCATCAGGAAGCTATCGCTTTAAATGGACAGATTGCTCTTGAAGGGGTTATGCCTTGGACCGCGGAAACACCAAAGTTATATACATTGATTTTTACGTTGAAAGATGCCCAAGGAAAAGTGATGGAAGTCGTTCCTCAACGTATTGGATTTCGACATATTGAAATTGATCAAGGTGTGTTAAAAATTAATGGAAAAAGAGTGTTGCTCAAAGGAATTAATCGCCATGAATATTCGGCAAAGACGGGAAGAGCTATAACGTATGAAGAGACAAAACGAGAGCTTCAACTTATTAAAGACAATCATATGAATGCGATACGAACGTCACATTATCCCAACAATCCTTTTTTCTACGATTTATGCAATGCACTGGGGATTTATGTTATTGATGAAGCGGACCTTGAGAGTCATGGTCTTGAAGTTGTGGAGACAGATACACTTATGTGTGATGACAAAACCTATGAGACACTTTATGTTGATCGGATTGAACGAATGGTCGAACGAGATCGAAATCATGCATGTGTTGTTATGTGGTCACTGGGCAATGAATCCGCATACGGTGTGAATTTTAATGCGATGTATCAGTGGTGCAAGCGACATGAACCGTCTAGACCCATACACTACGAAAGTGATGCACATAATGCATCGGTAGATGTATCAAGTACCATGTATTCAAGTGTAGGAAAGCTTTATGAAATAGATACACAAGAAATTCAAATGCCGCATGTTTTGTGTGAATTTGGTCATGCTATGGGCAATGGTCCGGGAAGTCTTAAGGAATATGTGGAACTGATTGAACAATCCAAGCGAATACAGGGGATGTTTATTTGGGAATTTAAGGACCAAGCGGTTTACTCGAAAGATGCACAAGGAAAAGAAAGATTCTTGTTTGGTGGAGAATTTGGAGAAGATTTTCATAATGGAAACTTTTGCATGGACGGGATGATAATGGCGAATAACCAAGCGACACCGTCCCTAGGAGAATATGCAAAATTAATTGAAAATATTCATATTCAACAATGGGACATTGGCGAGGGCAAGCTTAGGGTAAAAAACCGATTTGACTTTATGGATACTTCCATGGTGGATGTGACATATACTTTGCGTTATAATCAACAGGTCATCACTTCTGTTACACAGCCGATGCCGGTAATCAAACCTCATCAGATAAGTCATATGCAGATTCCAACGAATGTGTTAAATATTGATGCCATGCAATGGTGCTATCTTGAGGTAAAATTTGAATTTAGAGAGCCAATCGAAGGATGGGAAGAAACCTATGTCCCTGGATATGATGTTAAGTTATTGCATGAACCGGTACAAGAACCGATTAACATCAGTGCACAGCTTAGGGTCAATGAAAGTGGAAAAGATATTACTATTCACGGAGAAAACTTTGAACTAAGTATCTCAAAACGTGATGGATACATTTTTGATTATCATGTGCAAGGGCTCAAGTTCTTTGATCAAGGTCCAAGTGTTAATTTTTTCAGAGCGTATACGGATAATGATGTCAAAAACGAAGAAAATTGGCAGGCAATGCATTTACATGCGATGACGATGAATGTCTATAACATGCGATATAGTGTGCTAGAGCATGAGGTAATTGTTCATGTTCAAGGACGTGTAGGAGCTAGAGGACTTAACTGGGGATGTGATACGAAACTTACATACCATATTTCCCAGGATGGATATATCCAGTTGCAATGGAGCGGTGAATTTAGTGGAAAAGCACCCAAACATTTGCCAAAGATTGGTCTGCAAATGCAGGTCCCTAAACGATATGAGCAAGTGACATACAATGGATACGGACCGCAAGAGTGCTATTGTGATAGCAAAGCAAATGCTTATGAAGGCATTCATTCGATGCACTATTCAAAAATGAGTTTTCCCTATATGGTTCCACAGGAAAATGGGAATCGTACAGGCGTAAGATGGGCGTCCTTGGCAAATCAACAGGGAGGCATCCAGTTTGGAAGTCACCAGATGGATTTTAGTGTGCGTGATGTTTTAGATCAAGAATTGCATCAGACGATGCATCAAGTTGATTTAAAGCATGCCCCAAATCTTATTGTTAATTGTGACTTAATCAACTCCGGCTTAGGAAGTCAAAGCTGTGGACCGGATCGTATGCAACAATATAAGGCCCTTACACGTGACTTTGAGTTTGAGTTGTATATCAAGCCTTTTGTCAATAATGCATCAGACACTATCGATGAAATAACACGTGCAAATAAATTATTAGCGTATAAGATTGTTAAATAGAGGTGAACTATGTTAAAGCGGGATATGTTTTCAAAGGAAATTGCAGCGTATTTATCTAAGGATGAGTGGCTGGTCGTGGAAAGTACTTACGATGCACAAAAAAATCTGGCATATGAATCAATTTTTGGACTTGCCAGCGGATATATGGGAAACAGGGCAAGTCATGAAGAAGCGGATGTGCGGCGAATGCTTCCGGCCAATTATGTTCATGGCGTATTTGACAAATCTGAAGCTTTTCAGAGGGAATTATGTAATACCCCAGATTGGGCAAAGCTTAAGATGTCCTATCAATGTGATCCCATAGGCATTGAAAGTGGTAAAAAACTAGAAGACTATATTCGTGTTCTAGATATGAAAAAAGGATTCCTAGCAAAACATTATATTACAACGGCATATGATGGACGAAAGACAAAAGTTGAGATAATCAAATTTTTAAGTCGCAGTCATAATAATGTAGGACTTTTTCGTATTTACTTGACACCATTAAATTATCAAGGTATCTTTGAATTTGAAAATATTATTGATGCCAGCGTGACCAATTTTATGGATTTTCCACGGTTTAGAGTCAAACACTTAGAGACGCTAGACATTATAGGGCTTGAAGAGTTAGGATGTGGAGTACTGAGCCAAACAAGAGACTTTAAGCTTCCAATAGCAACAACAGCAGCAGTAAAAGTTTTGGATATGTCAGGACAAGATATCCTAAAAAGTCGAAAATTTAGAAAATACGGTGAGTTAGCGTCTGAATTTTTGGATGTACACATCAAAGAAAATCAAACCATTATGATTGAAAAATATGCCAGCATACGTACCGGGCGAGATAGCTATGCGGTTTTAGAAGATGCAACAACAGATTTGCGTCAAATCATGGAACGCGGATTTGAAAAAGAATTTATGGACCACCAGATAGCTTATGGGAAACTTTGGGAACAGGCAGATTTAATTATTCATGGAGACCCCAAAATGCAACATGCGCTCCGGTTTAATATTTTTCATTTGATGAGTACACCAAGTCTAAACGACACACGGACTAATATTGGAGCCAAACTGATTCATGGAGAAGAATATGGTGGGCACGCGTTTTGGGATACTGAACTTTTTATACTTCCCTTTTTCACCTATGTTTTTCCGGATATTGCGAAAAACCTAGTGACATACCGATACCATTTGTTGGATAAAGCCAGAGAAAATGCTGTAATGAATGGATATCAAGGGGCAAAATACCCTTGGGAATCTGCAGATACAGGCGATGAAGAATGTCCGGCTTGGACAGTCGAACCTGATGGAAGTTGTTATCGGTGCTATGTTGCTGATTATGAGCATCATGTAACAGCGGCAGTCGCTTTTGGCGTTGACCGATACTATCGTTTTACAAAAGATCAAGCCTTTCTAGAAGAAAAAGGGTTGGAGATTATTGTTGAAACGGCGCGGTTTTGGATATCAAGACTTGAATATAATCATGAAAAAGATGTGTATGAAATCAATAAAGTAACAGGACCCGATGAGTGGCATGAACCAGTGGACAATAACGCATACACGAATCATTTGGCAAAATGGAACATAAAAAAAGCATTGAGCTATTTAGAGCGGTATCAAGAACAGGCGCCGAAAGTTTATGATCGATTGCTTCAAAAAATCAAACTATCAGAAGCAGAATATAGACAATGGGAAGCTATGAGCGACAAGATATACTTAAACAATACCAGTGGTTTGATCGAACAATTCGAAGGATACTTTGACCTAAAGCATGCTGTCATTGAAGCGTATGATGCCAACAATATGCCCCTTTTACCAGCAGCATTAAAAGGAATCAAACGTAGTGAGACGTGTATCTTAAAGCAGGCAGATGTTGTGATGCTTATGTTTTTACTGGAACATGATTTTGATCAGGCAACACAAAAAACCAATTATGAATATTATGAACAACGAACACTGCACCGTTCATCTTTAAGTCCAAGCATACATTGTATGATGGGATTACGTGTAGGGCACAGACAACATGCATATGAATACCTGGAAAGGTCCGCATATGTGGATTTATATAACAATCAAGGCAATACCCGTGAAGGTATCCATGCGGCATCAACAGGTGGAACATGGCAATCGGTGACCCTTGGATATGGAGGTATGTCCGTTGACCGTGACAACATCCTTACATTTAACCCACGGCTTCCAAAACACTGGGAAGGCATTGAATTTTCCATAGTTTGGGAGGAGGTGCCGCTGAGCATAAAGATAACACATGAATCTGTTCAAGTGACGCCTAAGGTCAAGGGCAAACAGGTGCAAGTCAACATCAATGGAAAAATGACAACAGTCGGAGAGGTTTAGATGAAAAAAATGATAAGTAAGGCGGACCTAATGTTGCTTCTTGTAGCAATTATCTGGGGAAGCGGATTTATTGCAACAGAATATGCGATTAATGCAAATATGCAACCGATGCTGATTATGGCATTTCGATTTCCTATTGCTAGCATTGCGCTACTTATAGGTATGCGTGGACGAATAAAGACAATCAAGAAAAAAGAGTGGATTCGTGGTGGGATTGCAGGTGTCATCTTGTTTTTTGCCTTTTATTTTCAGACCATCGGTCAAAGCATGACAACAGTATCTAACAGCGCGTTTATTACAGCGACGAATGTAGTCATTGTTCCGTTTATTGTCTGGGGGCTTACAAGGAAAAAACCTCAGATAAAAACGGTGATCTTGGCAATAGTGACGTTCTTAGGTGTGGCTGTTCTTACGGTTTCGCCGGAAGGCAAGTTGGCTTTAAATATAGGAGATGCTTATGTTATGGCCTGTGCAATACTCTTTGCCCTTCATATTGCATATTTAGGGATTGCTGTTCGTGAAAGTAAGGCAATGACCATTGCATTTATACAGATTACAGTAGCAGGTGGCTTTTCCTTGATTGGATTAGTATTTCAAAGTCCCCAGACATTTACCCAAGTAGATTATGCTATGGGACTGCCAGCTGTCATTTACCTCGGTCTTTTTAGCACTTGCCTATGTTATTTTTTACAGACAAGTGCACAAAAACAGACGACGGCTTCAAAGGCGGGCATCATCATGTCGATGGAAAGCCTTTTTGGTACATTATTCTCTATTGCTTTTGGATTGGAACTATTAACAGGCAAGGTGGTTATCGGTGGGATGATTATCTTAACGGCAGTCATCTTAACAGAAGTTAAACTTAATAATAATGTAAAACAAGTACAAGAGGTGTAAAGTGAATAATCGAACAGAGTTTTCATTTGACGAATTATGCCCATTTATTCGTGAAGCAGGACTTCAACACAGAGATGCTTGGCGAAATAGGACGCGACGAATTTATGATCATCAGTTTATGTATTGCTTTAAAGGGACAGCCAATGCAATCATTGGCAAAGAGCAATACAAGATAAAAAAAGGGGATCTCATTATTTTTACGCCCAATACACCCCATCAACTGTGGTTTGATGAGGATACATCGGGAGAATTTTATTGGTTCCACTGTGACTTTTTTTATTATGATGATAAGGACTGGATTTATGACTATTATCAAAATGCAGAGACGTATATTATGCTTTTTGGACATCACCTGGTTCATAGAGAACATATTAGGGCCAATCCGATCTTTAATGGGGGATATCAATTGCCAAAATATCTTCAGGTTCCCCAAGTCAATGAAATCGAATATCTGTTTAGAAAAATCGTTAAGGCGTATGTGAACCAAGAGCCTTACTGGCAGATTAATGCCAAGATATATTTTTTGGATATCATGAAGCAAATTTTAAGTTTGACGAATGTAAGTCCTCTTGAAAATGAACATTATGTTAGCGCCACAATGAAAAATTATATGCATCATAATTATTATCAGAAGCTTACAGCAGATGAGATTTGTCGCGATACCGGATTGAATACAGAATATGCTTATCGATTATTTAGAAAAGAGACAGGGCAGAAGGTGACGGATTATTTGAATCGTTATCGGATTCAACAGGCGAAAAAGCTGTTTTTGGAAATGGATCTTAATTTAATTGACATCTCAGAAATGGTAGGATTCAATAATGAAAATTACTTTTCGAGTGTGTTTAAAAAGTATGAAGGGAAAACACCTGCCAAATCGCGAGAAGATATATTTGCCGTTTTTAATGATCTAAACGCATAAAACAAGGAATTGATAATCGTTCTCAAATGATGTATAATATAGGTAGAATATAATTGATGAGCGATAAGGAAGTGATCATATGTTAGGAAAGTTCGCATATACATGGCGAAAATTTTTAGAACACCTTGCAAAAAAGACGGAAACTGTTTTTGGTGAAGGTGATATAACCTATCATCGCATCAATGACCTTGACTTACATTCTGTAGAAAATCCGCGTAAATCGGTTTAGGACGATAAATAAAAGGGAGCTGTCATTTAATTGGCAGCTCCTTTTTCTTATCGGTGTCTACTGTGTTTTAAGAGTTTATGTTGCTGTGAAGGGGAAAATGACCTATAATTGAAGTAGGTATTTAATTTTTTTGATAGACAAGAGAGGGATATGATGGCGCTAGGAACGAACTTGATTTTAATTGTAGTATTAACCTTGATTAATGCGTTTTTTGCATCGGCAGAGATGGCTATTGTCTCAATCAACAAAAATAAAATAAAAATGCTAAGTGAACAAGGCAACAAAAATGCTCAGTTGGTGGAACAACTCATTCAAGAACCGACGAAATTTTTGTCAACAATTCAAGTAGGCATAACTTTGGCGGGACTGTTTTCAAGTGCATATGCTGCAACGGGAATATCCGATGATCTAGCGAAGGTTCTAGACCTTATACACATTCCATACAGTCAAAATATTGCTTTGATTTTAGTGACGGTTTTGCTTTCGTATTTTACCCTTGTGTTTGGTGAATTGTTTCCAAAGCGCTTAGCCTTGAAAAAGTCGGAAGCAATTGCCCTTTTTTCGGTAAAACCGATTATAGGTGTGCAAAAGTTGGTTACGCCTTTTATAAAGCTATTGTCCATATCAACAAATATTTTGTTGAAGTTATTTGGAATTCGTGAGGACGATCTAGAAGAAAAAGTATCAAGAGAAGAGATTCGTTCACTTGTTGAAGTGGCTCAAGAACACGGAGCGATTAATCAAACAGAACGTACAATGATTAATAGTATTTTTGAACTTGATGACAAACCGGCAGAAGAGATTATGACACCAAGAACAGAAGCATATGTGCTAGATATTGAAAAGGGAATTAAAGAGTATTTGCCGCAGCTTCTACAGGTTAAGCATTCAAGAATACCTGTATACCAAGGGACACGTGATAATATTATCGGTATTTTATACATGAAAGACTTTATTGAAGAAGCATATAATGTAGGGTTTGAGCAAGTCGATATCACACAGCTTCTTATTCCGCCTTATTTTGTTCCGGAACGCAAAAGGATTGATGATCTTTTTAAGGAAATGCAAGATCAGAAAAAGAAGATTTCGATTTTGGTGGATGAATATGGAGGCTTTTCCGGTATTGTCACTATGGAAGACCTCATTGAAGAAATTGTTGGAGATATAGAAGATGAGTATGAAAGGATTGAAGAACCTGATATCCATAAAATAGCTGATAATACATACCTTATTCGAGGCAATGTTTTAGTTGAAGAGGTTAATGAACGTTTATTGTTAAATTTTGATACGGATACAGAAGACTATGATACAATTGCAGGCATGCTTATTCATGCGCTGGGACATATTCCAAGTGAAGAAATCACGCGCACAATTATTATTGACCATTGTGAGTTTCACATCGAAAAAATTACGAATAACCGAATTATGAAAGTAAAATTACGCGTTTTGACAGACAGTAAAAAATAGAGAGCAGGTGGGTGCGTATGGATTATATCGTACAGTTTCAGATTAACATTTTTGGATTAATGATATTGTTTGTGCTATATTTATTCATTCGTTTGACAAAAGTGCAGACATATAGCAAAAAGTTAATCAAGTCAATTGTTATGGCAACAGCAATAGCCATTGTTGTTGAACCTTTGACGTGGATATTTGATGGAATGACATTTTGGGGTGCGTATTTTTTAGAATACGCTACGAATGTTGTTCTTTTTTTAATGGGACCGATTATTGGAGGACTGTTGATTTCTTATGTGGATTTTAGAATTTTTCAATCGCCGCAGCGTATATTTAGACGCTTATATTATCAACATGTAAGCATTGCAACTTTTGGAGTACTCATCATTAATTTTTTCTACCCTATATATTTTCGGGTAGATCCGGTGACCAATGGCTATAGTAGTGGCGATTTTAAGTCTTTCCATTATTTGGCACTTGCGGGTATATATCTTTTTATGCTTTACATTATCATTAAAAATATTCGTAAACTTTTATTTTATGAAGCGTTAATCTATTTTTTGTGCTTCCTTATTCCGATTTTAGGTATGTTTATTCAAACCTTTGATTCGAAGCTATATTTTTCATGGACATCCATTGTCTTGGGCTTATTAGTGATTTATATCTTTTTGGAGACAAATCCTTCGGATGAAGATTTTTTGACCAAGATATATAATCGACGAAGCTATGAGATGTATTTAAACCACCTATGTCAATCCAATAAAAATTTTGGAATTGTTATTTTTGATTTGAATGCGTTTAAAGAAATCAATGATTTTCATGGTCACAACAAAGGTGATGAAACCCTAGTTGCTTTTGCCGATATTATTAAACGGGTGTTTCTCAATATTGGATTTGCTGCTCGGTTAGGTGGAGATGAGTTTTCTGTGATTATTACCAAGGAGATGGCAGAGATAGAGTTTTTTATACATGAGATAGCAAAACAGCTTAGTCATCATGACGATCCGGTGATAAAAGGTTTGAGCTTTAGCTATGGATATGAGCGCTATCAAGAAGGGATGACCCTTGATGAGCTCTATATTGCGGCAGATAACAAGATGTATATAAATAAAAAGGATGTTAAAGATGAAAATAGCAGGACTGAAGGATTCCAAACATTTCATTAAGATATGGGATAGCACGCACATATATTATGGAGCAGATCAGAAGTGGTTTGACATGAAGATTGCAAAAAAAACAGCGTGTGGAACAGTTGCAGCGGCAAATATTACGGCATATATGTCCCGAAGCAAAAGGGAAAACTACGCCAATCTATATGCATATGAGGATTTTTCGATAGATAATTTTAAAAAGCATATGCAAGATATATATGCCGTATTAGCACCTTGGCGTATACCGGGAACACAGATTGGGTTGGGAATCTGGCCGATAGATAAGATGAAAAAAGGTGTCGAGGAATTTGCTAATGCAAGAGGCGTACAGCTACAAGCTGTGAAGCATCCGCTAGCCTTTACAAAGGATAATGTTATTGACTATATTATCATGGGGCTTAATGGGGATGCTCCAATTGCCATGCTGATTGACTTTAATCGCCAGCTAGAACCCTATGAAGCGCATTGGGTTGTGATTACAGAGCTGATAAAAGATGCTGCCACCTTAAAATACTATGTCAATGTATCAACGTGGGGCAAGAGTGCTTTGATTGACATAGATGCATATATTGAGGGGGCAACCACATATCAGGGGCTATTATTTTTCAACTGATTGTTTAGGTAGATGACGATATTTTTCATAGTCTTTCAGTGCATCCACAACTTTTGGTGAGAGAATTAATAATGCAATAAGATTTGGAAAAATCATGAATCCGTTAAACAAATCGGCAAGTTCCCAAACCATATCAACATTTAATTTTGAACCGATGATAATGCAGCCAAGAACAAGAAATTTATAGAGGGGGATTGCCTTAGCACCAAATAGGTATCGGATATTGCTCTCGCCAAAATAGTACCATCCTACAATGGTGGTTAGTGCGAAAAAGAAAATAGCAATGGCAATAAAAAGGGTTCCCAAGTGACCAAAAGAAGTCTCAAAACCTATCTGGGTAAGTTCGACACCCGACGCACCACTATCCATGGCACCCGACGTTAGAATCACCAAGGCGGTTAACGTACATATTATCATAGTATCAAACGTGACGCCAAATAAAGCGACTAAGCCCTGTTCACCAGGGTGAGAGACCTTTGCCACCGCATGGGCATGGGGTGTGGAACCCATGCCGGCTTCATTGGAAAAAAGTCCTCTGGCTACGCCATATCGAATGACGTTCATGATAGTCACTCCGAGCAAACCGCCACCAAGTGCTTGTGGTGAAAAAGCGCCAATAAAGATGGAACGAAGGGCGGAAAAGAAGTTGTCAAAGTTAAAGATAATAACGCCAAAACTTCCGATAACATATAGTAGTGCCATGAGAGGAACAACTCTTTCTGTAAAAGAAGCAATGCTGGATATGCCTCCAATCAAAATGGCGCCAACGATAATAGCAACAAATATTCCGATGTAGATTGAAGGAATTTGGGTTACATTATTGGCCGCCTCAACAATGGAGTTTGACTGAACTATATTCCCCATAAACCCAAGAGCTACAATGATTGCAAGGGCAAAAAAGACCGCTAGGAACTTGCTTTTGATACCGTGACGGATATAATATGCAGGACCTCCTGTGATTTGACCGTCAACCTCCGTCTTATATAACTGTCCAAGAACAGCCTCTGCGAAGTTGGTAGCCATCCCAAAGAATGCGCTGACCCACATCCAAAAAATGGCGCCTGGACCTCCGGCGGCAAGTGCTGTTGCTACGCCAGCTAGATTACCTGTCCCAACTTGAGCTGCAATGGCGGTGGACAAAGCTTGAAAAGAGCTCATGCCTTTGGCATCAGCCTTTTGACTTGGGCGCATTATATTCTTAAAGACCCTCTTGTAGGCTTGACCGGTTAAGCGCTGAACAAAGTTCAGACGAATCGTATAAAAAATTCCGGTTCCTATTAAAAGGGGGATGAGGATAGGCCCCCAAAGTAAGGTGTTGATTTTTTCGATGATTTCCATGAATGTCTCCTTTATGTATGTTTTATAATCGCGCGAACATGTTTAAATATATCAATGGATGCCAAGACGATGATAACCAAAATAGCAATGCGAAAGCCGGTATTCAGGGATTGTCCAAATTCTATATGCTCACGTTCAAAGACTGTGCTTAAGAGTGGAAAGTTTATCCAATCAGGTAAGATCATAAGGTGATAAAAAAGAATAATGCCTGCAACATCTAAAAAGATAGAAGCAATTCGGGTTGCTCGCTGCCAGCTTCTTTTTATAAGTAGGTACACATTTAACAAAAGATTAACGCCTAGAATAAGATTGATCCAAATTAAAAAAGGTCGAAGTACACTGATATTGATAAAAGGCGTGATTTTTTCATCAATCAGGAGCATAAATTCCGGTGGTGAAGGATGATTAAAAAAGACAAGGGCGATGCAAATAAAAACAGACTCAAAGACAAGTTCTGAGATGCAAAGTGCCTGGTGGCTTTCAGGTGCTTTTTCTAAAAGATTAAGGGACCATTCTTCATCAGCATTTATAGGTTCTTCTGGAGCATGATGGCTAATGATGACAAAAATAAGTGTTATAATTCCAAGGGTCGATAAACTTCCTTGCCAAATGTCAATGAGAATGGTATAAATCGTCGGAAAGATATCGGTGGTATCAGATAGCGTGATAAGATGTGAGACGGTTATACCAATAGCTGTTCCGATAAGTGCAATCTTTAGTATTAACCAATAGACATCAATATATGTTGGACCGATAAGACATCTAGGTGTGCTCATATATGCCGAGGCAACTTTTTTAGGAGGACCCATTGAACGCATGGCGTCTTCATATTCAGCGTCTGTATACTCTTTTTTTCCATAATTTTCTTCAAGATAATCATATAGATTTGCTTCTATTTCAGATAAGATCTCCTCTCTTTGTTTTGGCGGCAGATATTTTCCGATGGTATATAAATAACTGGATATCATTGTACTCCTCCTACAAGTTTTGACATGGTGGCATTAATTGTATGCCAATCGTGTGTTAACTGTTCGCGAATTTCTCTTCCGATAGCACTGATTTGATAATATCGGCGGGGACGATTATCTTCGCCCTGCCACAATGATTCTAAGAGCCCTTGCTTTTCGAGGCGACGAAGTAATGGATAAAGGGTGTTTTGCTCAATTGACAATCCTTGGTCATTTAAAGCTTGAATAAGGCTGTAGCCATATTGAGGCTTATCCATTTGAGTAAGAACAGCGAGGACAAGGGTGCCGCGCTTCATTTCTTGCTGTATATTTGTAAGTGTTTTATTTGACGCATCCATAAGATCAACTCCTTTATTGCATTATAATGTATGACGCACAGTATTGTCAATTAAAAACATTTTATTTGTATAATATTGTTGCTTTGTTTTATAAAACAAATATGTTATTATAAATTTATAAAAGCCCCTTGATATTGACGTGGAGCAAAAGGGGCTAACCAAATTTTCACATGATGCAATTATAGAGTATATGCGTTAAAAGAGAAGTGCAGCATTTGCTGCCAATGAAAGTATATGAAAGTAAATTTTTCCGTGGATGAAGCCGTTAAAAAAAGGTACCGATAGCTCTAGAAGCTTTAGGATATGCGGCAAACAAGCAAGAGAGGCGCTTTTGAACTGATGGAAGGGCTAGAAAATGGATTACCTCAAAATATGGAGTATGTATTTTCTTGGAAACCTATGATTTAGATAATTCCCATAAAATATTCGACGCTAATGGCAACAATAACCACAAGAGCAGAGATAATAAATCCGTGAAGCATTGGACGTGCTCCGGATTTTTTTATTTCTTGGATATTGGTATTTAATCCAATGGCGGCAAGAGAAGCGACCATGAGGAATTTACTTAATTCTTTTAAGCTGGTGGAAAAAGCAGGTGAAAAAAGTCCGAAACTGTTGAGTATGGCCATACCGACGAACGCGAGAATAAACCATGGAAATAAATGAGTGATGCGAACAGTGTTTTGCTGATTTTGGCGCGTGTCTTTGGCACGGATACGTAAGTGAATCAGTGAAAATACAAGCACTGTAGGAATAATGGATAAGGTTCGAGTCAATTTGACCATGACGGCAAAATTGCCTGCAGCCTCGCTAAAAGCATATCCGGCGGCAACGACACTCGAAGTATCATTAACAGCAGTTCCTGCCCATAGCCCATATGCCATGTCATTTAAGTGCAACGCCTGACCCATAATCGGGAAAAGGATAATCATAACCATATCAAACAAAAAAGTTGCAGACATAGCATAAGCAATGTCTTTGTCTTTTGCATCAATGACAGGGGCTAAAGCCGCAATGGCAGAACCGCCGCAGATACCTGTACCTGCAGAGATCATATTTGATAGCTTCCAATCTAATCCAAGAGCTTTGCCAATAAAATGCCCAAGACCAAAGCAGGTTAATAAAGTAAAGAACATCACCGTAAGGGATAGTTTTCCAACACTTAAAATAGTGTGAACGTTCAACGATGCACCAAGAAGAATAATGGAGAATTTGAGGATTTTTTTTGAGGTAAACTTAAGACCGATACGCATATGCTGATTCGGACGATAAAACTGATGAAGACCCATTCCGATAAAGAGGGCAAGAACAGAACTACCGATAAGATGTATAGGTAACATAGCCTCAATCCATTGGGCAATCAAAGCGATACTAAGGGCAAGTATAAATCCGGGACATATTTGATAGATTTTTTTCATGATGAACCTCCTAATGTGTTATGCAATGATTGTAGAGGATAATAACAATAAAATCCAATGATGATTTATTATTAATCATAAAAATATGTTATGATAGATATAGGTATGAATATTTTTAAGTAGGAGGTAGATACATATGCTAGATGTAAAACTACAGTCTTTTTTAAAAGTTGTTGAATTAAAGAATTACACCCAGGCAGCAAAAGCATTAAACTTAACCCAACCTGCAATTACGCAGCATATCAAAAAATTGGAGGAACATTATCAATGTAAGCTCATCCAAATTATCGGAAAATCTGTTCATCTGACAGCTCAAGGCGAAGCGCTTTACCATTATGCAAATTTGCAGATGGCGAATGAAGACTTGTTGATGAACCAACTTCAAAAGGTGGCGATGCCAATTAAGATTGGCGCAACGCTGTCGATTGCACAATATTATTTGGCGGATGAATTAAGTGCCTACATGAGGCGTAGCGATGATGCACTGTCGTTGACCGTTAAAAACACACAGTCTATTATTGAAATGCTACTGAATAATACCCTGTATTGTGCCTTTGTTGAAGGGATTTTTGATAAGTCATTGTTTGCCTACAAGCAATTTTGTACGACGCGATTTCTTCCGGTGGCAAGACAAAATCATCCCCTTGCAGGTAGAACTATTCAGCGCGTCGATACATACGCATATCCTTTGATTTTAAGGGAGCAAGGTTCAGGAACCCGTGAGATCTATGAAAACTATCTCTATCAAAACAATGATACGATTCATTTGGCAAAAAAAGTTTATGAAATTAGCAGTTTTGGTGTTATTAAAAAAATCCTGAAGGACACGGATGCCATTTCATTTATGTATGAAAAAGTTGCCTGGCAAGAGGTGCTTGACAGACAACTGTGCTATCTTGATATTCAGGATTGTCATATCCATCGTCCATTGTATTTTATCTATCCAAAAAATAGTTTGATGAAAAATACGATTGAGACATTTTATCGACGTTTAACAGGACAAAGTCTTACTCCCACTGAAAAAAACGAATAGAAACGAAAAGGCAAATAATGGCAAGCCCGCTTATAAGGAGTAACGGTAAGAGAATGTTATCCAAAGAATATCCTAATGTAGCCGCCTTTAGAATTTTAATACCTTGGGTTAGGGGAAGGATATTGACAAATTTTTGCATGGATGCGGGCATAATCTCATACGGAAGTGTGGCACCTGAAAAAATCAACATAGGAAAGTACAAAAGGCTGGCAATGATGCTGGCTATTTTTGAGTTCTTAGCAATACCACCCACCATCATTCCAATACTAAACATGGAGATTAATACACTTAACCATCCAAACATAAATAGCATCAAACTTCCTTGCATTGTGAATGAAAAAAATACTTTGGCGATAATGAATAATAAAACCAATGAAAGCAGAGCATAGAGGGTATAGATGGTAAGCTGAACAAGCAAAAGCTTAATCGGTTTAACCGGTGTTACATAGAAGCGCTTTAAGATTTCTTTTTCTCGGTAATCAGAGATTACAAGGGGTAAGCCCATCACACCGCCGGCAATAATGGAGATAGAGGTGATGGCTCCAAAGGATTGCTCGATAAAGGAGTATTCAGCTCCGGGATAAGCGGGGCGCTGGCCATAGATGAGTCCTAGAACGATAAGGACAATCATAGGCATGCACAGTGCAAAAATAACCATATCTAATCCACGCAGTGATAGTTTGAGTTCGATTTTTAATAACGTTAAAAATGATTTCATAAGTTTTGACCTCCTTCATCGGTAAACCAAAGATAAGCGTCTTCAAATGCTGTATAAGGACTTTTGGCAATTGCTTCTTGAACGGTTCCATAAAAAACGGTTTGTCCTTTTTTTAAAATGCAGATTTGATCGCAAAGCAGTTCAACTTCATCCATAAAGTGGGAGGTTAAGAGGATACTAAGCCCTTCTTTTTTTAATTGAACTAAAATATTCCACACATCACGTCGCGCACGAGGGTCAAGACCTGTCGTTAATTCATCAAGGAAAACAAGCTGAGGTTTTGGAATGAGTGCAAGAATAATAAATAGACGCTGGCGCTCACCACCGGATAAATCTTTTACATAGGTGGTGGTTTTGTCGGCTAAGGCAAATTTTTGGAGCAAAGTAGAGATGTCTTCGGGGTCTTTGTAGAGTGAAGCTGTTGCTTCACATAGCTCAAGAACTTGAATCATATGTTGATACTTGGCTTCTTGAAACTGGACGCCCACATGTTCAAAAAGTTCCTTTCGGTCTTTTCGAGGGTGCATATCCAAAATAGATATATCCCCGTTGTCGGGAATTTTGGTTCCAAGAATACATTCAATCGTTGTGGATTTTCCGGCACCGTTTGGACCTAAAAGACCAAAGACTTGCCCTTTTTTTAGCTGAATATTAAAGTCAGTGACAGCATTGAGCGATCCATAAGATTTATGTAGTTGATGAATGTTTAGAATGTAATCCATATATGTTCCTCCTTTTTTCTTCTGTGTACAGATATCTACACAAAGAATAACACCGGAGTGAAGTCTGGTGTTATACTGGAGGGTTAGTATTTTATTTTCATATCGTTTAGGTAATGGATGATTTGAAGCGCATTTTTTTTGGCGTCATTCAAAGAATGGATAAGCTTGTCGCAAACGGAGATGATATCTTCATCGGGTGAGGGGGTATTTAGTGCATGATCCATACTTAAGTTTGCATCTTGTGCAAGGGCATTTAACATGCGTAAGATAGCGGCTAATGAGTAATTAGCACATCGAAGCGAGCGAATAATTTTTAAACGCTGAATATCTTCATAGGTATAGATGCGATAACCGTTTTTTTGACGTTTGACGGTGAGAAGACCATTCATTTCCCAGTTTCTTAATGTATCGGGAGTTATATCTAATAGGTCAGAAACTTCTTGACGCTTTAGGGTAGCATCGTCTTTAGATATGGGGGAAGTATATAGCGCATTGGCAATAGCCACAGCTTCGTCTGCATGTGCAATCTCGCGTTCAACAGAGGTGATATATGTATAGGTAAGCTTGATTGCTTTATCATATTCACGGCGAGCGGTAGTTTTAATTATGGTAATCATTTGTTTTCGTAGACCGTTTTGCAGAACCTCAATTTCGAGTGCTGTTCGAGCCAAACGAAACTGGTCAATGTGCAATTGGCTAAAGACGCGGTAGCCATTTTCTTTTCGAATAGGGGCGCTGATGAGCTGTTGGTCTTCATACATACGCACTGTATTTGGGTGTATATTAATGATTTTTGCGATTTCTCCGGTCGTATACGTACTTTTCATTTTTTTCACCTTGCTTTCATTTGCATAATATTTTATCATATTAGATAGAAAGTTTCATCACATCATTGGTTGAAATTGTACGTGTGGAAAAAGAAATGAGGTAAATATATGTATAAGTTATTGATTGTCGATGACGAGACCCTTGAAAGAGAGGCTCTAAGATATATTATCAATAATAGTGAACTTCAGATTATGGAGATTGCAGAAGCTGCGGATGGATTAAGTGCTGTTGACGTTGCGAAAAAGTTTGACCCGGATATTGCGATACTTGATATAAAGATGCCCGGTCTTGATGGCCTTGAAGTCGGACATATATTAAAAAAACAAAAACCTGAGATAAAGATTATCTTTATGACGGCTTTTGACAGTTTTGAATACGCACATGAAGCTATAAAAATAGGTGTTGAGGAGTTTATTGTTAAGCCGGCATCCAAAGACAAGACGCTAGAGATTATTGAAGTATGTATTCAAAAGCTTGAAAATGATAAGCGCCTTCAAGAACAAAAAGAAAACCTCGAAGTCAAATTAAATCAAATCTCGTTTTATCTTGAAAATGAGTTTGTCAATTCTGTAGCAAATGGAGAGATTGATGAACAAGACGCAGATGAATACCTAAAATTCATGGTTAATGAATTTATTGAAGGTTTTGGTGTGGTCGTTGAGATTGGGGTCTTAAATCAGCAAAAAGCCAATACTCTACACCGGAATATGATTAACAAACGCTTTGTCGATAAGCTGTCTACACTTTTAACCGGCAATATTAAGTTTTTGATGAGTCAGTTAAAAAACACAATCTACATCCTTGTCTTTAATTATGAACCTGACGAGCGACTCAATATTATCCGAACCATTGAAGATGAGATACATATGGTCAGTGAAGATGTGAATGAACAGCTAGATCTTCCGATATATTATGGATTTGGCGAGCCCTATAAACAGATATCCTCTCTCTGGAAATCCTTTGCACAAGCCAAGGCATCCGCTCGCAATATGTTGATTGACTTGGTTGATAATGCAGATGATGTAAGTGTAAATATCTCGAGTACGGACTTTAAAGAGCATGAGCTTTGCGTCAGTATTTTTAATGGTAATGAAGAAGAGATGATTCGTATTGCAGATTATATTCTTGAAACCATCATCTATGCCAATAATGATATGAATGCGATTCGATTACGCCTTTATGAGTTCTTTATATTGCTTAATCGCTATTTAAACAAAGAAAGCCAGCTTAAGCATGCCGTACCGGACCACATTTTTGATGACATTAAGGATATAGAAAGTCAAGGTGAAGCCAAACGCTACATTCACCGTTATCTATATGGTATACTTGAAGAAATCGAAGCCCAAAAGGACAATAAGACAACAACAGTATTGGATAAGGCCATCGAGTACATTGAGAAAAACTATGACCAGAGCATTACCCTTGAAGACGTCGCTTTTGAGATTGGTTTTAGCACATTTTACTTTGGGAAAATGTTTAAAAAGACATATAAGTCAAGTTTTACAGATTATTTGACTCGTGTCAGGATAGCTAAAGCCAAAGACCTTCTTCGTATTGGACAGCTTACGGTAAAAGACATTACCTACCGTGTAGGATATATGGATCCCAACTATTTTACCCGTGTATTTAAAAAATCTGAAGGGATTACGCCGACGGAGTACCGAACTAAATTTTTGAGCCCTGAATAATACAATGGCAAAATTATGCTAGGATAGAACTTTTGAGTGCTATTTTCTCCAACAACATGTGTGATATACTTAACAAGTAACAAAATATAGAACTATCTTAATATCCATAGGAGGGAAACATGAAAAAGAAAATTTTATCACTATTATTTGTACTCGTAATGATGGTTTCAATTGCAGGTTGTGGATTACAATCTCCAACAGAAACAGAAGATGCGAACACAACAACTGATTCATCAACAACTGAAGAAGAGACAACAACAGATGCAGAGGCAACTGAAGATACAACAGAAGCTGTTGAACCTGAAGTGACACTTGTTTATGCAGAAGTTAACCCATTAGATACGATTGTTGGACAAACAGGTACAGCATTCAAAGAGAAAGTTGAAGAACTTTCAGGTGGAAAAATTAAAATTGATATCCAAGCAAGTGGTGTATTAGGTTCAGAAAATGACGTTCTTGATACAATGCTTGGTGGTGGTGGTACGATCGATATGTCTCGTATCTCAGCATTTGCACTTACAAGTTACGGCGGTGAAAAATCAAAATTATTATCCGTACCTTATACATTTGCAAACCGTGAGCATTTCTGGAACTTTGCAACTTCTGAATTAGCACCTGAATTCTTACTTGAGCCACACGAAAATGGTAGTGGTGTACGTGGATTATTCTACGGAGAAGAAGGATTCCGTCATTTCTTTACAACACAAGATATCAGTGGTATGGAAGACTTAGCTGGCATGAAACTTCGTGTGTCTAATGACCCAGTTATGAACGGAATGGTTAACGCTCTTGGCGCATCTCCAACAGTTGTTTCTTTTGGAGAATTATACTCAGCATTACAAACAGGTGTAGTTGACGGTGCAGAACAACCAATCGCAAACTACAAATCAAATGCATTCCCAGAAGTTGCACCAAACCTAATCCTTGATGGACATACACTTGGAGCGATTCAAGTTGTTATCACTGATGAAGCTTGGGATGGCTTAACAGCAGAGCAACAAGATATCTTAATGGAAGCTGGAGTATATGCATCTCAATTTAACAGAGAGATTTCTGAAGAAGCTGAAAATGAAGTATTAGCTGGTCTAATTGAAGATGGCGTAAATGTTGTTGAAGTAACTGACATTGCACCATGGCAAGAAGCATGTGCGGAAGTTATCGCTGAAGCAACAAAAGACAATTCTGAATTATATCAACAAATTCTTGATTTCCAATAAAATCAAAACAATCTAAAATGATAGTCAAACACAAAGGAGGTGTCCTCCTTTGTGTTTGAATGTATTAAGGAGGTAAAGCATGCCAGCAATTTTTTCTAAGATTGATAAGATTAAACCGGCATATGATTTTACATATAAAGTGGTTCTTTTTATATGTAAGATATTATTAATAATCGATATTCTAATTACCACAATGGCTGTTACAGGACGATATGTACCGTTTATTCCTGATCCAGCATGGAGTGAAGAGGTTGTATTAACATGTATGGCATATATGGCGGTTCTATCGGCAGCTCTAGCTATTCGTAGAGGTGCGCATATACGCATGACAGCATTTGATCGGTATTTGCCTAAGAGATTAATTCTTATCTTAGATCTTTTGGCAGATTTTGCAGTTTCGGCACTTGCAGTGGTTATGATTGTGGTAGGTTGGTCCTATGCAGTACAAATTGGTTCACGAGGAACCTACGTTAGTATCCCTAGCCTTTCAAGATTTTGGATGTATTTTCCAATTCCGGTTGCAGGGTTTGCGATGTTGGTTTTTGAAGTTGAATCAATATATAATCACATAAAAGGAATTTTTGTAGCGAAGGAGGATATAGCATGAGTCCGGAAAGTATAGCAATACTCATTTTACTCGGTAGTTTTTTTGTTATGGTCTTCTTAAGATTTCCTATTGCATATGCAGTGGCTATTTCATCTGTACTGACATTGCTTTATCAAGGATTACCATTGACAACTATTGGTCAACAAATGGTTAAGGGCATCAGCTCTTTTAGCCTTATGGCGGTACCTTTCTTCATTACCATGGGAGTACTTATGGGTGCAGGAGGTATTTCAGATAAACTCATCGCGCTTGCCAATGCATTTGTTGGATGGATGCGTGGTGGTATGGCTATGGTTAACATCGTGGCATCGTATTTCTTTGGCGGAATCTCAGGTTCAGCGGCAGCAGATACAGCATCTCTTGGAAGTATATTGATTCCTATGATGGTTGAGCAAGGATATGATGATGACTTTTCAACAGCAGTTACGATTACATCTTCATGTGAAGGTCTTCTCGTTCCACCCAGTCACAACATGGTTATCTATGCAACAACGGCAGGTGGTATTTCTGTGGGAAGTCTTTTCCTGGCAGGATATATGCCGGGGGCATTACTTGCTACAACGCTTATGATTGGTTCATATATTATCTCGGTTAAACGTAATTATCCAAAAGGTGACAAATTCAGTGTGATTAACTTATTGAAGCAATTTGGTATTTCATTCTGGGCATTAGCAGCAGTCCTTATTGTTGTTGTTGGTGTTGTTGGTGGTGTGTTTACTGCGACGGAATCTGCAGCGATTGCAGTTATCTACAGTTTGATTGTTAGTGTATTTATCTATAAGGGACTTGACTGGAAAGGTGTATGGAATGTACTGGAAAATTGTATTAATACCCTTTCAATTGTCCTGATTTTAATTTCAACATCCAGTATTTTTGGATTTTTATTAACAAGACTTCACGTGCCTGAACTAGCAGCTAACGCAATAATTAATATTACAGATAATCCAATATTATTAGCACTATTATTGAACTTAATCCTTCTTGTTTTAGGATGTATTATGGATATGGCGCCAATTATTTTGATTGCAACACCAATCTTATTGCCAATTGCTACATCGATTGGAATTCATCCAATTCAGTTTGGTATTATGGTTATTCTTAACTGTGGTATTGGTTTATTAACGCCACCGGTTGGAGCGGTGCTCTTTATCGGTTCGGCAGTGGGGAATGTCGAGATGGAACGGGTCGTTAAGGCCACCTTGCCATTTTATATCCTCATGATTATCACATTGTTACTTGTTACCTTTGTTCCTCAAGTTAGCATGTGGCTACCGAATTTATTTGCGTAATGAAGACGATGGATTATTCATTTAAGTATACAACGAAGGCTATGGATATATGGAAGTTATCGATGTATGGAACTTATGGATCGATGGTTGGATTTATTAATATTATTTTTACCATTGCAATGATACTTCTTGCGGCAAAATATTGGATGCAGGTAGGTATTATCTTAAAATTGGTATTGCTTTTCGGTGTTGGACTTTTTACTGTTATTCAGCCAGGATTGGTCTATTTAAAAGCAAAAAAACAGGTGGAAAAACTTCCGGGTCAGATGGAGATAAGCTTTAATAGTCAAGGGGTTCATGTGACATCAGATAAAGAAGCGTCCCATTTGCAATGGAAATCCATTAAGGGAATTACCCAAAAACCGGGAATGGTGATTATCATTTCCTCATCCAGACATGGATTTATTCTAACAGATGACGTCTTAGGGACGCAAAAAGAAGCGTTCTTGAAGTATGTACAGGAAAAAATTCAATAATGTAATATAAAAAAACCGTAATTGGCATAAAGCTGATTGCGGTTTTATTATTTTTGCGCAAAAAATATGTTATAATAGTGCTTAGTATATGTTAATAAATCACAAGGAGAAAACGTGATGAAAAAATGTAAAGTGATGGTATTACTTATTGTAGTTACGTTGTTATTAATAGGGTGTCAAAAAGAGACGGGCAAAAAAAGTCCTCTGGATCCGAATAATCCAACGACAGTAGTTGTGTGGCATTATTATAATGGAAATATAAAAAATAAATTTGACGCGTTAATTGCAGAGTTCAATGAAACCGTGGGTATGGATATGGGCATTGTTGTAGATGCTCAAAGTCAAGGAGATGTTAATCAACTGGCTATGGCTGTGTATGAGTCAGCCAATGCAACCATTGGAGCTCCACCTATGCCAGATATTTTTGCGGCGTATCCGGATAATGCAATTCGCATTCATGATGTAGCAGACTTAGTTCCTTTAGAAACGTATTTTTCGCAAGAAGAATTAGGAATGTTTCGAGAAGAGTTTTTAGAAGAGGGGCGTTTTTTGGCGGATGAAAAACTCTATATTTTGCCGATAGCAAAATCATCTGAAAACCTTTATGTGAACAAGACTTACTGGGAGCAGTTTGCCAAGGATAATAACTTGCAGCAAGATGAACTTGCGACTTGGGAAGGTCTGTTAAGGGTAGCAAAGTTGTACTATGAAAAAACCGGCAAAGGTTTTTTTGGCATTGATTCCAATGCAAATTACATGCTTGTATCGGCGATGCAATTGGGACAAGAAATGTTTGTATATACGTCCGATAATTCAGTGGAATTTAACCTAAGTGAAGAAATTGCACGTAAGATGTGGGAGCAGTTTTATATTCCCTATATTCGAGGATATTTTGTTAAGACCGGACGTTTTAGTTCAGATGATGCGAAGACCGGAACAGTACTTGCCTATACAGGATCAACCGCAGGAGCTTCATATTTTCCTTCGGAAGTTACATTTAGCCAAGCAAACGTCGAAGCGATTGAACCATTAGTGCTACCTTATCCATATTATGAAGAGGGGGATGCGTATACGATGCAGCAGGGGGCAGGGATGTGTATGACAAAAAGTAATTACACACATGAATATGCTGCAGCACAATTCCTACGTTGGTTTACGCAGATTGAACAAAACACCCGATTTGCCATTTCAACAGGATATATTCCTGTTAAAAAAGAAGCCCTTGATGAAGCGCTCATGTTAAAGGTGATGCAAGAAGAAGGCATACAAAATCCAACCATTGAAGCGTCGATTCGTTCGACGGTAAAAATGATTGATACCTATCATTTTTATAACAATAAACCATTTAAAGGAAGTTATGAAATGAGGATTTTGCTTGAGACGCATTTAGTCGATAAAGTGCATAAGGACTTAGCTCAACTTGAAGCATCTAATCTTGAAGCGGATGCGCGAGAAGCAAAAGTTCAGGAACTTATTTCAGAGGAAGCATTTAAACGGTGGTATCAATCACTTTTTGAAGAGGCAGAGCGAATTTTAGAATCGTAAGGATGGAATTATATGCGTAATCGTCATACTCAAAAGAATTCAATTATTGTTAAGTTACCTGCGTTTGCAGTGACAATTATTATTCTCCAATCGATTTTTATATTGGCGGCGCTTATTTTTGGCGGCGTATTAAAGCAGGCGCGCTTAAATGCATATGAAACTTTCCAAAGTAAAGTGGAAGGGCGAAAAGCCTATTTAGAACTCGAAATGAAAAACCGATGGATGAATATCGATCCGTATTTAAAACAGATTTCGGATGAGTTATCCAAACCCTATGAGAATGACTATATGTTGCTAGATAGCCTTTCGACCAATATCATCGACATGCTTCGTGCGTCACAAGGAACAGGGGCATTTATGATATTGGTGGATGCACCTATGGATGGATCGAGTCAAGAATATCCGGCACTTCACATTCGAGACTATGATCCTCTGGCCAATGATTATGATAACAAAGATTTATATATGGTCACAGGACCTTCTGAAATTGCCAAAGCGTATAAGATTCCTCTAGATCAGACATGGAGTTATGATTTAGAACTGAATGATTCCAATAATGCCTTTGTTAAGCGACCTTTGGAAAAGGCTGATTTGAGTTATGATTCCAAGCTACTAGGCTATTGGAGCCATCCTTTTAAGCTTACGGAAAAGGACTTGGAGATTATCACGTATTCAATGCCTATTTTTGATGAACAAAGACAATTGCGTGGAATTGTTGGTATTGAGATAACGATTAATTATTTAACACAGTTTTTACCGGCAACTGATTTGAAGTTAAAAGATTCCTTGGGATATATGTTGGTATATCAGGCGGATGAAGCATCACAACATGAGCCTATTATCATGGCAGGAGCGCTTCAAAAGCGCTATATTGACCAAGGCGAAGAACTTGAGCTTGAACCTATAGTTGATGATGCGACGATATATCGACTAAAAAATACAGATAACAATGATGATATATATTTAAGCCTTGATAAGATGAACCTATATCGACCACATACTCCTTTTGAGCAAGAATCCTGGTACTTGGTGGGGATGATGCATGAAAAAGATTTATTTGCATATGTTTATCAAGTTCAGATGATTTTGCTGATTGCATTTTTGGTTTCCTTGGTGTTTGGTATTTTGGGAGCCTATATTTTTAGCTATCGCTTTGCCAAGCCAATTGTCAACTTATCAAAAAGTGTCAGAGAAAATAGAATGACCCAGTGGCTACGCTTTGAAAAAACCGGTGTCGCAGAAGTGGATGAGCTAGCGCTTGCTATGGAAGAAGTTAGTCAGGAGCGAATCGATGTGGCATCACGACTCTCAAGGATTATTAGTCTGTTGGATATGCCCATTGGCGCATTTGAAATAAGGGATAGTAGCGATCAAGTTCTTATGACAGAACAATTTATTGGGATCGTTGGAAAAAAAATCACCAATAAGGAACGGTTTAAAGAATTTTTAGAGGAAATAACCCAAGAACCACTAGAAGGAGAACAAGATGTATATTATATCCATGAAAGTAAGCAGTGGATTCGCCTGAAAAAAGTGGAGATGGGACATGTCCATATTGGGATTATTCAAGATGTAACACCGGATATTCAACAAAAATTGGCAATACAAAGGGAGCGTGATATTGACGGACTGACCCATGTCCTTAATCATCGTGCATTCAAAACATACATGCATAAAATATTAGATGCCAAGCCACTAAAGACTTCGGCATTGTTAATGTTTGATTTGGACAACTTAAAAAAAATCAATGATTCCTATGGACATAAGTGGGGAGACCACTATATTCGAGAAAGCGCCAATCGACTTCAAAAAATTGCAGATAGAGATCAAATGTTGCTTGGTCGACGTTCAGGTGATGAGTTTGTCGTTTTGCTCCATGGATTTAAAGATAAGAAAGAAATACGCGAAGTGATAAAGCGTTTTTATGAAGATATGAAAAAATCGCCTTTGGTTTTCCCGGATCAGACGATTCGACAAATATATTTTTCAGGAGGTCTTGTATGGATCCCGATATGGCCTAATGATTACGAGGCGTTGTTGCACCATGCCGACCAGGCGCTTTATATATCCAAGTATGAGAACAAAGGGACATTATCTGAATACGTAGAGAACTAGGCTATAGAATTTCTTTTTTGGATATGGAGGTCTTAACCTGAATATCGGGTATTTTTCCAAGCTTCCCGGTGAGGCTATTAATCTCATTAAGATCACCAACCACTGTAATACAAATGACAGAAAGACTTTCGTCGCTTAGGGGAAGGCCCATGCGACCACGGATGAGGTGCTTATAACTGGCAACTGTTTTATTAAATAAAAGTTGCGTTTCTTCGGGCTTTTCTAGGATAGCGCTAATGACAGCGACACGTTTCATAAGTTAATCTCCTTTATATAAAGACGTATTGAACAAGTAACATGTATAACAGGGTTCCGGTTCCAATGCTGAGCAGAACATTTTCCTTCCATGTGTGAATGAGCACGATATAGATGATGGCGATACTCTCAGGAAGCCAAGAAGCAACGCTATCAAAGCGAATGCCTTTTAAGCAGTATATGACAAGAAGGCTGGTTGCAGCATAGGGAAGCACTTGCCCTAAATAGTGGATATAGGCAGTCTTACGCTTTGGATTTGAAAAAAGGATAAAGGGCAAAAAGCGTGTAATCATTGTACCTAACGCCACCATAAGTATAGTGATAAATATTTGAATAGGTGTTAATCGCATAGGTCCTCCTTTAATGGTGGAGTGCTTGTCTTGCTGATGGATAGTGCAATGAGTATAACAAGCATGGATGGCAGGATAAAATGATCAGAACCAAAGATTAATAGGCAAATAACAGAGCTTATTATTCCAATTAAGGCAGGTTTTCGGTTGACTGCCTTTTTCCAATGGGTCACAAAAATAACAACAAAAAGTGCGGTTAAGACAAAATCTAGCCCGGTGGTGTTAATGGGAAGCATATTACCGATTAATCCGCCGATAACAGAACCGATAACCCAGTAGCTATGATTAAGTAAAGTCACATAAAAATATATCCATTTTCGATCGACGGTCTGGGGAGGATTGATGGTACAAAGGATTGAAAAAGTTTCATCACAAAGACCAAAAATCAGATAAGGCTTTAATCGACCGGTATGTTCAAATTTATCTAAAAAAGACAAGCCGTAAAAAAGATGGCGTGCGTTGACCATTAATGTCATGATGAGAGCATATATTGGATTAAAGGCACTGGTTAAAAACAATATAGCGACGTATTGCGCCGAACCGGCAAAGGCAATAAAGCTCATTAAAAAAGTCCAGCCAACACCAAAGCCTTTGGATGTCATTAAAATCCCATAAGCGATACCTAAAAAACTAAAGCCTGTCAGTACAGGTATAGTATGGGGAAAAGCCGTTTTTATTCGATTAAAGTGTTGTCTCATAATAGTCACCCGTTCTTTTTGCAGATAGTAGAATCTATTACATTGTATGGTAATCAAAAGATTAGATTTTGTCAATAATACAGTTGAATTTTTGCTTGTTGCATGTATAAAAAAATGCTATGATTATAGTATCTATTGATAGCTGATATTAATAAAGACTAACTACAAAGTGCAGGAGGGGTGTACATGGTTATTACAAGTAAACAGGTATTTGATCTATTTATTCATGGTGCACATAAAGTTATTGATAATAAAGAAATGCTTAATAAAATCAATGTGTTTCCGGTACAAGATGGAGATACAGGCAGCAATTTGGCATCAATGATGCGGGCAATTATTCATCAATCAGAAGAAAAAGCGACCGTTAAAGCAACGCTTGAGTCTGTGGCAGATGCAGCGTTATATGGGGCGAGGGGCAATTCAGGAATCATCTTTGCACAATATCTTACAGGTCTTAGTGAATCCGTAATGGACAAAGAGGTGATTTCAATTCAAGAATATGCCCAGGCGAGTAACGATGCAGTAATGTATGCCTATAATTCCATCGAAAATCCTGTTGAAGGAACGATGATATCGGTTATGCGTGAATGGGGTGTGGCACTTATGCATGCCACAAGGAGTAAAGAGATTGTAGCGGAGATTTTTGAATATGCCTATGAACACACTCAACAGGCATTAAAAAAGACTAAGGAACAGTTAGAGGTACTTAGAAAAGCAGATGTCGTTGATTCCGGTGCCCAAGGCTTTACTTTTTTTATTGAGGGGGCCCTATATTTTTTGAAAAGAGATAAACATCACGAACCAACGATGATTATCGACAAAATTCAAGATAGTCCCTATTTTGTTGGGAAGCTTAATCATGAGAGAAGCGATGGAGGTCGATATTGTACGGAATGTCTAATTGAAGGTTCAGACATTGAACATAAAGAGCTAAAGCAGCGCTTAAAAACATTAGGTGCGTCGGTAGTGGTTGCAGGCAATGCAAGAAAACTACGCATCCACATTCATACGGATACTCCGGCACAAGTCTTTGAAGAACTTTATCCACTAGGGACCATTGTTTTTCAAAAAATTGATGATATGCTTAAGCAAGAGGCTGTCGTAAAGGCGCGAAAAAGTTCAATTGCTCTTGTGACCGACAGCATTGCTGATCTTCCTCAAGCATTCATTGATGAGGAACAAATCCATGTGGTTCATTTGGATATCTTGTATAAAGATGTGTCATATAAAGACAAACTCACCATACGCGCAAAGACGTTATTAGACATGTCAAAAGATGATCAGGTCTTGCCAACATCATCACAACCGGGACCGCGAGAAATAGAAAACATCATGGACTATCTCGCATCGTATTATGATTCGATTATTGTGTTGACCGTGTCAAAAGCATTAAGTGGAACGTATAACAGTTTTGTAAAAGCTGCGCAAAAGTTTGACCCGGAAAAAATTAGAATCAGTGTTGTGGATACAAAGCAAAACTCTGGAGCTCAAGGTTTATTAGTCAAAAAATGCGCACAATATATAGCCAAAGGTATGGAACATGAGGCAATCCTAGGTCAAATTCAATCAGACATTACAAAAAGCAAGATTTTAGTTCAAATCCGAACACTTGATAATATGATTAAATCCGGGAGACTTAGCATGCGAGCCGGAACAATAGCTCGAGGTGTTGGTATGACGCCGATTATTACCCTAGACCATGAAGGGCAAGGCGGTGTTGAAGCGATTGCTTTTTCTCAAGAAGGAAGTAATCGTAAACTTGATAAACATATGCGACGTTTGATGAAAGCCAACAAAGTGTTGGAATATAGTGTTGTGCATGTCAATAATGTGCAAGGTGCTAGGGACTTAGCTAAACGTATGACAACGCTTATCGGTAAGCCACCGGAGTATATTATGGAGACATCATCCATTATAGCCATAGGTGTGGGAGAAGGGGCTGTGGCCTTGTCGTATATTTTGGAGGAGGAGGTATAATGTATTTAGAAACGTTAGGCGTATTGGTGGCATTTTTTACTATTGTTTTTATTATAGGGCAAATCCTACATGATAACTCCATTGTCGATATTGGATGGGGAGCTGGATTTGTTGTCTCAGCTTTATATACTTTTTGGCGTAATCCAGAGGCAGGACTAAAAGCAAGTATCATCACTTTGGCAGTTACCATTTGGGGACTTCGCTTAGCTATACACATCGCAAAACGTAACATCGGCAAGCCGGAAGATTATCGATATGTGAATATGCGTAAGCGTTGGGGAGATAAATATGTACTTGTAAAAGCATTTGTCAATGTGTATCTGCTGCAGTGCATCATTCAGTTTATTGTGACCTTGCCTGTAATCTATGGTAATACAACGATGCAACAAGAACTTTATTGGTTCAATATAGTCGGCATCGGCATATGGGGCATTGGTTTTTTCTTTGAAGCCTATGGAGATTATCAATTAAAAGTTTTTAAAAATAATCCTGAGAATAAAGGGCGTCTCATGACGACGGGGTTATGGGCGTTAACCCGACATCCCAATTATTTTGGGGATGCTGCCATGTGGTTTGGGATCTTTTTCATTGCCATATCTTCGAAAAACGGTCTTTGGATTATTGTTGGTCCGGCGTTGATGACCTTTTTTTTAAGGTATGTGTCCGGCGTTCGTTTACTCGAAAAAAAGTATGCTAATCGACCGGATTATGCAGCATATAAAAAAAGAACGAATAGTTTTCTGCCTTGGTTTCCAAAAAAATCCTAAGGCAGATTGAATCAATAAAACATAAGGAGGCAATACATGAATCAGTTTGACATTTATGAAGACATATATAATGACCAGTTTGATAAAACTTATCGCTTTACCAAAGCCGGACTTACGGGGCACCTAGAAGAAGATATTAAGACACTAGAGACAACGATACAGACACTCTTTGATTATCAAGGGCAAGACTGGATCGGGCGAGGCGATGTGTTTTTAGCTAGAAGCAATGCGACGATTGCGGCAACTGAAATGGTTTTAACACAGCTGAAGGAAAAGTTAGGGGAGAATGCAAGTTGAAAAAAAAGCCTACAGTATTTTTAAGTCGATGTATTGAACATGGGTATTGTCGTTATGATGGTAGCCAAATCAGTAGCGTATTCATTAAAAAGTTAGAGCCGTATGTAAACTATGTCACTGCCTGTCCGGAGGTGGAGATTGGCTTGCCAACACCACGGGAGGCCATACGTATCATTAAGCCGGAAGCGACGGAGATTTTAGTCTCTTCACAAACAGGGGTAGATGTAACTGAAAAGATGCAGCGTTATGCAGCACGGCGAGTGGAACAATTAAAGGGAGAAAGAATCCATGGATTTATTCTTAAGAGTCGATCGCCATCGTGTGGAATCAAAGATGTAAAAACTTATAAAACCTTTGGTAAGGCGCCTTCAACAGGCGATAAAACAACCGGCTTTTTTGGACGAGCCGTTTTAGAAGGATTTGAAGATTATCCGATTGAGGATGAAGGACGCTTGATGAATTATCATCTTCGCGAACATTTTTTAACCCAGATTTATACCTTTTTAGCTTTTGATGAGGTCCGCGAAAAGATGACCATGAAGGCTCTGATTGATTTTCATACCAAAAACAAATACCTTCTTATGGCGTATCATCAAATGCATCAAAAAACGCTTGGAAAAATTGTTGCAAACCATGAAAACAAAAAAACACATGAGGTGATTGAGGCTTATGAGACCTTGTTGCGAAAAAGTCTTGAAAAGCCTTTGCGTCGAGGGACCAACATTAATATGTTGATGCACCTTTTTGGCTACTTTAAAAAAGAATTAACATCAACGGAAAAAGCGTATTTTCTAGATACGTTAGAAAAATATCATATGAAGAAAATTCCTTTTAGCGTTCCTATTGCCATCATTCATGCATGGGTGGTTCGCTTTGATGAAAAATATTTAAAATATCAGACGATTTTTGAGCCTTATCCGGCAGAAATTCTCGATGTAAGTGATTCAGGCAAGGGAATTGATTAATATAGGGATAAAAACATATCAAAATCAACAAGATAGACACTTTATTAACTGTTTTTTCCAGTCCTTTTTTATTAGAATAAGATAAGAAGCACGTCAATGTACCTTTATTTATTCAATGAAAAAGGAATGGGTTATGAAAAAGTCAGTGTTTATATTAACAAGCAATACGCGTCTAGTAAGTGATAGTGATGATGCGGTTATTTTGCGAAGTGTTAAGCGTATGTATCGCGACATGCAATTTATTCTTTCAAAGACGGATGGTACAACATCGACCATTCGTCTTATTCATGAAGCTGGAATTTCGCAAGAAGGATATTGTATTGAGTTTCCCAATAAGAAGACGATGCATATTAAAGCAAAGGATTCACTAGGATTTACTTATGCCTTACTCTTTCTGAGTGAACAGTTTCTTCAGATTACCCCTTTTTGGTTTTGGAACGACCAACAATTTCATAAAAAGACATCCGTAGATATTCCAATAATGACCTATACGAACCCAAGGTACAATGTAGCTTATCGGGGTTGGTTTATTAATGATGAAGTTCTATTAGACACGTGGAAGGTGAATGGATGTAATGACTATCCTTGGGAGATGGTTTTTGAGGCACTCCTTCGCTGTGGTGGAAATATGACAATTCCAGGGACCGATAAGACATCGATAAAGTATAGATGTCTAGCATCTGACATGGGGCTTTGGATTTCCCAACATCACGCAGAACCTTTGGGAGGCGAGATGTTTTCACGGGTTTATCCAGAGCTTAATCCATCATTTGATGAACACCCGGAGCTATTTCGTAAACTTTGGAGAGAAGCAATTGCATCACAAAAAAATATGAAGGTGATTTGGAATTTAGGATTTCGAGGGCAAGGCGATTGTCCTTTTTGGGCAAATGACCCTAAATATGCCAATGATAAAGATCGAGGTGAATTGATAAGTCGCTTAATCCAAGAACAATATGAACTTGTCAAAGCCGAGCAACCGGATGCAATCTGTTGTGTGAATTTATATGGTGAGACGATGGAGCTATATCGAGAGGGATGGATTGATCTTGCCCAAGAGATAATAAAAATATGGGCGGATAATGGATATGGCAAGATGGTTTCTAGGCGCCAAGGGCTACACAATCCACGCGTTAATGCTGAACCTAAAAAAGGTTTGGGGCGCCAAGGCATCTACTACCATGTATCCTTTTATGACCTTCAAGCGGCCAACCATATTACCATGGCAACCAATGCGCCAACCTTTTATCAAGAAGAATTAAAAAAGGTATTAGCCAATGATGGGAATAGCTATTGGATGATTAACGCATCGAATATTAAACCGCACATCTACTACTTAGACTTTATTGCTTGTATGTGGAGAGAGGGCGATATCGATGTGCATCAGCACCGAATGGCCTATGCAAACACATATTATGGAAAAGCAGCGGCAAAGACTATTGCAGATAGCCTTAAGGCGTACGGGGATGCGGCAGTTTTTTTTGGAGAGCATACCGATGAGCATATCGGAGAACAATACATCAATCACAATACTCGGATTTTGGCATCGCAGTGGTGGTCAGGTACCGACCAAGCGGCAAGGGAGTTTTTGTGGGCATCTAAGGCCCAAACTCTGGAAGAACAGATAGCTTTTTATAAACAAATTGCAAAAAAAGGTGTGGATAATTATACGGCATTTGAACGCCGCTGTGAATATTATCGACTGGATCTAGAAGAAAGCGCGAAGCAATTATTTGAAGATAGTCTTATGCTTCATGGACACATCTATGTCAAATGCTTTCAAGGAGCTTATGCGTTTTGCATTGCTTATGAAAAATACAGTCAGAAAGCATATCAAGAAGCCTTTTATTTTCTTGGACATGCCGCAGAGTTTTATGGTCAGGCGTATGAAGCGATGACCGATTGCGAACATGATAAGTGGATTGGATTTTATGCCAATGATTGCTTGACGGATATACGTCAAACCGCATGGATACTTAAAGAACTAATGGGATATGTTCGAAACCTAGGCGATGGCCCCCACTTTTACAAGTGGAAAAGAGAGTTTATGTACTCGGAGCAAGATCGTAACATTATGTTGTTACTTGTACATGAACGCCACATCGATAATGAGACATTATATCAATTTATGAAAGCAAGAGGAGGATTTACATGGTAAACAAGGAATCAGGAAACTTTACCCTTCCAGGAGAAGCAGGATATGAAAAATTAACATTGGAGCTTGCAAATAAATGGGGTGCAGATGTTATACGTGATAGTGACGGAACCAAACTTTCAGATGAGATTATTCAAGCAGGGCATGGTATCTACTCAACAATATGTATTATACGTAATCATAATGCCTGGGCAAAAGAAAACCAAGATAAACTTCAACAGTGCTTTTTAATGAGCGATCCTGTTGTTGCTACCAAAGATTATGTGCATATCCCTTTGATGGATGTATACTTTGATGAACAGTTTCGCATTAATGATTCGATAGAAGCGATGAAGTATTGGCAGGTATATGATCGAACGACCAATCAAGAAATTAAGCGAGAGCAGTGGAGTTATGACAAAAAAAGTGGTGAAGTACAGATAAAAGATATAACAATGTGGCATCGCTATACCGTTAGTTTTATGGCATATCGTATATGGGAAGAGATCTCCATGTATAATCATACCACCAATAACTGGGAGCAAGAACACTTAATGCAGATCGATCCCATATATCCAAAGACCCAAGAGTATCTGCTTGATTGGATGCAAACTTGGTGCGAAGAGCATCCAGAGACCACAGTGGTACGCTTTACATCGATGTTCTATAATTTTGTATGGATATGGGGAAAAGATCTTAAGAATCGTCATCGTTTTACTGATTGGGGATCTTATGATTTTACAGTGAGTGTCAAAGCCTTGGAACTTTTTGAAGAAAAATATGGTTATGCCATGTGTGCAGAAGATTTTATTAATGGAGGAAAGCTTCATGTCAGCCATATGCCAAGCACCCAACGTAAAAAAGATTGGATTGCCTTTATCAATGACTTTGTCATTGCGTTTGGAAAAAAACTGATAGATATTGTACATGGCTATGATAAATTAGCCTATATGTTTTATGATGATAGCTGGGTTGGAACAGAACCCTATAATGCTCGATTTAAAGAGTTTGGTTTTGATGGGATGATTAAGTGTGTCTTTTCGGGATATGAAGCGCGTCTGTGTTCAGGAGTAGAGGTTAAGACACATGAGATTCGCCTGCATCCATATCTGTTCCCCGTAGGTCTTGGAGGTAAGCCCACATTTATGGAAGGTGGAGACCCAACACTGGATGCGAAAAATTATTGGATTAGTATTCGTCGAGCGCTATTGCGGGAAAAAATCGATCGCATGGGTCTTGGAGGTTATTTGCATTTGGTAGAACCCTATCCGGATTTTTGCGATTACATTGAAAAAATTGCCGATGAATTTCGTGAGATTAAAAAGCTGCATCATGCAGGAAAGCCTTATGCTATCAAACCCAAAGTGGCAATACTTCATAGCTGGGGAAAAGAGCGGTCTTGGACTCTTTCAGGACATTTTCATGAGACGGATACACATGACCTGATTCACATTAATGAAGCCTTATCCGGTCTGGCAATCGATGTTAAGTTTATTGATTTTGAAGATATAAAACAAGGTGCACTTAAGACGGTAGATGTTGTCATCAATGCGGGTTACGCAGGGTCAGCATGGAGTGGTGGAAAACACTGGGAAGATGATACCATCGTAGAAATTCTCACGCAATGGGTCTATGAAGGCGGAGCATTTATTGGAGTCAATGAACCCTCGGCAGTTCAAGGCTATGATCAAGTATTTCGGATGGGACATGTCCTAGGAGTGTATCAAGACCTTGGAGATTATGTGAGCCATGGGAAGTGGTCTTTTGAGATAGAACCCGTTCAAGGACTCATTCCAGAAGGAGCAACCATTCAAACCAAAGATAACATTTATTTATCCGATGGACAGGCAAAAGTCCTTAAAGCAGAAGGAGACAAACTGCAATATACACTAAACCGCTTTGGGCAAGGGATTGGAATCTATATGCCATCGTTTAGACTGAGTATGGAAAACACACGAATGTTATTTAATAGTATTTGCTATGCAGGTGACAGTTGGGAAGATACAAAATATATGACGGATAATTTATATACAGAATGTGCGTATTATCCAGACAGTCGTATTTTAGTGGCTATCAATAATAGCAACCAGCATCAGACAACAATGATTCAAACGGCTGATGGTGTGGAACGATTTGAGCTAGAAGCCTTTGACACCTTAATTCGAAAACTTGATTAAATGAAGGAGAATAATAATGAAACTATATGTGGAAAGAGAACAAATATTACAAAAAATTGATGCCATTGTCGATAAGACGTTTCAGATGGATATGGAATGGGACTGGCCTTGTGGTGTTGCTTTTTATGGCGTTGCAAGAGCGTATGAGATTACAAAAAAACAATCCTATATTGATCGATTAAAAGCTTGGTTTGATGAATATATCGAACTTGGAACACCTGTGTGGACAGTGAATACATGTGCAATGGGACATGCGCTCATTACCTTATATGAGGTGACGGGCGATGAGCGGTATATGGAGATTATTCAAAGTAAAGTGGATTATCTTACCCATGATGCGCTGCGCTTTGGAGATCAAGTGCTTCAACATACCGTATCGGCCAACAATGATTTTCCTGAACAGGCGTGGGCAGATACCCTGTTTATGGCAGGATTTTTCTTGTTGAGGGTTGGCATTATGCGAAAGGATCAAGCCTTGATTGAAGATGCGCTTAATCAATACTATTGGCATATTAAATATTTGATGGATGATGTGGACGGGCTATGGTATCACGGGTATAACAACATCCATCAAGATCACATGTCAGGTTTTTACTGGGGACGAGCAAATGCATGGGCGGCATATACTATGTCACAAGTACTTAAACGTCTTCCGGAGTGGTATCTATATCCAAAGTGTATGGATGTCCAATGCGCAGTTCGTGATCAACTGGCTGCATTAAAATTATATCAAACAGAGAATGGGTTATGGCGCACCATCATTAATGATCCTTCTTCATATGAGGAAATATCTGCATCATGTGGTATTGCAGCCGCTATGCTTGATAATGGAAACCCTTTACACATAAAGTATGTGAACAAAGCCTTAAAAGGAATTCTAGAAAGTATTACAGAAGATGGCAGAGTGATTAATGTATCTGGTGGAACAGCAGTTATGCGAGACAGCGAAGGATATCAATCCATTACAAAAGACTGGATACAAGGGTGGGGACAAGGATTGGCATTAAGCTTTTTAACGGCTTGTCTAGAAAAAACAGAGTCCCTCAAAATAGATGAGAGTAACATAGAGCAAAAACCAGAAGAAGAAAAATAAAGCCATCGCTTAGAAGGTAAAAATAAAAAATAGCTGTTGCCATCGCATATATGCGATGGCAACAGCCGTTTTTATATAAAATTTATAGGGGTATCACGATATTAGTCAATCGAAGCCACACGATCATACATATAGTCGAAGCAGGCTTTAGCATCATCTAAAGATAAGTTCACCAGTGGGTCATTTAAAAATGCTTGGAAAGCCAGTTCTCGATTTCGGGTTAAACCAGCTTCGACAATCATCTCTTGGTTAGATGAATGGGTTGATATCATAGAAGCTACAGCCGGATTAGGTTGTCCGCCATTGATTGGGCAGATGCTATTGTAGCGAAGCATCGCATTACTCTCAACAACTACATCTGTTGGAAGATAAGGTACTTGCCCTTGATTTGGGAGGTTAACATTTGTAGCTAAATCCTTTAATCCGAGTAAAGCTTTCATTTGAAGGACACCTTCTTCGCCGGTTTCTTTAATTTCAAAAGGTTTCTTTCCTGCAACCAAATCGTTAGATTGCTGAATACGATCTTGTTCATTTTCTTTTCGCCAAGATACAGGTGTTAAACTAAACTTCCATGATTGGATGGTTTCAGGATCTTTAAGATACCATTTATTTGGACAAAATTCGGCAAGATGACGATCACCTGCAGCAGCGATGGAACCATAACGTAAAAACAAGTCGAACTTGATGCGCTGTGCGCTTGAGAAAAAGTCATTGAGCCAATTGCCGGTTTTTTTGCCTTCATATCCGCTTTCATAGTATTTGGTTACAAAGTCTCGATAGACAGGAAAAAGATCAATGTCCTTGTATGAAGCAGAGGTCAGCCAAGTAAAGTGATTGATACCGGTAACAGATACTTTGATGTCTTCACGAGCTACATCGGTGATTCCCTTGATATCAGCAAGTGCTTCAACCAAAAGTTTTTGAGTGCCAAAGACTTCGTGGCAATTCCCAAAAGCTTTAATTTGTGGGAAGACCCGATACAAAGTACGTGTACAGATGGTCATCGGATTCGTATAGTTTAAAACCCAAGCATTAGGAGAACAATCTTTTATGGCATTTGCGATGGTTTCGAACATAGGAATTGTTCTTAGCGCACGCATTAAGCCTCCCGGACCGGCGGTGTCGCCAACAGATTGATAGATACCGTATTTTTCGGGATGATGCACATCGATTTCCATGTGATCAAAAGTACCCGGCAAAATAGAGATAATGACAAAATCTGCACCAGTAAGTGCTTCTTGAAGGCTTGTAGCCATGGAATACTTCCATTTTGCCAATGTAGGGTCAGACGCTGTTAATTGGTTACCGATGGTTTCATTTGCTTTTGCTGCGTTGTGATCAATATCATATAAACGGATATGTCCGCTTAATTGCTTATCAGTAGCAAGGTCGCTCATAAGACCCCAAGCCCATCCTTTAGAGCCACCGCCGATATATGCTATTTGAAGATCAGAGACAGTGTTGTCTGTACGAATCATAAAAATCCTCCTTGTAAAAAGTAATCCATTCTTTTGTTTTATATGATACTATAGTATAATTAAATTATGTTGAAAACAACAACATTAATTGCTAAAATACGACTTTATTCTACATTTTTTGCGAAAAGAAAGGGTATATGATGCAACGTTATGATTTTATAGAAAATCAGCGACCGATGCTCGTTGAATATACAAAAAGAGGCCATATGACCAAAAGTATGCCGCTACCGCATGTTCATAATAGCTATGAAATATATTACCTGTTGGAAGGTGAACGTTATTATTTTATTCACAACACAACCTATCATGTAAAAAAAGGGATGCTAGTTTTGATTGATCCATCGGTTATTCATCGAACGATTTCTACGGGACGCCCGGATCATGAACGCTTATTGATTAATATTCAAGAAGAGGAACTGAAGCGGTTTGCCTCGGGGTTTGGTCGGTTTGATTGGTTTCAAGGATTTGATAGCAAGCGGCCGGTGGTTACACTTGACATTCGCCAACAAAGTGAATTACGTGAGATGATGTTTGCGATTTATCATTGGTATCACGACAGTCCGGAAGAAAATATTCAACGGATTATGTTAAAAATTATGGAAGTGCTTATATATATCCGTGAAGTCTCTAATGGAGTTGATAGCGTAGGCGAGCCCATGCTAGAAGTTAATGATCCGATGTTTAACCGCATAAGTCAAGTCGTGCAATATATTAATGAACATTATGGTGATACGTTATCATTAGAGCTCTTGGCAAAAAAATTCTTTTTTAGTCCTTATTACTTAAGCCGCAATTTTAAAAAAACAACAGGATTTAACCTTAAGGAGTATATTAATCAAGTCCGTATTCTTGAAGCAGAACGGCTGTTGACCCAGGAACAAAATTCGATATCCGGGATTGCTCAAAAGGTTGGATTTGAAAGTCAAACGCACTTTGGACGGGTTTTTAAACAGTATAAAGGCATCTCGCCAAGCATATACCGTAAAAAGCATAACAACACATAATTGATAATGAATATCAATTATGTTATAATGTTTATATATACAAATTTACTCCAGGCACTATAATTAGGAGGTAAGATATGAAAAAAACAAATCAATGGATTTTAGCGTTATTTGTAATAGGTTTTATCTTTTCAGCATGTGCACCCTCAAATGATAACGGACAACCAGAGGATACTTCAATGGATGAAATCACACTAACTATTGAGGAATTGGCAATGTATGATGGAACCAATGGTAATCCAGCATATGTGGCGGTTGATGGTATGATATATGATGTGTCAGATTCTGATTTTTGGAAAGAAGGAGCGCATAACGGGTTCCAAGCAGGGCGTGATTTGACCGATGCCATTAAAAATGAATCACCCCATGGGGTCAAAAACCTCGAACGTGTACCTAAAGTTGGACGGATTGTAACCGAGTAGATTGAGGTGAAGGCAATGAGTAGAGTATTGCGCAATGATTTCTTAAAATGGCACTTTAGCTTTATTACGCTGTATATAGCGACGTTCATTGTGGGATGGCTACGTGCTACGCACATCGTTTTTTATACTCTACATCCATGGTTGGGACTGTCAACAGTCATCGTACCGCTAGGTGTTTACCTTTTTTCAAAAAACAAACGCCTTATACGTCAGATGATAAAAAGTAACTTTAATATTAAAGGGAAACCACTTGTAAAGGTAGCTAAAATATCCACACAAGTGATTCTTATCTATTACGCCTTTAGTATTGTGAGTGGACTAATCATGAATTACGGTTGGTACACATCCGCGGATATGTATGGAGGCTTACAGGTTATTCATGGTTTGGCACGCTTTATAGTTCCAGCTGCAGTAGTTACCCATGTAACGGCGCGACTTTTAATTAAAGCAAAGAAAAAAAAGCCCAATAAAGACTTATAGTTGAGCTTTTGGAAAGATAGCGTTATAATAGACATATTATTCAATATGTGCATGTTTGCCATATCTTAAAGGTATGGCAATTTTTATGTTAAAGATGGCAATTACCGGTCCCATAAAAAATGCGGTAATGACGGTTCCGATACCGACAGTAGCGCCAAAAATAAAGCCTATTAATGTACACAAAAGGTCTGTTGATATACGACAATACTGAAACTTTGCAATTTTTTTCTCAGACATAATCAGCGCAACAGCATCATAGGTCGAGACACCCATATCTGCAGTAAAGTAAAGGGCAGACCCGAAGCACAATATGACTAAACCAAGGATTAGAAGAAGGCTTCGATTAAAAAGTGTAGGGACGGGCAAGAGCGTTATAAACATCCAGGAAGAAAACTGGACAATATACCCAAGAAGAAAGATATTAATTATCGTTCCAAGGCCAATTTTTGATCGGTCAATAAAAAAAATGAAAATAAGCATTAGTAGATTAAGTAAAGTATAAAAATGACCGAATCCGATAGGGATATGATAAGAGATTCCATGTGCAAAGACTTGGAAGGGATCCATACCAAAGGTAGAATAGTTGAACATACCAACAGAAAAACCGCAAATCAATACACCAAGGATTGTCATCCATATTCGACGTTTATATTCAGGGGTAAAATCAAGTTTTGCTTTCATCATAAGCTCCATTTCTACTGAGATATTTGTATTATACATGGGAACGATATAAAAGTATAGTGTGAGAAAAAAATAAAAAGAAAGAAGGAATTCATTGTTATGATATATTTAGATTATGCTGCAAATACACCTGCATGTGAAGCGGTTATTCAAAACTTTGGCGAATGCGAACGGCAGTTTATCATGAACCCAAATGCGAATAATCCGTTGGCTATAGAGGCAAAACAGCGATTGGATGAGGCGAAAAATCGCCTTGCCGACATATTGAAAATCAAGCCCAACGAGTTGATTTTCACATCGTCTGGAACCGAATCCAACAATTTAGCCATTAAAGGGATTGCAGGAGAGCATGGTGCACGTAAAAAACATATCATTACAAGCTTTTTGGAGCATTCTTCGATGTTGGGGCCGATTGGAGAACTTGAAAAACAAGGATATACGATTGACTATGTTAATCTTCAAGCAGATGGACGCTTTGACCTTGAACATCTACAATCCCTACTTCGAGAAGATACCCTTGTTGTCGCTCTTTGCGAAGTTGATAGCGAAGTAGGTATCCATCAAGACATTCGAGGGATTGCTAAATGTGTTCGTGAGCATTCAGATGCCTTTATTCACATTGATGGGACACAGGCTGTGGGTAAAGTACCGGTTTTCGTAGAATATGTGGATAGTTATACGTTTTCAGGACATAAACTTTATGGATTTAATGGCAGTGCCGCGCTGGTACTCAAGGAATCAGTGATTATTGAACCGCTCCATCACGGGGGATTAAGCATATCACCTTATCGAAGCGGGACACCTTCCCTAAGCCTTATTGATTCTTTGGCAACAGCCCTAGAACGTCTTGCACAAAACCAAGGACAACACTATGCCTATGTAAAAGAGCTACAGGGGCAACTGCTTGAATTTTTTGGACGTTATGAGGGGATATGGATTAATTCGACACAGAGGAGTGTCCCATATATTATAAACATCATGTTAACGTGCGTTAAAGCAGAAGCATTAAAGAACCACTTAGCTGAGCATGGGATTTTTGTCTCGACCAAATCGGCATGTTCATCGCCTTATGCACCATCACGCTCAGTCTATGCATTGACCAAGGACAAAAAAGGAGCCAGGTCGACACTGCGTATAAGCCTAAGCCATTTAACGACACAAGAAGAAATAGAAGCCTTTAAAAAAATCTTTGATATAGAATTGAGGAAGTTAAAAGATGAATAGAGCAAGAGAAGTTGAACGAAGTATTAATAAGACCTTTAAAAAATCCATATGGTCAAAGTTTGTGAAAGGAATAAAAACGTATGACCTGATTCAAGAGGGAGATAAAGTTGCTGTATGTATTTCCGGAGGCAAGGATTCCATGTTACTTGCAAAATGTATGCAATTGATTCATAAGTATTCCATTTTTCCTTTTGATGTGGAGTATATTGTCATGGACCCGGGGTACAATGCCATTAATCGTAAACGTATTGAAGACAATGCGGCAATGCTTGAGATTCCCATAAAGATATATGATTCAACGATTTTTGAAGCGGTGGCGGACATGGATGATAATCCATGCTACATGTGTGCAAAAATGCGTCGAGGACATCTCTACAAATACGCTCAAGACTTAGGATGCAATAAGATTGCCCTTGGTCATCACTTTGATGATGTGATTGAGACGACGGTCATGAGTATGTTTTACGGTGCTGAAATCAAGACCATGATGCCAAAGCTGCACAGCTTGAATTTTGAGGGGATGCAATTAATTCGTCCGATGTATTTGATTCGCGAAGATACCATCAAAGAGTGGATGAAACTCAATGATTTAAAATTCATTCAATGTGCGTGTCGTTTTACAGAAAATTGTGTTCTTGATGGCCAGGGTGGTGGTTCAAAGCGCGCAGAAATGAAACGGCTTATTCAAAAACTACAAAAAGATAATCCCTATGTAGAGATGAATATTTTTAATGCAACACATAATGTGAATATGGATACAATTCAGGGATATAGAAAAGATGGGCAAAAGCATAGCTTTTTAGAAGAGTATTAAGAGATGGCTTGAGAATTGGTGGCAAAATGTTGAATCAAGGCGTTGATTTCTAGCCAAGAGTAGACACGGGTAATCAACGTTTCATAATGTGAAGGAATATTTTGATTATAGTGTGTATCAAGTAAGAGTACGTTAAATCCGCCATTTGCAAGTTCTATAGCATTAGATAGACTGTCTTCAATAAATATATCGCAGTCCAGTAACTTTGCATGATGGACTTTGTTGGGAGAGCCGATAACATGTAGGCTGTTATAAGAAATTTTATGGCGTCGAAGATACATATAGGACAATGCTTCAAGTTCTTGCTCTCTAGCAGTTACAAAGTGAATACGGTGCATATGATTTAGAGTGTTAATGACTGTTTTGGCATCTTCGCGTACGGTTGGGTTTGCATGTAAACGGAATTTATACTTAGCATAAAAATCCTCGTAGTCTTTTTTTTCGATACCCATAACTTTGTATATTGCATAGTCCGTTACGTTGTGAATACCTACATCTTTTTTAAAAAATTCATTGCATGGCTTAAGCCAATAATATGGATCGGTTATAGTTCCGTCAATATCAATACATATGTTCAGTGATCGCATTTTTTTCACCTCCTATCTTATATAGAGTATACATCCACAATATAAATACTGGATGATGTGGATGTCAAGTTTATGTAAAAAAAGCCTGTCTCAATGTCTGAGGCAGGCTTTTTTGTTTATGCAACATCGGGTTGAGCATTGAGAATTTCCATGAATTCTTCTCCGGTGATGGTTTCTTTTTCATAGAGATATTTTGACAATTCATGTAACTTGTCTAAATTATCTTTAAGAAGTTGTTCCGCTTTGTTGTATTGTGTTTGAACCACATTGATAATCATGCTATCAATTTTTGCGGAAGTGGTTGGGGAGCAGGCTAGGGAAGAGTCTCCGCCCAAGTATTGATTGGATACGGTTTCAAAGGCAACCATACCGAATTCATCATCCATACCAAAGCGTGTGATCATGTTCCTAGCAAGCTTGGTTGCTTGTTCAATATCATTTGATGCACCGGTGGTAATGGAATTAAAGATAAGCTTTTCAGCGACACGACCACCTGTATATGTAGCGATTTTGTTTTCTATTTCTTCTTTGGACATCAAGTTTTTATCTTCTTCATCTGCTTGCATGGTGTAACCGAGGGCACCGGATGTACGAGGGATAATCGTAATCTTGGTTACAGGAGCGGTTTGAGTTTGTAATGCAGCAACAAGTGCATGCCCAACTTCATGGTAAGCAACAATAAGTTTTTCTTTTGAAGAAAGAATCTTATTCTTCTTTTGATGTCCGGCGATAACGATTTCAATACTCTCTTCCAAATCGGCTTGAGTCACAAATTGTCGATCATGCTGAACTGCACGAATAGCCCCTTCATTGATGATATTGGCAAGCTCAGCACCGGACGCACCTGGCGATAATCTTGCAAGTTTTGTAAAGTCTACATCATCACCTAATTTAACTTTCTTACCATGAACACGTAGGATGGACTCACGTCCTTTAAAGTCCGGTAATTCAACAGGGACTCTTCGGTCAAAGCGTCCGGGACGAAGAAGTGCAGGGTCTAATGTTTCAGGACGGTTGGTTGCAGCAAGGATAACAACACCTTTAGAGGAATCAAAGCCATCCATTTCAGCAAGAAGCTGGTTAAGTGTTTGTTCACGTTCGTCATTACCTGAGATTCCGTTGCTGTCCCGCTTTTTACCGATGGTATCAATTTCATCGATAAAAACAATACAAGGTGCCTTTTCATTGGCTTGCTTAAAGAGGTCACGTACCTTTGAAGCACCAACACCGACAAACATTTCAACGAATTCTGAACCGGATATGGAAAAGAAGGGAACGCCAGCTTCCCCGGCAACGGCTTTAGCTAACAAGGTCTTTCCGGTTCCGGGAGGTCCTACAAGGAGTGCTCCTTTTGGCATGTTGGCTCCGATTGTGGTGTATTTTTCAGGATTATTCAAGTAATCAACGATTTCTGTTAATGAATCTTTAGCTTCATCTTCGCCTGCGACATCTTCAAATCGTACGCGATTATCGGAGTCTTGATAAATCTTGGCATTACTTTTTCCAAATTGCATTGGATTACCCATGGACTGTCCCATGCCTTTCATCAGCTTTTTACCGATATAGCGATAAATAAAAAAGAGAAGGGCAAATGGTAAAATCCATGATAAGAGGAATCCCATAAGTGGGGAAATCTCTTTTTCAACGACTTTTCCAAATTCAATATTGGCTTGGTGTAAACGCTCGACAAGATTTGGGTCTTCAAATCGAACCGTTTTATACGCAAGGTTCTCAGAATCGGATAGTGAATAGTAGACATAGTTTTTTTCTACCTGAACCATATCGATTTGTCCGGATTCGAGAGTGTTTAAAAACGTTCCGTAATCAACTTCTTCAAACTGTGTGTTTAATAGAGCTGGCATTACAAAAATGTTTAGAAAAAAGAATGTTGAAATCATAATAACAATGTATAAAATTTTTGGATTATTCTTGGGTTTATTAATTTGCATAGTCATCATCTCCTTACGTCATTCTACCACAGTTTTCTAGGAAAAGAGGCTTTTATATGTATATTTAACGATGTTTTTATCAGGTGTTAATAGGGTCTTTATAGAATTTTAAAAATTGATAAAATTAATAGAATTATTTGTCATTTATGATAAAATATAGACACAGGAAGTGAGGGAATTAGATGAAAAATGAAGCTATGGTTACGAATAATATAAAAAATACAGCACTCATTTTTGAAGGTGGTGGAATGCGTGCAAGTTATACAGCGGGATTTGCAACAACATTATTAGAAAACAGATTGTACTTTGATTATGTGACGGGAATATCGGCAGGATCAAGTCATACGGTCAACTATTTATCAAGAGATATTGAGCGGACGAAAAAATCTTTTGTGGATACGGTTTTGGATCCAAAGTTTGGAGGATGGAAGTATTTTTTTAAAGGGGAAGGCTTTTTTCGTGCAGAATACATCTATGAACAGACGCCTTATCCAGATGCAGCACTTCCTTTTGATTATGAGACATTTAGGAAAAATACGGCAAAATTAAGAATTGGAGCATTTAACTGTGAACAAGGTCATATGGAATATTTTAGTAAGGATGATATGAAAGAAATGTTGGATGTTCTTAAAATTGTTCGTGCGTCGTCATCGATGCCCTTTTTTATGCCACCGACAATCTATAATGGACAAATGTATGTTGATGGTGGTATTAGTGGGGGGATTCCCCTTGATATTGCAAAACATGATGGATATGATAAATTTTTTGTTGTGCTGACACGTGAACGGGGATATCGAAAAAAACCGATAAAGTTTCAAGGGCTGATTAAAGCCTATTATCGCAAATATCCTAAGGTGGTTGAGGCGATGCTGACCCGCCACATTGAATATAACCGTACGTTAGAAGAGTTGGAACAATTAGAACGGGAAAACAAGGCGTATTTGGTCTACCCAAATACAATGCCCATATCAAACAAAGAGACCAACCATAAACGGTTGGCCGATTGTTATGAAATGGGGTATCATCAAGGTCAAATGGAACTTTCGCTTTGGAGAGAGTTTCTTTTGTGAATCACATTGATAATAACAAAAAGAATCATTAGGGCAATGGCACCAACGATTGCGCTCATACCGGCTAAGATACCAAATTGATCGGAAAGAGCGCCTGTGATGATTGGCATGGCAATGGCGCCGACCCCACCTAACATCAGCAAGACACCCATAGCCATAGGATACGCTTTAATTGTATTGCCGACAGTGGCCACAGTTGTTGGGTAGATACCTGCCATTGAAAATCCTAGACCCATAATAGCTACAGTAATTAGACCAAGATTTTGGGTGGATAAAAGCAAGGTATAAAAAATAACGGTTCCAACACTTGTAGAGACGAGAATAAGTTCCTTCGAAATACGATCACCGATAAAAGTCGTTGTCAAACGTCCTGCAAGGATAACGACCCAGAGTAATGAGTTAAGCATTTGAGCATATTGAGTAGTCATAATCTGGGTATCAACAAAATACTTAACCAACCAGCCGGTAATGGCAGCTTCGGCACATAAGTAAAAGAATAAAATTCCGGTTCCAACCCAAAAGTACTTGTCCTTTAAGAAAACATAGGAAAGTGCTTTTTGTTTTTTGCGCGCTTCATCATCAATTTTCATGCGAGAAAATAAAAGCATGGAGATGAGTGCAAGAACAATGATGACACCTGTGGCAATACGCCATCCTTCATTGCCTCCAATGGATGTAGATAATATAACTAAAAACGGAGCAATAAGAGCACCAACAGCAAAGATACTATGTAAAAAACTTAAAGCAGCAGGGCTGCTGTTAGAGACTTCATTAACCACGGTATTATTGAAGTTTGAAATACTTCCGCGACTTAAACCTGTAAATAAAAAGCCTAGAATCAAAAGAACGGGATTGCCTGTAATCATCATAATGAAAAATCCCATCACAACAAAGCTGCATAAGAAAATAATGGCTTTTTTACGTCCGAGATAGACAGGTAATATTCCGGCGATAAAACCTGCAATGAGGTTACCGGCTTGGTGGGCAGAGATTAATCCGCCACTAATGGTATTATTTAAATTGTATTCGCTACTGATTAAAGGAAGTAAAGAACCTAAAATCATGGCATATAAACCGTTAACAGCAAATACAAAGAAACAACAAATCAAGATATAACGTTGATCTTTATTAAGTTTTGAATAAAATGATGTGTTTGACATAGTATGTCCTCCGTAAAATTATAGTCATATGGCACATCTGCAGTCGATGTGTCTTACAAAGTAGTTTTGGTGCTTAATTGTCCCAAGCTAATCTCAGGGCGGTTAGAACCATGGAAGTCCGAGCCGCCGGATTGCATGAGGTTAAACGTAGTGACACAGCGTTGGATAAATCGTCGGTCTTCATCGCTATATGTAGGATAAAAAGCTTCAATGCCATCCAAACCTTGCTGCTTGAGTTTTTCAAGTCGAAAAAGTTTGTCGTCGTCGCTAAATCCCTTAAGACCAATAGGTTTATGAATATGAGCGATAAAAGCTTTCCCATGACCGGCATGAATCATGTCAAAAGCGCCCTGGACGTCAATGATTTCTTCAGGCATGTAGTCAATCCCATCGAGGATTTGCACCCAAGCACGGGGAATAGATGAGGCATAATTATTGGCATGAAGCCATTTTGCAACGGTTTGGCGATCAAGATAGTTTCCCGTTCGATATATCTCTAAATCAGCGATACGTAGAGCAATGCCCATTTTTTGAAGTTCGCTGACGACAAAAGACAGTGCTTGCTCGCGATGCCTTCTAAATACTTTGTATTTTGTCATAAAATCGGATTGGTCCAAATCGATACCTAATCCTAAAATATGAATCAATCGATGCTGATCATAGCGAGTGCTTAACTCAATTCCATTGATAAAATCTATATTTAACAAAGTAGCTTCTTTTTGTGCTTCTCTTAGTCCGTCGATGGTATCGTGGTCTGTTAAAGCAAGAACATCTAGTCCCTGCTGTTTGGCTTGCCAAATGAGGGATTGGGGGCTTTCGCTACCATCGGAATATTTTGAATGGGTGTGAAAATCATAACGGGTATGTGTACGTATCATAATAGCTCCTGTCTTTTTATTGCCTAGGTATTCTGGTAATTTACCATGAACCACATACATTCTAATGCTTTTTATCTGGATAGTCAAATATAAAAAAAAGAAAAAAGAAACCCTTGACTTCAAGCAAGCTTAAGGGTGTATAATCAAGGGCACGATGTTTTTTAGGAGGCTATTAGGAGGATATATGAAACATATAATGGATGTGATTGACTACATTTTAAGCTTTGAAGTATATGTATTGCTACCTATACTTATGTTTAGCATTTGCATGATTGTTAAAATGCCTTTTTTTGATGCGTTAAAGCATAGCTTAACATTGGGAATCGGATTTTTTGGAATTTTTATGGTGTTTGATGCATTTGTGATGAAAATGGGACCGGTTATTGAACTTATTGCAAGAAAAAATGGACAACAACAAGCGATACTTGATGTGGGCTGGCCGCCATTAGCAGCCGCTTCATGGACTTTTGGACTGGTACCTATTCTTATCGTACTGTTTATTGCTATCAATGCGCTAATGCTTGTATTTAAATGGACGAACACCATTAATATTGACATATGGAATTTTTGGCACTTTATTTTCCTGGGACAGATGGTGCATTTTACAACCGGGAATTTATGGTTGGCAGCAGCAGCGGCGATTGTAAGTATGATTTTAGTCATTAAGCTTGGTGACTGGAGTGCCCCAAGGACGGAGATGATGAGTAAGATTCCCGGTATTGCGGTAACGACATTGTCAGGTGTGTGTTATTATCCTTATGCGCTTTGTATGGATTGGCTTATTGACAAAATACCGAGGGTCAAAAACATTAATGGGAACCCGGAACATATTCGAGAGCGATTTGGATTTTTTGGCGATCCGATGTTTATAGGTCTTGTGATTGGACTGGGACTTGGGGTTGCAGCAGACTATGAGTTTAAAGAGATCGCCAATCTGGGAATTAGTGTGATGGCCGTTGTTTTTTTACTTCCAAGAATGGCAACGATACTTGGAGAAGGGTTGATGCCGATTTCAGAAGCAACAAAAAAACAATTATTAAAAAAATTTCCTTCAATGCATGATGCTAGAATCGGCATGGATTTGGCCGTTGTTATAGGACATCCAGCCAACATTGCGACGGGAATATTAGTCATGCCCATCACATTAATTTTGGCGATTATCTTGCCGGGGGTTGGATTTATTCCGGTGGGAGACTTAGTTAACTTGATTCCGGCAGGTGCCTTGATTGTCATTGCCATGCGTGGAAATATTTTTCGCTCAGTCATAAGTTTTGTTCCTATTCTTATTGGGCATCTTTATTTGGCGACACATTTATCCGGTTTTTTTACTCGGATTACCTTGGAAAGTCAGATTGAGATACCAAACTTTCGTGGGAATATCACATCATTTTTAGATGGAGGGAATTTGCTTCGTAATTATTTGTATGGAGTTTTTTCAGGTTTCGGATGGACGATTGCACTGATGCCGATCATCGTATTTATGCTATGGGTGACGTATCGGACGTACAAAAAAGATGAACAGAAAATAATGGAAAGTAAAAAGACCGTTTATTAAACGGTCTTTTTGATGAGGGGAGTATAAATAATTAATAAGGGTATAGTTTTGTCATAAGTGGCTTTGGGCCAAGAAATGATGACAAACTATGTAATTATAATAATATATATATTAAAAAAAAGCAACCCCTTTTTTCAAAAAACGTTATTTTTTTTGCATTTTTTTTAAAAAGGAATATGTTATAATATAAAGTAAGAGATGCTTAGGATGTATTCTCTTAAAAAAAACAGATGAAGGATAGGAAAAAGGAGGTTTTTAAATGGAGTTATGCAAAGAAATAGTTAAACAAATTACGGACACTGCAGATGCTTACATGAAAGACTCAGATTGGACTGACCTAGTATTACTTAAGTTTTGTATGGTTTCTTTTGGGGCAATCGTCGGCGTTTTAATGGCTCGAAAAAAAGGAACGCCAATGCTGATTATCAGTTCAATTATCTTTATAGCTACATTCATCCCCATTATGATTCGCTTTTTACCGACTTTTTTTGAAGATGCAAAAAAAGTGTATGAAAATAATTTTAAATAAAGGAGAGGATACAATGTTTGGAAAGAAAGGAATAACTGTTGTATTAATGACAGCACTTATCATAAGCCAATTCAGTATTGTTAGTGCTGCGCAGGAAAAAATGGCGAAAGCATATTTTGGAACGTTTACCGGAGTTATACAAGAAATCAATCTTCATGGAGCGGACCAAAGTATGCAATTAGTTTTGGTAAAAAATGCAGAGGAGGCAATTGCTAATTTAGTTGTTACAGAAGGGACGTATATGATTGGTGGAGAAGAATTAAAGATAGGGCAGGAAGTCACAGGATATTATGTGGCGGATGCGCCGATGATCATGATTTATCCACCCCAATATCCAGCCAAAGTTATTCGTATAGAAAATGATGAACAGCAGATAAAGATTGACCGATTTAATGAAGAGCTTATCAGTGATGACCATATGCTCAAGTTAAATGATGTGTCTGAGACGGTTATTGTTGACGAAAATGAAGAACCTTTTATGAAAAAGCTTTCGGGACGTCAGTTAATCGTATACTATGATATGGCAACAAAAAGTATACCTGCACAGACAAATCCAACCCGTATTGTTGTCCTTGATCGGGAGCAAGAGATTATGGAGATGGACATTGTTGTCCAAGGTGCGGTTATTGAAGGACCTCATGCGTTTGAGAATTCGGATGGAACAGTAATGGTTCCTATTCGAGCCATTGCGGAGGCTCTTGGATATGAAGTACAGTGGGAGAACGCAACGCGAAAGGTTTTGGTGGGCAATGTCAGTTCGTTTCAAATCGATGTCAATGCATATGCCTTTGCTAAGATGATGCCTATGGAATTAGCGGCAGCTCCGGTGATTGTCAATGACCGAAGTTACATACCGTTAGAATATTTCACAAAAGTACTTAACCTTTCCGAAGCGTATGTAGGCGAATATGAGATTATCATTCATGACCCAGCACTTTTTAATGAATAATAACAAACCATCTCCCCAATAGTTTGGCTTCTTTGACAATACAGAAGTTGTTCGATAAAAATGTTGCGAAACGTCGCATCTTTCTATATAATAAGTAATGCTGACAAAATCAGTTAGTAAGGGCGTTAGTAACTTTAGGGAAAAGAACAAACAAGGAGATGAATATGAGAAAAACAAAAATCATATGTACAATGGGACCTGCAACTGAAGGTATCTATGAAGAAATGATTAAAAATGGAATGGATGCAGCACGATTTAATTTCTCCCACGAAAATCATGAAGTACATGGACACAGAATTCGAACAATGCAAGCGGCTAGAGAAAAGCTGAACCGACCAATTCCGCTTATCGCAGATACAAAAGGACCGGAAATTCGTATTGGCGTACTGAAGGAAAAAGTTAAGCTTGTTAATGGAGAGACAATACGTCTTATTGTGGAAGATATTGAAGGTGATGCACAAAGAGTTTCCTTGACATTCAAAGAGCTATATAAAAACGTGACTGTTGGACAAGATATATACATTGATGATGGGCGGATTAATCTTGCAGTTGAAGCGATTGAAGGAACAGACATTGTTTGTACAATCGTTGCTGGCGGAGTATTAAGTAGCCGAAAAGGTGTTAATGTACCGGGGTGTTCTACAGGATTACCGTTTATGACTGAAAAAGACCAAGCTGATATAGAGTTTGCTGTTGATCAAGGGATTGATTTTCTTGCATTGTCCTTTGTAAGTAGTGCAGCAGATATTCAAATTGTAAGAGATATTTTAAAGAAAAAAGGGCGCGAAGAGGTTAAGTTGATTGCAAAAATCGAAAACCGAGAAGCCATTGACAACATTGATGAAATCATTGAAGCCGCAGACAGCATTATGATTGCTAGAGGAGACTTAGGGATTGAAATGCCTATTCGTTCTGTTCCGGTTGTGCAAAAGCGGATGATTAAAAAATGTTACAGCAGTTCAAAGCCTGTTATTGTAGCAACACAAATGCTTGAAAGTATGACGGACAATCCAATGCCAACCCGTGCAGAGGTATCAGATATTGCTAATGCCATCTATGACGGAACAAGTGTTGTTATGCTATCTGGTGAAACGGCAGCAGGCAAATACCCGGTTGAGACACTACGCATGATGAATACGGTTATTGAAGAGACGGAAGAAGATATTGACTATCAATCTAAACTCGATGAAGGTGTTTGGAAAGTCATCGATAAAAATGTCATCAATGCGATTAGTGAAGTTGCAGTTATTGCTGCAGCAAAGCTAGATGCAAAAGCTATTGTTGTTCCCACAAAGACAGGTAATGCAGTGCGAATGATTTCAAGCTTTAGACCGGCGTGTACAATTATTGCTAGTACGTTGGATGAGACAATGCAGCGTCAACTGAATCTGTCTTGGGGAATCTATCCGATTTTAAATAAATTTATCGGAGATCAAAAAGACTTTTTTGAAAATGTTATTAAAGAAGCCGTTGCAACGGAGTTAATTCATAACGGCGACCAAATCATTATTGCCGCAGGAATTCCTGCTGGACACCAAGGATCAACAAACATGATAAAAATGCATGTTGTTGGAGAAGATGTTATCGGCAACTAGATAATTAAGGCTCTTTGTCAA
>DGAD01000051.1 GCA_002382805.1 Clostridiales bacterium UBA4039
GTTTTTTATTAAGCGCTTACTCTCGAAAAGCCGCTTATAAAGAAAAGAAACATAACCTTCAACAACAAATCAAAAACGTATATCATGAACATAACGGTGCACTAGGATATCGAATGATCTGTGACATCCTAAATCGCAATAAGATTACATGTTCTCATGGTACCGTTTATTCATACATGCGTGAACTTGGGATAAAAGCCATAACTCGCCGGAAAAAACAACCTTACAAAAGTGGATATAAACATCATATATTTGAAAATCTTTTGAATCGCGATTTCACAGTAGATAAACCTAATCAAGTATGGTGTACTGATTTTACTTACTTATCATTAAAAGGTGGTTCAAAACGTTATAATTGCAGTATTATTGATCTTTACGATCGAAGTTGTGTAGCGAGTCTAAATAGTAAATGGATTGATGCTAAACTTGCTGTCGATACCCTAGAATTAGCTCTTACAAATAATAAAACAGGTGATGATTTGATCCTACATTCTGACCAAGGCACACAAGTGCGACAAGAAGTCGCATAATATATTGCAGTAATGCTACCCTATCCATTCGGGGTAATCCTATCATGACTAGCGTCGATGGTAACGTCGAGGTTAGAAAGCTCATGAGACAATGTGGAAGTTCTGGAAGCCTAAAACCGGAATAACTGCTAGGATAAGAAAGCTATGGAGAACGTAAAGTGAATTATTGTAGGAATCGTTACGTTGGAGGAAGCGAAATAGGCTGTTACGCTTCGACCAAAAGGTAAGGAGTCGAGCTGAGGTCATCTGTGTAGCCAAAGCGAATGGATATCGAACTCCCGGTTTAAAGATGACTCCTAAGGCTTTTACAACTATGTATTATGCGGAACTTGGTAAACCCTATATGCTCCTTCATAAGAAGGTATCAAACCGCAAGGGGACGAAACGGCATAGAGGGCAGACGAAAAGAGTAAAAAGCGAATGCCGAATCTGTAACGGAATCGGACAGCGGTTCAAACTTTGCCGTCACTCGAAAGGGTGCTGACTTACTCTACGGTATCTTTTGGCAAGAAAGGAGTGTAAACCTGTGAACTCTAGTAACTCAACGACGGATAAAACCGAGAGTCTAAAGAACGTCAAACAACTGACCTACCAGTGGAATAACATGGACTGGACTCAGATTGAACATGATGTTAACAGGCTACAAACCCGAATCGCTAAGGCAACAGTGCAAGGCAATAAAAACAAAATCCAACGGCTACAATACTTACTCACCCACTCCTTTTCGGCAAAAGCACTTGCTGTCCGAAAAGTAACCACGAATAAAGGAAAGAACACATCAGGTGTTGACAAGAAATTTTGGTCAACTTCTGCATCGAAGATGAAAGCTGTACTGCGCCTAACAGATCGAAAATACCGTTCTAAACCACTCAAGCGAGTATATATTGCTAAGAAGGGCAAGAACAAAAAGCGACCTCTGGGTATTCCAACAATGTATGACCGTGCCATGCAAACTTTATATGCTCTAGCTCTTGAACCAGTTGCTGAAACTACAGGAGAGACAATCTCCTTCGGCTTCAGAAGAGGTAGAAGTGCAAAAGATGCATGCGAACAAATTTTCAACGTTCTTGCAAGAGAATGTTCGCCTAAATGGATACTGGAAGGTGATATTAAAGGATGCTTTGATAACATCAACCATGAATGGCTCCTTGAACACATTCCAATGGACAAACAAGTTATGAAACAATTCCTGAAATCGGGATTCATCTATGAAGGGAAGCTATTCCCTACTGACACTGGCTCACCCCAAGGTGGTGCCATATCAAGCTTGTATGCGAATATGACTCTTGATGGTCTTGAAAAGCTAATTCAGGAGAAGTACTACAGGAATTCAATCGGTAACATTACAAATCATTATCGGGCTAAAACAAAAGTCAATCTAGTCAGGTACGCTGATGACTTCATCGTTACAGCGAATTCCAAAGAAATCGCAGAAGAAGTCAAACAACACATCAGTGAATTCCTCACTTCTAGAGGTTTAATGCTATCCGAAAAGAAGACCTTGATAACACACATAGATGAAGGCTTTGATTTTCTAGGATGGACTTTTAGAAAGTTCAAAGGGAAACTTATCACCAAGCCATCCAAAGGTTCCATTAAGCGTCTGAATAAGAAGCTCTCTACAATCATACTCCGTGAAGGAAAAGCAGTAAAACAATCAGATTTGATACGAAGACTAAACCAACTCATACGTGGCTGGACCAACTACCATAAACATGTGGTGGCAAGCCAAGCATTTTCGAACGTAAACAACACCTTGTACCTTCTCTTGCAAAGATGGGCAAAACATCGCCACCCAAATAAGAATAATTGGTGGCGTTTGAACAAGTACTGGCATGAACGTAATGGGAAACCTTGGGTATTTTCATGCGATGATAAAGTCCTGATAAATCTCAGAAAAATACACATCATCAGACACCCTAAATTACAAATTGCAAGAACGCCGTTTCTTGACAAAGAATACTTTGACAAGAGAAGATTAAAGTTACGCTCACCTGTCGCCGCCTGAACAAGGTGAAGAGATGCTTGAGCCGTATGAGCGGGAAACTCTCACGTACGGTTCTTAGACGAGGGAAAGGGAGCAATCCCTTTTCTTTAGTCGAGTTTGCCTCCAGAGAGTTTATTAATTATTGTTATGGCAATGAAGTGACTCAAAGTATGAGTCGTGCAGGTAATCCGTATGATAATGCACCAATGGAACGATTTTACAACACTTTAAAGAATGAGTTCATCCATCATTATATTTTTGAAACTGAGGAAGACTTAAATCTAGGAATATATGAGTTCATTTTTGATTGGTATAATTACCGACGCCCACATTCATTTAATGAGGGAGCTACACCATATGAAAAACGAAACTCAAACTAGCAACAGGTATTACAATTTTACTTGACTAGAACATTCTGCACTATTAAGACCAAAATATATTTCTATTGCATTATCACCTTCACCATTTATAAACTCGATTCCCATGATATTATCATCATTTAATGCTTCTACCCACCGTATTTTTGTTATTTCATCCCAAAAAAAGATACCAATATTAGAATAAATACCTGACTCAAAGATTCCTTCTCTACGAAAACCTCGAAATATCATATAAAATATAGAGCCTAATGAATAAATAAATAGAACAGTTTCTCTATCAGACATCATAATACACATTAAAACTCCAAAAATCCCATAATATAGCCATCTATTAAATTTGAATTTTGCTTTATTAATTCTCTTACCTAATAATTTAATTTTTTTCTCTTCCTTAGATATTTTAAATATAATAATGATCATTCCAATCGTAGCAATAATGATTATTATATTAGATAACAATTCCATAATAACCTCCAATTATTAATTGAACTTAGTCATTTCTCTCATCTACGTTCCCACGATTGCCGCAGCCGGAATTTGTCAAGCTAGTTG
>DGAD01000027.1 GCA_002382805.1 Clostridiales bacterium UBA4039
AGTGTCAGACTTGACACTACCCAAAAACTTTAGGAGGAAGGGATATGAAAATCAACTGGAAACAGAAGTTAACCAGTCGTAAGTTTTGGATGGCAGTCACAGGGTTTGTCACAGCAATTCTAACTGCTTTTAATGTGGAGAACCTTACGATAGAACAAGTCGTATCCATTATTTCTGCAAGCAGTGTGTTAATTGCCTATATTATTGGTGAGGGCTTAGTGGATGCGAAGAGGGAGAGGGTGAACAAAGATGAATTTACAACCGATTAACGGAAATATTCACATTACATCACCTTATGGGATGCGAATAGATCCTATAGACAAAGTAAAAAGGTTTCATAATGGTGTCGATATTCGAACGAATATCGGCACACCGCTTTTGGCGGTAGCAGATGGAGAAGTAATTATATCCAAAGTAAATGGCGGAGGAACTAAGAAGGGGTATGGATATTATATCGTAGTGCAGCATAAAGGGATTGTAACCTTATCAGCGCATTTAAATCGTTTAGGCTCACCAGTTGGAACATTAGTGAAAAAGGGTCAGGTTATTGGATATACAGGCAATTCTGGAAAGTCAACAGGACCGCATCTACACTTTGAAGTGCATGATACAGATAGAATAACCAATACCTTCTTTAATAGAGATGTAACAGGCAAGATGGCAACAAGTATTAATCCTAAAACTTTCAAATGGGTTCCGGATTATGTTCAACGCATGATTGACTCTGATTTTGACCGTGTAGATGATTGGGTGGCATTTATTGAGCAGCACAAAAACGACGAAGGAATAGGTAGATTTTTAAAAGAAGCGTTTATGAAGTTAAGCTAACATCGAAGGAGACTTAATATGACCCATTAATTGACCTGTCTATTTGGCAGTTTTTTTTGACAATAAATTGACAACGATATTCTATGTGTTACTATATAAGCATAAAATATAGAAAGAAGAGGTAAAATCATGAAAACAAAAAGAGTATTAGCATTATTATTAGCAGTTATGCTAATCGTATCTGCGTGTGGGGGAAAAGCAAGTGATGAGATTGAGTTGACCATTCCTGCGGATTACATTGGAGAGACAACACAAGAAGAATTAACAGCTGCGGCTGAAGAAGAAGGCTATTCATCAATTGTACTTAATGAAGATGGTAGTGCGACATATACCATGACCAAGGAACAACATGAAGAAATGTTGGGACAGATGCGAAGCGAGATGGACGGCGTGATTGATGAGATGATTCAATCCGAAGAATATCCAAACCTTGTTGATATAGAAGTCAATGACAATTATTCAGAGTTCAAAATTACAACTAAAAATGAAGAGCCAGATATGGCAGAATCCTTCTTGACGATTTCTTTTTACATGTATGGTGGAATCTATGGAATCTTTAGTGGTGAAGAAGTAGAAAATATTCAAGTTACATTTATTAATGAAGCAACAGGAGACGTTATTTCAGAATCCAACTCAAGTGAGCTAGGTGCAGAATAAGTTTTTTGAAAAAAAGATACATAGAATCCTTGACTATCACCTTAGGTGTTAGTATATGCTTATCCTGAGGTGATGATTATGTTAATTCATGAAGTAAGTAAACGCACAGGGCTTACTAAAAAAGCAATTGAATACTATAGTGCAAAGGGGCTGGTTCAGCCTTCTATCTTAGACAATGGTTATAGAGAATATAGTGAGGAAGATGTTCTTATATTGGACAAAGTCAGCGTCTTAAGAAAACTTGATGTAGGGATTGAACATATTCGAGAGATACTTGAGGATACGTCAGGCTCAGTCATACAAAATGTGGTGCTGAAAAAGGAGCTGGATATTCAACGTGACCAAGTCAAAAAAGAACTTCTTGCAAAACTAGGTTCTAACACACCGGAGAGTAATATCAAAGATGCGCTACAAGCTATTGAACAAGGTAAAACTATTGGAGATAGGTTGTTGGAAGCATTCCCCGGATACTATGGACGGTTTATTTGCCTACACTTTGCGCGGTTTTTAAATGAACCGATGGTGACCCATGACCAACAAATGGCGTATGATAAAATTCTAACATTTTTAGATGAGATGCCGCCTTTAGTCATACCAGAAGAACTAGATGCGTACATGACGGAGAATAATAGGGATATATCTGTCGATCAGATCAGTGCTATAATAGAAGATACCCAAAGTGCGATAGAGCATCCTGACAGATTTTTTTCAGAGAATAAAGACTTTGTCGAGCGTTATCTGGCATATACATCTTCGGATGAATATAAGGATTCGCCTACGTACAAGCTAATGACACTGATGAAAGAATTTAATAGTGCAAACGGTTATTATGATGTTTTTATTCCGGCAATGAAGCAGTTAAGTGCTTCATATGCAAGGCATTATCAACAACTTGAGAATGCGAAGGATATGCTTGACATCTAGATAATTAAAAGCCCCCAGCAGCGCTTTATATAGCATTGCTGGGGGCTTTTTTTTAGCCAAGAACATATGTAGCGATAAGCTGATCTAGCTTTCGAATATCAACATCTTTTTTGAGATTAAGTTTAAAATGCCCGGACTTTGTCCAAAATTCCATTTCGGTGTTAACGTCCAACATTCCAGGGGCGTTTTCGCTCGAATACATATCAATAGATTTAAAAGGAATTGAATAGACTTCGACTTTTCTTCCGGTGATACCTTGCTTGTCGGCGATGATAAATCGCTTGTTTGTAACAACTGCAACATCACGAATAGTTTTATAAGCGGCGACAGGCTTTTCCCCGGGTACAAGAATCTGTAAGACTTCCGGTGGAATTCGATCAGCCTCTTGGGTAAATGTCCATGTTAAGATTTCACTAATATTTGCCATAATACTCCTCCATATCTTTTTACATTATTGTAGGACATAAAACTATTTGTGTCCAGTTTGTGTGTTCATTCTGTTTTATATTTGTGCCGTCTAAAAAACGAATGAAAAGTTACTTTATACGATGCAGGGTTAAAGGGTTTTCAAGAGCAAGTAGTTCCTCCTTGATATCAAGTCCCCCAGCATATCCTACGAGACGATGGTTGGAGCCAATGACACGATGGCAAGGAATGAAGATCATGAGTGGATTTTTGTTATTGGCCATACCTACAGCGCGATATGCTTTTGGATTGTTGATGTCCAATGCAATATCTTTATAGGAACGGGTTTGTCCATAGGGAATCTGCTGTAGCGCGCTCCAAACACGTTGTTGGAACGCGCTACCTTGTGGAGCGAGGGGAAGGTCAAAAACTTGACGTTCTTTGTTAAAGTATTCACTTAATTGCTGGAATGCGGCGTCAGAGACGTTGGAGGGTTCATTTGGAATATCTATGTGTGCAACAATAGAGGCAGAGGTAATATTATTATGTTCATATCCAATTCGAAATATTCGCCTATTAAATTGTGAAAAGGTATAATACGCGTATTTTGGCATAGGTAGCTGTCCTTTCCGTGCGGGTGTATTGTAAAAAGTTATGCTTCCAATATAGCATATATTTACCGCGTTATGAAGATAGAGACTGTTAATTGGTATAAAAAAATGTATTGTTAAGACATATTAAGCTATATTTAATGCAATTATAATGGAAAAAAACCATAATAGATTGTAATATAGTACTCAAGAGAAAATGCTATTGTAACATTAGGGAAGAGTAAGGTGATAAAAATGCTTCAAATTAATGGATTAGGAAAAACATACGGATCGGGGCAAGTCGCTGTAAAGGCTCTTCGAGGTATTGATTTAACGGTTACAGAAGGTGAGTTTGTATCAATTATGGGACCTTCCGGTTCGGGAAAATCAACCTTGATGAATATTGTCGGATGCTTGGATAAATCGACATATGGAACATATATGTTAGATTCTGTGGATGTATCCAAGCTCAATGAAAATGAATTGGCAGCGATTCGAAATAAAAAGATAGGCTTTGTCTTTCAGTCATTCAATTTATTGCCAAGAATTTCGGCGCTCAAAAATGTAGAATTACCCATGATCTATGCTGGCGTTCATCACAAAGAACGGCGAGAGCGTGCGGTTGAAGCGTTAAAGCGTGTAGGATTAGAAGCTAGAATGGACCATAAGCCCAATGAGATGTCGGGAGGACAAAAACAGAGGGTCGCCATTGCAAGAGCTTTGGTCAATAGTCCGGCAATTATTTTGGCAGATGAGCCAACAGGGAACCTAGATTCCGTTTCCTCAGAAGAGATTATGGAGATTTTCCAACAGTTAAATCAAGAAGGCGTTACGGTTCTAATCGTAACCCATGAACCGGACATTGCTGATCATACCCATCGTATTGTAACGTTTGAAGATGGATTGTTAATTAGTGATCAAAGGGTGGAATTGCCCTTAGATGCCCGAGAAATACTTAAAGAAAAACAACGTATGCTTAATGCATCGTTAAAAGGAGGAGAACACGATGAGTGAATTTAATGACAAAGAAAGCGCAAACGAAAATACAAATGCGGTAGCTGATGTAGACCTGAATGAAGAATATGTTCAAATGAATGGGTTCCAAAAGGCGATAGGAATAATCACATCACCCAAAAAGACATTGTTATCCTTAAGTGTTAAGTCTAGCTATGTGATTCCAATCATATTAATTATCATAGTTCCTATTTTGCACTTTTTCCTTGCATGGTCCGGTTATGAGAAGATGATGATTGAAAGCTTGGAGATGGGGTTTGTGGGAACGGGAGTAGAGGTTACACCAGAGCTGATTAATATGCAATTAAATATTAGCAAATGGGCAATGGTTTTAATAGCAGTACTTGGAGGGTTAGGTGGTGCTGCATTTGGCGCATTATATTATTTTGTTGCAGCAAAGATTGCAAAATCAGACGTATCCTATGGCCGCTTGTTTTCCGTACAACTACATGTTGCAATTATTGGATTGCTTTCATATATAATACTAACCATTCTTGTGGTTCTAGGCAATCCGGCAGTAGCATACACTAGCTTAGCGATGGTTTTACCGCAATCAATGCAAACGACATTTATCGGTGGATTGTTATCGCCCATTGAATTTTTTGGAATTTGGTCGTTGATTGTGATGTATTATGGCATGCGTATTGTCGCTAAAGTGAGTAAAAAAGCAGCATTAATTTCTGTTATTGTTGCACTTTTGGCAAGTATGCTATTTACAGGAGCGACTTTAGGACTTACTACAGCAATGACTGGAATGATGGGATAGGTGATTTGATGAAAAAGAAAGTAATTATTGGAATTGGTGCTGGGATCGTTTTAACAGCAATTATTGGAATAAGTGTATGGCGTCAGAACATGAACGGTGATGGCGGAGGTTTTGGAGGTAAGGAACAACCTGTAACAACTCAGACGGTTAATGTACAAGAGATTACGTCTACAGTGTCCGTGACAGGTGTTGCCAAAGAAGCATTAAAACAAGAGATGCAAGCAAAAGAAGTGCTTGAAATTACTAAAGTCAATAATGAAAAAGGGGATATCGTCAAAAAAGGTGATGTGTTGTTTGAAGTGGATGTTAAACCCCTTGAAGATGAATTAGAAAAGCTTAAATTAAACCAAGAGCGTGAATATTTACAACTAAGTCGCTTAAGCTCAGAGAGTAACGTATCTGGAGTTGAAAGTGCAAAAATTAGTAATGAGTTATCAAGATTAACATACGAAGCAGCGCAAAAGGAAGTGGCTACACAAGAAAAAGAATACAAAAAGCATCAAGAATTATATGGAGCAGGGATTATCTCAGAGGCAGAACTAGATACAGCAAAGGCCAATTTAGATAATGCGAAGACCCAATTAAATAATGCACAGTTAAACCTAGAACAAAGTCAGGTAAGTGTACGCGAGATTCAATCAACGACAGCAAACACCAATCAAGCCAAAGATTTTGATATTCGAGCACAACGCTTAGCGTTAGAAAGTATTGATCTTGATATTGCCAACTTAGAAGAACGCGTAGAAGAATATCGTACATTTGGAGAAGCTAAAATTGATGGTATTGTATCTGAGATGGATGTACATGAAGGGGATTTTCTAGAGGTTCAAGAGCCAATGGCAACAATTATTTCGGATGAAGAAATTATCATAGAAGCAAATATTCGTGAATATGATATTCGAGAGATTCGTATTGGTCAAGAGGTTCTAATAACAGGAGATGCAATTGATGAATCTGTTGAGGTAAAAGGGCGTGTGCAATACATTGCTCCGGTTGCAGCTAAAGCTATTATAAATGGGCGTGAGTCAACCTCAATCTTGGTTGAAATCGTTGTTGAACAAGGCGTTGAAGAAGTAAAGCCTGGCTATACTGTAGAGTGTGAGATTACAACTTTGAAAAATGAAGAGGCCATCGTCATCTCATATGAAATGTTCGCACGTGAAAAAGACGGAGAAAAAACGGTGTTCGTAGTTAATGAGGACAATGTGTTGGAAGAACGCGTAGTTGAAGTGGGAATTACTTCTGATTTTGATGCAGAAATCACGTCAGGAATCGAAAAAAATGAGCGCGTAGTTGTAAATCCGTCAATGTTACTACATGATGGAATGAAGGTATCCGTAAATGAGCGAACGGTGGAAGAAGGGAACTAAATGCATTTAACAGAGAATTTTAAGCAAGCATTTTTGAGTTTGTCCACAAACAAGTTAAGATCAATTTTAACCATGCTTGGCATTATTATGGGGGTTTTTTCTGTGGTCGCCATACTAGCAATCAGTAATGCAGCCAAGGTTTTTATGTTAGATGAGTTCAACAAAATGGGGGCTAATTCAATTATCATACAAAACATGTCATCCAACGGTGAAGAGCTTGAAGAGCGGGATCGACTAACGATGGACGACCTTTATAAGATTAAAGAAGGGGTTGCTGAAGTTGAATTTGTAACAGCGGCACAAGTGTTTTATTCGGATATTCGTGTAGAAGATGGGTATCAATCCGCATATGTGACAGGAGCAACCCATGAGTATCCAAATTTTCAAGCGATGGAATTTGTACATGGTCGTTTTCTTTCAGCAGAGGATATTGAGGGACAGCGTAGAGTTATTGTTGTTCCGGACACGTATGCGAAGGAGCACTTTGGGCGAACAGATATTATTGGCGAAGAAGTGACAATCACCAACTATTATGGAGAACTGCTGAAGCTTCGTGTTATAGGAGTCCTAAGTACCGAAGATAATCTGTTTTCTTCAATGATGGAAGGGATGCCGGTTGAAGTTGTTGTTCCTGTAAGCTTGACTCAAGCATTCTTTGACAGTGATACTGTGGATCAAATACAAGTATCGGTTTTTCAAGGGACCAATCTGAAAGAGGCCGGAGAAAAGATTGTGCGTTTGCTAGAGTTTGTCAATCAAAATGAAGACAAATATATGGCGACCAGCATTGAAGATATTCAAAAATCTGTTGGTAGTGTATTAGATGTTATTTCAATGATTTTTGTTGTCATTGCCGTCATTACTCTAGTGGTTGGAGGAATAGGCATTATCAACATTTTGTTGGTTTCTGTAACAGAACGTATTCGAGAAATCGGTCTGCGAAAAGCCATTGGTGCTAAGAAGCGGGATATCATCATGCAGTTTTTGACAGAGTCAATCATGATGACTGGTTTTAGTGGATTGATTGGTATCATACTTGGTTTAATTACGGGAGGTATCATATCTGCACTTATAAAAATCCCGCCGGTTGTGGATTTGAAAACCGTCATGTTTACCTTTACAGGATCGATTGTTTTAGGAATTGTCTTTGGAGTATATCCGGCAAAAAAAGCAGCAGATCTTGATCCGATTGAATCTTTACGATATGAGTAGATAATGTAAAAGGAATAGCTTTTGGCTATTCCTTTTTTTGACTTAAAAAACTATTATGATAACGCTTGTCGTTGGTGACGTCTTCGCCAAACCAGTCTGGAGGGATAAACGTCTCAGCAGCATGGCGTGTATCAAATTCAACTTCAGCTAATTGCAGGCCATCATAATCATCATGAAACAAATCCAGTTCAATCGTATAATCTATATACGCAATATAATAACGCGTTTTATGAATAATTAGTCCTTCAACTTTCAAAGACAAATGCTCAAACTCCTCCCGGCTTATTTCGAGTTCATGTTCTTCACGCTCTAATAGCCCCTTGCCTTTAATGGTTAATATGTACTGGTTGTCTATCTGTCGTATACGGATAACGGGAAATGTTGATATGTAGCCTTGCTTAATTTGTCGATGGGGATAACTGGCCAAATTATCCGGAAGTTTTGGGATAAGATATTTTTTTTCGATTTCCATAAGAGTGAACTCCTTGTTTTTTAAAAAAGATAATGGTAAAATATAGTTTAATAATATTATAACGTAAAATTGTGTTGAATCATAGTTTTTTAGGAGGCTGTTATGGGAAAAGCTGCTCTATTTTTAGCAACAGGTTTTGAAGAAATAGAAGCGATAGGCATCATTGATGTTTTAAGACGAGGCGGATTAGATTTAGTTACGATTTCAGTGTCGGGTATGGAAGATGTTGAAGGGTCACATGGAGTGATTGTAAAGAGTGATGCCTTGTTTTTTTCAATTGACTATTCAGAATATGACTTATTTATCCTACCGGGAGGACCGGGGACAGAAAATTTGAAAAAACATGAAGGTTTATGCGACTTGCTCGTTCAAGTTCATAACGAAGGCAAGCGCATTGCGGCAATATGTGCAGCGCCGAGTGTTCTTGGCGAGATGAAGATACTTGAGGGTAAGATGGCAACATGTTATCCTGGATATGAAGAGGAACTTAAAGGGGCTCATGTACTTAATCAAGAAATCGTTCGTGATGGTAATATTGTTACGGGTAAAGGTCCGGGAGTAAGTATGAAGTTTGCTTTTGAAATTCTCAAAGATTATCTCGAACCAGAAGCTATTGAGGGGTTAAAGGCGCGAATGATTATTCATTAATCTGTATATATTTGAAGTCTATCTAACATAAATTACTGTATGGATATATTGGGTTTTTATGAGGGGAAAGACAAGGTGAATAGAGCGAAAGACTAAATATGCAAGGGATTTCCAGCCTTTTGCACTGCGGTCTGACAGCGTGATAAAATAATGCAAGATTAAATGGCTGATTTGCAAAAAAACAAATGTATTTTCTGGAAAAGACTTTACAGTACCTCAAATTTATTATATAATTACCAAGTAATTTAGGCTTATCATAGATGTAGACAAAACATAAAATGGATTTTTATACGACCCGTTCCGATAGGAGTGGGTTTATGTCTAATTATGAAAGCTATTCGAAAGGAGTTTTATACATGTCAGGTTATTACGCAAGAAGGGTTCTTTCCGCGGTGATTACCATTTTACTTATTTCATCATTAACTTTTATAATGATGCATGCTGTACCGGGGGGTCCTTTTACACGTGAGCGTCCCGTTCCGGATGAGATTCTAAAAACGTTGAATGAGAAGTACAATTTGGACGCATCTTACTTTGAACAATATGTTGATTACATGAAGGGGCTTGTTACTTTTGATTTAGGTCCTTCTTATTCTAAAGTAGGAACATCGGTAAATGATTTGGTTGTTTCTGGATTTCCGGTTTCAGCAAAAATTGGACTCATGGCAAGTGCTTTAATTATTGCGTTAGGGATACCCGTGGGGATCATATCAGCCTTGAAACAGAATAAACCCATTGATTATTTAGTTATGTTTTTAGCCACAGTTGGAGTAACGGTGCCTAGTTTTGTTATGGCTACGCTCATTATTTACTTCTTTGCCGGCAAGCTCGGATGGATTCCTAGCTTCGGAGTCACTGATTGGCGAGGATATATTGGACCGGTTCTTGCATTGTCAGGATATTCGCTATCCTTCGTTGCCCGTTTGACACGTTCGAGTATGTTAGAGGTGTTACAACAAGATTATATTCGTACAGCACGTGCTAATGGAATACATGAATTTAAAGTTATTGCAAAACATGCAGTAAAAAATGCAATGATACCTGTTGTTACTTATGTTGGACCAATGGTTGCATCAATCCTTACAGGGTCCTTTGTAATTGAAAAGATTTTTGCCTTACCGGGCCTTGGAAGACACTTTATAGAAAGTATTACTAACCGTGACTATACGACGATTATGGGAATGACAATTATATATGCGGTGCTTTATATTGTTATGATTTTCATCGTGGATGTAGCATACGGATTTATCGACCCAAGAATCAAACTCGGAAAGGGGAAAGCATAAAATGGCAGATAATCGCTTTGTCTTCTTGGACAGCAATCTTGAAGACGCAGAAAAAGTACGCCCAAGTTTAACCTATTGGCAAGATGCTTGGCGACGACTTAAGAAAAACAAACTATCCATGATTGGTGTAGTAACAATAATATTAGTATTGTTGTTTGCTCTTTTGGGTCCATACTTTACACCATTTTCATATTCAGACCAAGACAATCAATATAAAAACTTACCTCCGGTACTTAATGTATTTGAAGTTGAGGAAGATGTGAATTTTTATCTTTCAAGTGACTATAATATGTTTAGATTGGGAGATAATGGACGCTTAGAAGAACGTCTCAAAAATGCAAAAAAAGACCCTATCAATAAAGTCTATACATATATCATGGAAGTTGATGGCGTTGAACGTGAGATCGTATTGGACTTCTCATATAATCTTTTGCCAACAAAGCAAGGATATGATTATGACTATACCATCACTTATGAAGGTATTGAATATACACAACCAACGGGAAAGATGTTCAACAAAACATATCCTTTTGGTACGGATGACTTAGGACGAGACTTGTTGACGCGTATCATGTACGGTACCAGAATTTCCTTGCTTGTTGCTTTTATTGCAACACTAGTTAACTTATTCATCGGTGTAGTATACGGAAGTATCGCTGGATTTGAAGGCGGTCGTGTCGACAACATCATGATGCGTATTGTTGATATTATCAACTCGGTTCCTCTAGTTCTATATGTTATCTTGTTAATGGTTCTATTTGACGAAGGTGGTCTATGGAATATTGTTATCGCGTTAAGTACGGTATATTGGGTATCTATGGCGCGACTTGTTCGTGGTCAAATGCTATCGCTTAAAGAACAAGAGTTTGTTTTAGCGGCTCGTGTTATTGGTGTTCCAAAGCATAAGATTATATTTAGACATTTAATTCCCAATGCAATCGGACCTATTATTGTTTCAATGACAATGATGATTCCAAGTGCTGTATTTACAGAAGCATTCTTAAGTTTTATTGGTTTAGGTGTATCTGCTCCGATGGCATCCTTAGGGGTATTAGCAAACAATGCCTTATCAGGATTGTTAACGTATCCGTATCTGTTGTTCTTCCCGGCAATGACGATTGCTGTTATTATTCTTGCCTTTAACTTCTTAGGGGATGGATTAAGAGATGCGTTAGACCCAAGACTAAGGAAAGGATAGATTAAACTATGAGTAAGATATTAGAAGTCAAAAATTTAAGTACATCATTTTATACCCACTTAGGTGAAGTGCAAGCTGTTCGTGGTAATACGTTTACAATGAACAAAGGAGAAATCCTTGGTATCGTTGGTGAATCCGGTAGTGGAAAAAGTGTTACGGCAATGTCAATTATGGGCTTGATTGATCATCCTGGAAAAATTAAAAGCGGAGAAATCCTATTTAATGGTGAGAATATAGCCAATAAATCGAATAAAGCTATGTCAAACATTCGAGGAAAAGAAATCTCAATGATTTTCCAAGATCCGATGACATCGTTGAATCCGGTATATACAATAGAAAATCTTATGGTTGAAGTTATTCAACGCCATAAGCATGTATCAAAGAGAGAAGCAAGAGAGATTGCAATAGAAAAGCTTAATCTTGTAGGAATTCCAGAACCGGCAAGCCGCATTAAGTCCTATCCACATGAGTTTTCCGGTGGTATGCGTCAACGTGCGATGATTGCAACAGCGTTATCTTGCGATCCGAAGCTTCTTATTGCAGATGAGCCAACGACAGCTCTTGATGTTACGATTCAGGCGCAGATTCTTGATATCCTAAAGAAACTTGCACAAGAGTTAGAGACTTCAATTATGATTATCACACATGACTTGGGTGTAATTGCAGAGACATGTACAAAAATCATCGTTATGTATGGTGGCTTGATTATGGAAAAAGGTCCTATTGATGAGATTTTTTATAACCCTCAACATCCATATACGATTGGTTTGTTAAATTCTGTACCACGAATGGACGTTGAAGAAAAAGGACGATTAATTCCTATTCCGGGGTCACCTCCAGACTTAATGAATCCTCCCAAAGGATGTCCATTCTCAACACGATGTCCACGTGCTATGAAGATTTGTAAAGAAGAACCGGTACCTACATTCAAAGTAAACGATAATCATACATCAGCTTGCTGGTTGTTGCATAAGGATGCACCGGAAGTTGGAGGATTTGCAAAAGGAAGTGAAGTCATTGGCTGAGAATAAGAATTTATTAGAAATTAAAAATCTAAAAAAATATTTTACGATAAAGCATAGTATGTTTGAAGATAAACGAAAAGTTTTAAAAGCCGTAGATGGTATTTCCTTTAACATAAAAAAAGGTGAAACCTTCGGACTTGTAGGTGAATCCGGTTGTGGAAAATCAACGACAGGTCGTTCCATTGTTCGATTGTATGAGCCTACAGGTGGGGAAATTATTTATGACGGTGAAAATATTGCCAACATAAGCGATAAGGAAATGTTAAAATACAGAAAACGTATTCAAATGATTTTTCAAGATCCATATGCATCATTGAATACGCGAATGACAGTATCTGATATTATTGGAGAGGGACTGGATATTCATACGAATATTAAAGGAGCTGCTCGTCAAGAGCGCATCTATGAGCTCCTTCAAAGAGTTGGATTAAAAAAAGAACATTCAAATCGTTATCCGCACGAATTTTCCGGTGGACAGCGACAACGTATTGGTATTGCAAGAGCTTTAGCGATTGAACCGGAGTTGATTATCTGTGACGAGCCGATTTCAGCTTTGGACGTATCGATTCAAGCCCAAGTAGTTAACATGTTGGAAGATTTACAAGAAGAGCTTGGATTAACGTATTTGTTTATTGCCCATGACCTTTCCATGGTTAAGCATATTTCTGACCGAATAGGGGTTATGTATCTTGGAAATATGATGGAAATTGCTGAAAGTAATGAACTCTATAAAAATCCATGGCATCCATATACAAAGGCACTATTGTCATCAATCCCGATTCCTGATCCAAGAGCCGACAAAGGACAGCGAATTATCCTTGAAGGTGATGTTAAGAGCCCGATTAATCCAAAAGAAGGATGTCGATTTAGCTCACGTTGCCGATACTGCAAAGAAAAATGTAATGAAGTGACACCTGAACTACGTGAAGTAGCACCGGATCACTTTGTGGCATGTCACTTTGTAGAAGAAATTAACGGACTCTAGTCAATATTTATTGTTATGCGTCTATCAAAATATAAGGGTATAAACTTGTGCATAACAATTAATATATATAGTGACATAAGTCACATGAAACTAAGGAAATAAAAGGAGGAAAACAAATGAAAAAAGTATTAGCAATGCTATTAGTACTTACGTTAGCCGTTTCATTATTTGCTGGATGTGGCAAAGATGATACCAATACAGGTACTACCGACAATGGAACAGACAGTAGTTCAACAGATAACGGCTCTACAGATGATGGCGCTACAGATGGAGAATCTACAGATGGTACAATGGCTTCTGGAAGCGTTCTACGTTGGAACGTTGGTGCAGATCCAAAGACGATTGACCCAGGCTTAAATGGCGCAAGTGATGGTGGAGACATTATCAGTCATACATTTGAAGGACTTGTACGAGAAAAAAGCGGTGTAACTTATCCGGGAATTGCTGAATCTTGGGACGTTTCAGAAGATGGATTAACAGTAACATTTCATCTTAGAGAATCAAAATGGTCCGATGGAACACCATTAACAGCTAATGACTTTGTTTATTCATGGAAACGTGGAATGGACCCTGCAACAGCATCTGAATATGCTTGGATTTGGGAATATACAAATGTTAAAGGCGCATATGAAGCTGTATACGAAGGTGGATCATTAGATGATGTTGGACTTCGTGCAGAAGATGACTTAACGTTAGTTGTTGAGTTAAACTCTCCAACAGATTATATTGTAAGTTTACTTTCTTTCTACCACTTTATGCCAGTTAAACAAGAAGCTGTCGAATCAAAAGCAGACGGTGCTTGGGCTAAAGATGCTGAATTAGCAGTATCTAACGGAGCGTTTATTTTAACTGACTATACAATTGGTGAAGGATTAACTCTTGCTAAAAACGAAAATTACTGGGATGCTGAAAACGTAGCAATCGAAGAAATGGAAGTTGTATTTATCGATGAACATTCAACTGCATACCAAGCATATGAAGGTGGCGAATTATTAGCTATTCCTGAAGTGCCAACAGCAGAAGTTGCTCGTCTAATTGCAGAAGATCCTAACTTCTATGTATTCCCATTACTCGGAACATACTACTATAACATTAACCTTGATCGTGAGATTTGGGCTGACCAACGCGTTCGTCGTGCGTTAACACTTGCTGTTGACCGTCAAATGATCACTGAAACATTAGGTGCAGGTCAACTTCCAGCAACTGGTTTCGTTCCAGAAGGTTTCTTAGATCACAATGGTGAAGACTTCGCATTAAAAGCTGGTGACTATGGCATTCCTACAGATGGAAGTGGTGTTGAAGAAGCACAAGCATTACTTGCTGAAGCTGGATATCCAAACGGTGAAGGATTCCCAGAATTTACAATCCTTTACAACACAGGTGAAGGTCACCAAAAAGTTGCTGAACTTGTACAAGAAATGTACAAAACAAACCTTGGTCTTAATGTAAAATTAGAGAACCAAGAGTGGGCAGTATTCCAAGATACTCGTAAAGTTGGAGACTACGAAATGGCTCGTGGTGGTTGGTTAACAGACTTTATGGATCCAATGGGATTATTGGGTATCTTCACTCAAGGTAATGCATACAATGATCCTAAGTTTGCAAACGATGAGTTTGATGAACTAATGGCTAATGCAAATACAACTCGTGGTGAAGAACACTACAATTACCTATACCAAGCTCAAGACATCCTTATGAATGAATTACCAATTGTTCCTTTATACTACTATACAGACAAATGGTTAATTTCAGAGAAAGTACAAGGATGGGATCGTTCAGTACTTGGTGCTATCGACTTTACACATGCAACAGTTGTAGAGTAATCTGACAGCATCTACTAGACAAGAATGACAACAAAGGGATATGACTCCACTCGGAGCATATCCCTTTTTTTAAAAAAGTATTAATTCGTATTAAAATAAAATATACGCTAGCATTCTATAGAGTGGTGTGTTATAATGTGTTAATGGTTTAAGATGGGTCAAGAGACCTTGAATATAGAGTGTTACAAGGAGGAAACGTTAAATAATGAGTACAAAAGTTGAAAAACTCGAAAACAGTATGGTGAAACTAACAATCGAAGTTAGTGCAGATATCTTTGAAAAAGGTCTGAATCACGCGTATAACAAAAACAAGAAATCTATCCAAATTCCAGGATTCCGTAAAGGAAAAGCACCACGAAAATTGATTGAAAAAACATATGGAATCGGTGTGTTCTATGAAGATGCAGCGAATTATTGCATCCCAGAAGCATATGACAAAGCAGTTGAAGAAGAAGGATTAGAAGTTGTATCACGTCCAGAGATTGACGTTGAGCAAATCGAAGCAGGAAAGCCATTTATTTTCACAGCAGAAGTAGCAGTAAAACCTGAAGTTACACTTGGAGATTATAAAGGTCTAGAAGCAACAAAGGATGCTGTTGAAGTAACAGATGAAGAAGTTGATAACGATATTGACAATGTACGTGAGCAAAACTCCCGTCTTGTAGATGTTGCTGATCGTGCTATTGCAATGGATGATCAAGTAAATATTGATTTTGATGGATATGTGGATGGAGAACCTTTTGAAGGTGGAAAAGCTGAAGGCTATGACTTAACAATTGGTTCGGGTTCATTTATTGATACATTTGAAGAACAATTAATAGGTAAAAACGTTGATGACGAGCTTGAAGTTGAAGTGACTTTCCCAGAAGAGTATCACGTAGATGAGCTTAAAGGAAAACCAGCAACATTCAAAGTAAAAATCAATGGAATCAAAGTGAAGGAATTACCAGAGCTTGATGATGAATTGGCAAAAGACGTATCAGAATTTGATACTTTGGATGAATACAAAGCAAGTGTTAAAGAAAAACTTGCTGAATCAAAAGAAAATGCAGCAACAGCAAAATTAAGAGAAGAAGTACTTGAAAAAGCTGTTGAAAATGCTAGCATTGAATTGCCAGAACCTATGGTAGAGTTAGAAGCTGAGAACATGACATACGATATGGCTCAACGACTACAATATCAAGGTTTATCAATAGAACAATATTTCCAATATACAGGACAAAACATGGAGACGCTTAAAGCAAGTATGAAGCCAGAAGCTGAAAAGAAAATCAAAGCACGTCTTGTATTAGAAGCGATTGCAGTTGCAGAGAACATTGAAGCGACAGATGAAGATGTTGAAGCAGAAATTGCTCGTATGGCAGAAATGTATAATATGGAAGTGGAAAAAATCAAAGAAACTATTGGTGATGATGAGAAAGATTCAATTAAACAAGACCTTGTCAACCAAAAGGCATATGACTTAATCGTAGAAAACGCAAAAGTCAACTAGATTTAGGAGGTGTGGGTATGGCTTTAGTACCTTACGTCATTGAACAAACAAGCCGTGGAGAAAGATCGTATGATATTTATTCACGATTATTAAAGGAACGAATTATTTTTTTGGGTGAGGAAGTAAACGATACAACAGCAAGTTTAATTGTTGCTCAATTATTGTTTTTAGAATCCGATGACCCAGATAAAGATATTCACTTATATATAAACAGCCCTGGGGGTTCAATTACTGCGGGGATGGCTATTTATGATACCATGCAACACGTTAAGCCAGACGTATCAACAATTTGTGTTGGTATGGCAGCAAGTATGGGTGCATTTTTACTTGCTGGTGGACAAAAAGGCAAGCGTTTTGCATTGCCACATTCAGAAGTGATGATTCATCAACCACTGGGTGGTATGCAAGGACAAGCAAGTGATATTAAAATACATGCAGATCGTATCATCGAGATGCGTAAAATGTTAAATGAAATTTTAGCGGAAAATACAGGCCAAGATCTCGAAACAATTGAGCGAGACACAGAAAGAGATAATTTCTTGTCGGCTCAACGTGCAATGGAATATGGCCTCATTGATAAAGTAATAATTAAACGCTAACCGAAAGTTGGTGAAACTATGGCAAATAAATATGAAGATAAAAAGCAACTGCGTTGTTCTTTTTGTCACAAGCCACAAGATCAAGTTCGTAAGTTGATTGCTGGCCCTAATGTATACATTTGTGATGAATGTATTGAATTATGTTCCGAAATTATTGAAGAAGAATTCAGCCAAATTGAAGAAGCAATTGACTTAACGGATTTACCTAAACCGATTGAGATCAAAAAGTTTTTGGATGAATATATTATCGGGCAAGAAAACGCAAAAAAAGCACTTGCTGTTGCAGTGTATAATCACTATAAACGTATCAATGCAGACAATATTGCAGAAGATGTCGAACTCCAAAAAAGTAATGTCTTATTCGTCGGACCGACAGGTTCAGGAAAGACACTTTTAGCGCAAACATTGGCAAAAATGCTGAATGTTCCGTTTGCGATTGCAGATGCTACATCTTTAACAGAAGCAGGATACGTAGGTGAAGATGTCGAGAATATTCTTTTGAAGATTATTCAAGCAGCTGATTTTGATATTGAACGTGCAGAACGCGGAATCATCTATATTGATGAGATCGATAAAATTGCGCGAAAATCTGAAAATCCTTCCATTACACGTGACGTGAGTGGAGAAGGGGTTCAACAGGCATTGTTAAAAATTCTTGAGGGAACGGTTGCATCAGTTCCGCCACAGGGTGGACGTAAACATCCGCACCAAGAGTTTATTCAAATTGATACCACGAATATTTTGTTTATCTGTGCGGGTGCATTTGATGGATTAGAATCCATTATTGAACAACGTACAGGAACGACAACCATGGGCTTTGGAGCTGAAATCGAGAGCAAGAAAAACGTGGAAATCGGCGAGATTCTTAAAAAGCTTTCACCTGAAGATTTAATCAAATACGGTCTGATTCCGGAATTCGTTGGACGTGTTCCTATCAGTGTTGGTTTGGAAAATCTTGATGAAGAAGCATTGGTTCGTATATTAACAGAACCAAAGAATTCACTTGTCAAACAATACAAAGTTACTTTTGGTATGGATGATGTTGAACTAGAATTCGAAGAAGATGCTTTGCGAGCAATTGCAAGAAAAGCATTGAATCGAAAAACTGGGGCAAGGGGACTACGTGCGATCTTAGAAGAAATTATGATGGACATTATGTTCACGATTCCTTCAGATGATACGATTGGTCAATGTGTTATTACCCAAGCAACAGTTGAAGAGGGTGCAACGCCAATTATTGTTTCGAATGAAAACTTGAAAGAGATGAAACAAAGTGCAGGAACAAAGAAGCGCTTACCCAAAAAGAACGAGAATGAAACAGCTTAAATATAAGATTAAGCGAAGTTAAGTTGCTTAGATATAAAACCCTTGCATTTATGCAAGGGTTTTTAAATGAAGTAATGGAGGATGTTATGAATAGAATGAATTTACCAATTTTATCATTAAGAGGGGTCAATGTTTTTCCGAAGATGTTTTTGCACTTTGATGCAAAACGTGCGACATCAGTGGCCGCACTTGATGAAGCAATGAATAAAGATCAAATTCTATTTGTTGTTGCTCAAAAAGATGCAAGTGTGGAAGAAGTTGATATAAATGCAGATATCTATTCAGTAGGTACAATTGTAAAAATAAAGCAGATTGTAAAGTTACCTGGAGGAATTTCTAGAGTTCTTGTAGAAGGAATCCATCGTGGCAAAATCATTTCTATCGAACAAAGCAAACAATATCCTTTGGGAACGATTGAGCAAGTTGAAAGTGAGATAAAAGAACTATCAGATGCTCAAAAGCAAGCAATCATTGGTATGGCTATGGATATACTCAAGGAATATAAGCGTCTGAATCCTAAGATGTCTCAAGAAACGATTGATTCACTCAAAAAAATCAAACAGATCAGCTTATTAGCGGATTCCATGACAACCCATCTTATCAAGTCCTTAGAGAATAAACAGCGCATTCTAGAAGAAATTGATGAAGAAATTCGAATGCAATTAGTTATTCGTATTTTAAATAATGAACTTGAAATCGCTCGAATTCAAAGAGAGCTTCATCGAAAAGTCAAGAGTACGATTGATCAAAACCAAAAAGAATACTATCTGCGTGAACAGCTTAAAGTTATTCAGTCAGAACTTGGTGATCAAGTAGATATAGGTGAAGAGATTGCAGAATATAAAGCAGCGGTTGAAGCATTAGATGCCGATGCATATGTTAAAGAAAAAATATTAAAAGAAGTTAAACGTTTACAAAAAATGAATGTAAGCTCAGCGGAAAGCTCGGTTGTTCGAAACTATATCGAATGCATGTTAGACATGCCATGGAATACTATCACACAAGAGCAAATCGACTTGAATAAAGCCCATGACATATTAGAAGCTGAGCACTATGGATTAAAGAAAGTTAAAGAACGCGTACTCGAGCACTTAGCTGTTCGAAAAATGACTGAAGACGGGACGGCTCCAATTATTTGTCTTGTTGGCCCACCAGGAACAGGTAAGACGTCAATTGCAAAATCCATTGCAACATCCTTGAATCGAAAATATGTGCGTATATCCCTTGGTGGTGTACGAGATGAAGCTGAAATACGTGGTCATCGCCGAACATATATTGGTGCTATGCCAGGGCGTTTAGTGAGCGGATTGCGTCAAGCAGGAACCAGTAACCCAATGATTTTACTGGATGAGATTGATAAGATGAGCAGTGATTTTAAAGGGGATCCTAGTGCGGCGTTATTGGAAGTGCTTGATAGTGAACAAAACCATCAGTTTAGAGACCACTATGTTGAAGTTCCGGTGGACTTATCCAAAGCGATCTTTGTAGCAACAGCTAACTCGTTAAGGACAATACCACGCCCTTTGTTGGATAGACTAGAGATTATCGAGGTATCTAGTTATACGGAAAATGAAAAATATCATATTGCCAAGCAATATCTTATTCCCAAGCAACTTGAAAAACATGGGTTAAAGAAAAGGCAGTTAAAAATAAAAGATGAAGCACTTCGTCGTGTGATTAATGAATATACTCGTGAATCGGGCGTACGACAATTGGAGCGACGCATTGGAGAAATATGTCGAAAAGCTGCAAAAATATTTTCAATGGATCAAAAAAAGTCGCTAACGGTTAGCGAAAAAAATATTGAAAATTATTTGGGGATTCCAAAATTTTCTTATGAGATGAAGCTTGATGAACCGCAGATTGGGGTTGCTAGAGGACTTGCATGGACAGAAATGGGTGGTGACACGCTTTCTATTGAAGTTACAGTCATGCCGGGAAAAGGGAAGTTCCAAATTACTGGGCGTATTGGAGACGTGATGAAAGAATCGGCGTCTGCAGCGGTAAGTTATATACGTTCAAAGAGCATGGCCTTTGATTTGCCAAAAGACTTTTATGAAACAAAAGATATTCATATACATATTCCTGAAGGAGCCGTGCCAAAAGATGGACCTTCTGCTGGGATTACCTTGGTCACAGCGATTATTTCTGCGTTAACAAATACGCCGATTCGTAATGACATTGCTATGACAGGGGAAGTGACACTGCGTGGACGAGTTTTAGCCATTGGCGGATTAAAAGAAAAGATTCTTGCCGCAAAACGTGCGGGTATATATGAAGTGATTGTCCCGAATGATAACCGTAGAAATGTATCTGAATTGGATAAAGAAGTTATTGATAATATGACAATTCACTATGTAAAACAAGTCGATGAAGTGATTCAATTGGCATTTGCAGTTAAGTAAGAAGAGAAGGAGTTAGCATGAACGTACAAAATGTATATTTAGAAGCTGTTGGCGTGAAGTTTGAACAGTATCCAACCAGTGGTCTTCCAGAAATCGCTTTTGCAGGAAAATCCAATGTGGGTAAATCGTCATTGCTCAATGGATTGATTAACCGAAAAAAACTGGCAAGAACATCTGCACAGCCAGGTAAGACACAAACTATTAATTTTTATAATGTTGAAGAACAATTATATTTAGTTGACTTACCAGGGTATGGATATGCAAGAGTATCAAAAGCTGATCGAGAACGATGGGCGAAGGTTATTGAAGACTATCTTCATAAACGTGAGACGCTAAAGCAAGTGGTGCTATTAGTTGATGGAAGACATACCCCAAGTGCCAATGATCAGATGATGATGGATTGGATAAAAAGCTTTGGATATGAACCTTTGGTTATTGCAACAAAAATGGATAAACTTAAGCGTAGCCAACATAGCAAAGCAGTTAAAACCATAGCAAATACCCTTAATATTAAACCGGGAAATGTTTTGTCTTTTTCAGCAATAACCAAAGATGGAAAAGAAAAAATATGGGATGTTCTAAGTCAAATCATCCAAGAGAGTGTTTAGGATAATTTTGTAAAGCACATGACTTTCTTCTTTCCACTGATCACAGATTTTGACGGCATAATCCTTATCAAAGACATTCATTGTCAAATCGATAAGGGTTTTGCCGTTTTCTTTTGCCACAAGGTGGACAAGATAGTCGCCATCCTTTTCAGGGATATACTCAGAGGCAATTTCTAGATGCTCTTTGATGTCGTATTTTTTTTCTTTAAAATACGCATCAATATCATCTTTAATCGACTCGGAGATGCGGTTTTCAAAAAAGCCAAGCGTTGTAATACCTTCGTTAGAGATTTCATAACTTGTTGATTTTGATGTCGTAATCGTTCGAATCAAATCGCTCTCAACAAGCTGATGCAGATATTCTTGAAAAGAAAAATAATTCGTATAACCTTTATCTATAATAAATTCTGATAACTGAGTATTCGTCAACGGAAGCTCAATTCTTTTTAGCATGTAAAGTATGATTAACTTATTTGTACTTAGTTCATGATTAATCATTGGTAACCTCCTAACTCGAATGTCATATTATCTTAAATACATTTTTTTACAGCTTCTGCAACAGCGCTTGCAACACCTTTGGCAAAGGGCTCAGGAAGAATGTTTTCTTCATGGAGTTCTTCAAGTGGAATCATATCTGCAATAGCGTTTGCGGCAGCGATTTTCATTTCTTCAGTAATTTGCTTGCCACGACCTTCAAGAATACCTTTGAATATTCCGGGGAATACAAGAACATTATTGACTTGGTTTGGATAGTCAGAACGTCCTGTTCCAATAACCCGAGCACCTGCTTCTTTTGCAAGCTCAGGCATGATTTCAGGCGTTGGATTTGCCATGGCAAATACGATGCTATCTGGACGCATGGAGCGGATCATGTCTTGGGATACAATGCCTGGAGCGGATACACCGATAAATACATCGCTTCCATTTAAAGCGTCGGATAAAGAACCGCGTAAATTCTCAGGATTGGTGGATTGGGAGATTTCTTTTTGTGCCCAGTTAAGCCATGGTTCTTCTTTGTTGACGATTCCTTCTTTATCAACCATGATAAGATTTGTCACACCGGCACGTAACAAAAGTTTACCTATTGCAATACCAGCAGAACCGCAGCCATTGATAACAACCTTAACTGCTGCAATATCTTTTTGAGTCAACTTTAAAGCATTTAATATTCCGGCAAGAACAACAATTGCAGTACCATGTTGATCGTCATGGAATACAGGAATATCCAATGTTTCTTTTAATCGGCGTTCGATTTCAAAGCACCTGGGAGCGCTAATATCTTCAATGTTAATACCGCCAAATGTTGGAGCAAGATATGTAATCGTTTTGACAATCTCATCTACATCCTGGGTATCTAGACAGATCGGGATAGCATTCACATTGGCAAACTCTTTAAATAAAACTGCCTTACCTTCCATAACAGGCATAGCAGCTTCGGGACCAATATTACCTAATCCAAGAACTGCAGATCCATCAGAGATTACGGCAACCGTATTGGCTTTCATAGTGTATTTGTAGGCGTTTTCTTTATTTGCATGTATTGCTTGACAAGGAGCAGCAACACCCGGAGTATACGCAACGGATAAGTCTTCTCGTGAGTTGACTTTTGACTTTGCTTGAACTTCTAACTTGCCTTGCCATTGTTCATGTAACTGAAGTGATTTTTCTTCTATAGACATATTACCCACCATTTCCTTATTTTCTTTTGTATACTGTATATTTTATCAGATAATCATATAAAAGTGAAGCGACAAAAACAGGCTTTTGTTGTCAATTCAATCGCTTGATTGACAGTCTGTTTGATGCAAGTTATAATGATAAGGCATTCTAATGATTTGAAAAAGGATATCGGAAGGAAAAAGCTATGCGCGTATTGCATTTAATCAGTGGTGGAGACACAGGTGGAGCAAAGACACATGTCATCACGTTACTTCAGGAATTAAAACAAAAGATTGATATAGAATTAGTTTGCTTGTCAGAAGGTGTTTTTTTTGAAGAAGCAAAAAAATCAGGGATTAAGGCAAAACTTTTTGAACAAAAGTCGAGACTTGACTATACGTCTATCCGTGAACTAGTACAATATCTTCAAAGTCAGAACTTTGATCTTTTGCATTGCCATGGAGCAAGGGCTAATTTTGTGAGCAATTATATCCGAAAACGCGTGGATATTCCAATTGTAACAACAATTCATAGTGATTATCGTTTGGATTTTGAAAACCAACTCTACAAAAAAATCATTTTCACATATTTGAATCGCATAAGTCTAAAAAAGATGGACTTTTTTTTAACGGTGACAGATACCTTCAAAAAAATGATGAGTTCAGAAGGTTTTTCAGAAGATAGAATGTATACCATATATAATGGTGTAAAGCCACAACATTGGATAAAATCATATTCTAAGCAGACGTCAGCAACATTAACCTTTGGTTGTGCGACACGATTAGTACCAATCAAGGGAACGGATGTATTATTAGAGGCAGCAAATATATGTAAAGAAGAAGGATATTCCTTTAAAATATTGATTGCCGGACATGGTGAAAAAAAATATACAGAACGATTGCATAGTTATGTTGAAGAACACGAACTAAAGACACATGTCGAGTTTCTAGGATTTGTTAAGGATATGCAGTCTTTTTATGAAAAGATTGATGTCAATATTTTACCATCCTATACAGAAAGCTTTCCCTATGCCCTTTTAGAAGGGGGAGAACGCGCAATTGCTACAATTGCATCTCGAGCAGGGGGCATTGTTGAAATGATTGAAAATGATGTCACAGGTAAATTGTTTGATGTAGGAGATGCAAAGACATTGGCGACAATTATGATGGATATGATTAATCGACAATACGACTTGGAAAAATTAGGGCTACAGTTTCGGGAAAAGATTCATCAATCTTTTTCGGATGCGGCAATGGCGAACCGACATGTTGAGATTTATACCAATATATTAGAGCGAGTACATAAAAACCCTTTAAATAAAGAAGCATAAATAAAGAAGATAAGAAAAAAGCGTTAGTATATGAGTGCTAGACTCTATACTGACGCTTTTATTGTATATAAGCTTCGTCTGTATTACAAAATTTCGTCGATGGTGATGTGAGGTTCAAACATCAAATCGACCATTTGGTCGTTGATTTGAATAATTGGGCGTGATGGTGATTGATTATGTATAAACACAATGCGTGCACGTTCGCCGGTAGATAGGAGAACGTCTTTTCCCAAATAATGATGGGCGATATTTTCTAAAAAGACAAAGAGAAGATTGGTGTCAAGTAACCCATAAGATTCTTGTTCAAACATCTGAATGACTTTAAAGGGAGAATATTTATCGTGATAGGAACGCTGAGATGTCATCGCATCATAGATGTCGACAATACCTATAATCTTAGCAAACAGAGGTATTTGTTCATCTTTTAATCCAAGTGGATATCCTGAACCGTCTATTTTTTCATGATGTAGTAGGACACCATTTTTAATGTCATCATTGATATCATAGTCACGGATAATATCATACCCAAAATTCGTATGTTTCTTGATGGATTCAAACTCATCAACAGTGAGCTTGCCGGGTTTATTCAGAATATCAGGGCTAATGTTTAATTTGCCGATATCATGTAAAAAACCGGATATGGTCAAATCCTTAATCTCTTTATCAGACAAACCAAGCCATCCACCAAAGATATTAGCTAACATCGCCGTATTTAAGCTATGGGTAAAGGTATAGTCGTCCTCATTGCGCAAGTGATAGAGATAATTAAACAAATCACTTTTGGTACGCAAGGACTTAATCAGTGTGGTGCTAATATCATAGAGTTCATTCTCGTCAATATCTTCACCCAATAAGACATCATTTAGTTTTTCCTGTGTCAATGCCTGTTGTAATAAATACTCTGTCTTAAACTCCTGAAAGTTTTTGGTCTTGCGATAAGAGATATTTATTGGGCGATTATCCTCTGGGGGAGCTTTTTCGAGAAAGGGTTGAGCAGTTTCCTCATAAATTACAATAGACGGTAATTGATAGAGGCGTATGCGAAATAAATGCTTTTCATCAATTAAAGTATCTGCCGGGATTAACAATAATCCTTTTGGTGTATATAAGTCTTCAGCTAGAACCATACCAGGCTGTAGCTGGTTAGTTGTAAGTTGTAGTTTTGTCTTCATAATTCCCCACCTTGCATAAAGTTAGATTAACAATCATTATACTACAGACATTATAACACAAATTGGTGCAAGGTGGGACTACTTCTTAATGGATTATATAAAATGCTTATAGATAGGTTTCATAGCAAGATGTAGAAGGTAAGTCACGAGAGAGACAATAATAGCTTTGATGATATTAAATGGAAGAAAGATGGCAAGAACGGTATCCCAACGCATTGAAAAAGTCAATGAACTTCCAAAATATAAAGGTAAAATAACAAATAAGTTGGCGATACATGCAACAGCAACCATAGAGAGTGAACCGGTTACAAGGCCAAAAAATAGCCCTTTATTGCTTTTAGTTTTTTTGAAAAGTATAGATGCGGGAACGACAAATGCAATACCAACAATTAGATTGGCAAGTTCACCAATACCTGCAGTTCGGGTAATGATTAAAGCCTTTAATAGGTTTTTAACCAATTGTATGGCCGCAGCTGCAAGCGGACCCATAGTAATACCGCCAATCATTGCAATAACATCACTAAAGTCCATTTTTAGATATTCGGCAAAACCAATGTAGAATTCAAGAAGCATGATAATGAAAGCCAACGCACTAAAAACGCCAATGCGCACAATGTAACGAGTTTTTTGATTTGAAAATGAGTACATAATAATTCTCCTTTAGAGGGTGGCGAATACTTCTATAAGATTTTCCTAGAGCAAAAACAATGAGGTATAACCTCGTTAGCAATAAAAAAAACCTCGAAAAAAATTCGAGGCATCGTTAATAAAATAATCGATCTATTCTTACTTCTATCATCCAGACTGTACTGTCGGTCTTGGAATTGCACCAAGTCAACCAAAAGGTTCGCGGACTATCACCGCCGGTCGGGAATTTCACCCTGCCCCGAAGTATTCATTTAATTGTTTACAGTTCAAGTATACAAGAGAAAAAAAAACTTGTCAATAAAATTTTAATGGTTTGTTTGGTTGATATTTTTCTAAGTTAGGTTATAATTGTACATGATATGTAAAAAGCGAGATAAATAGAGAGTTTGAGGTTAATTTATGAAGTTTAAATTTAAAATAAAAAAGATAATGAGCTATGCAGTGATTTTTTCGGCATTACTAGGTTCTGTGAGTGTTCCGATACAGGCAAATGTTCTTATTGATGAGATTGTTCAGCGCGAGACGGTGACAAAAGGATTAACATATGAATATAAATCAAAATTCACTCAAGCAGGGTGGGTTGATTTGCATGTACTTAAAATGGATTTAGCGGAGGAACAGATTGCACTGGATATTTTGCAATCGAGTGAAGCTTTTGGAAAAAAAGAAACGCTCCATGCACTAGCAACAAAAAGCGAGCAAAATGTTGTGGCAGGTATTAATGCGTCATTTTTTAATATGGCAGGATCATCGAGTGAGCCGGTAGGGGTTATCTACGAAGACGGCTATTCTTATGCGATGCATAATTATAATACCTCCAAAAAAGGTGTCGCTTCACTGCTTCAATACGAAAGCGGAAGAGTGCTGTTTGATTTTTTTGATACAAGTTTTAAGGTGGCGACAGATCAAGGACAAAACCTTTATGTTGAAGGCATTAATAAAATTGTCATTGGTAAGTCGCCGATTATTTATAACCGAAACTTTGGAGCGACGACACAACAAATTGACCAAAGTGCCAATTTATATAAAATTGTTGTACAAGACAATCAAGTCAGCCAAATTATTGGTGCAAAAGAACCCGCGCAGATTCCAATGATGGAACAGGGGTATGTTATTGCAATCCCAGAAGCGCTTCTAGCCGAAGCGGAATACTTAAAAATGTTTGAAGTGGGGACAGGGGTTGAATTTATTGTACATTCTACGATTAATACAGAGGAGCTCAAATTAGCGATTAGTGGTTCGGGTAAGGTGCTTGAGAATGGTCAGTATAGTTCAGAAGGGCATATTATAAGTAAGGATGCACGTCAACCAAGGTCAGTTCTTGGAGTGACAGCGGATGGACGCTACCTGATTGCCATGAGTATTGATGGAAGAGGTGCAAGTATCGGGGCGACACATGCAGAGGTTGCCAGCTATTTAAGAGAATACAATGTTACGGATGCGATACAGCTTGATGGAGGAGGAAGTACAACCTTAGTGAGTCGAGAGGTGGGACATACAGACCTTCGAGTTAAAAACACAGTATCTGGTGGCGCGCAGCGAAAGATATTAAACGGACTTGGCTTTGTGAGTCTAGCGCAAACCGGTCCTGTAAAGTCGATTAAAATAATACAATCGGATGAACGTATCTTTAAAAACAATCCGGTACAATTAGAAGTCATAGGTTTTGATGAGAATTATAATCCAGTGGAAATCAACTATCGCAACCTGGCATGGAGTGTTGATGGAATCCAAGGAAATTGGCAGACGAATACGTTTATTCCAACCGTAGGTGGTGATGGAACGATTACTTGTTACTACGAAGGATTAATGGCAACGTCAGAGATTGAAAGTTTGGATGCACCAATCGATATTGAAGTCTCTCCAAAAATTCTTTCTTTGGACCATAATCAAAGTGGTGAGTTTAATGTCTACGGAACTGACAAAAGTGGTTATCAAGGACGTATTCATAATACGGATGTAACATATACAGTTGAGGATAACCAAGGTGTAGGTGAGTTTCGTGACGGAAAATTTTACACGACTTCAAAAAATGGAATTGCGAAAGTGACAGTGTCTATGGGGGAGCAAAGTACAACAGCGTATATTGTTGTAGGAAATGAATATAGCCCCATAGCTGCATTTGAAAGTATGCAATATTATCCACGTAGTTACCCTGAAGAAAGTGTACAGGGCGAGATATTTATCGAAACCGAGAATACGGTAGATACAGATAAAGCCTATCGTTTTAACTATAGCTTTTCAAAATCATCCCAAGCACAGGCTTTTTATATGATGATGAATAATTTCTATTTAAATAAACCAACGGAGACGATTAGTCTTTGGCTAAATGGAAATAACAGTGAGCATATGTTTAGAGGAAATATTATTGACGCTGTTGGCGGCCAGTATACAATTACGTTTTCTCATGCCATTAACTGGACAGGATGGCAAGAGGTTGAGGCAGAGATTCCAGCAGGTGTGCAGTTCCCGATACAGTTAGATCGCTTATATGTGGTTGCATTACAATCCAGTGAACCTTATCAAGGAACCCTTGTGGTGGACCAATTAAGTGCAATGACAACGGTGGATACAAGTAATCTCCGTTTTGATGAAGGCGGCTTCATCAACGATCCACTCATGGCAAAAATCAAGCCGCAAGACAGTTTCGAAATTAAGTTGTTTGGTCCGACATCATTTAAAAACCGTTTGTTAGATACGGTTATTTCTTCTAAGGTTTATGAAGAGATGAATCAAGCAGATTACGGTGTCTTTGCCGGAAGCTCAGATGTGGATACATCCAGTTTGACAGGAAATTACTCCATTTGGAAAAATACGTATTCAGAAAAAGTTGTAGATAAGACAAAAATCATTACATTGGGAACTGCAAGTGGTGGATTGCGCACAACGGATTACACCCAATATAGTAAATTAAAGCAAACGCTCGCAAGAACGAGTGAAAACTCCATTATTATTATTGGAAGTAAAAATCCCTTAACAAGTTTTACAGATGAAAAAGAAGGTGAATTTTTACATAATATATTCAAAGAATACATGGAAAAAACAGGCAAACAGATTTTTTATGTCAATGCAAGTGGATATACAACCGATGTTACGATTAAAGACGGCGTTCGTTATATTGACACAAGTGGCTTGTGGTATAAAGTCCAAGACCGATATGTGGACTTGAACAAGATGTTATATCAAGTGCGCTTCTTTGTAGAAGGCAGCGATGTATCATATATGATTGAGCCGATTTTTCCGGCAGTAAAAATTAACGAGTAAGGGGATTCCATGAGATTACGGATTCAGAATTTTTTTAACTCCAGTGTGGGGTACTTACCATTTAAAATCATCGAAGGCATTTTTGGCATTGTCAGCTTGTCGCTATACTCTCATTTGCTTTTGCCACACGAATACGGGCTATACGGTATTATCAATAATACCGTTATGCTCACGTATTTGCTGGCTTTTGGATGGTTTTATTTTGTTGCTATGCGATTTATTGGAGAAATCGATAATCTGGATGAACGAAAAACATTTTTTTCCAATATGTTGTCGTTACAAGGACGCATCTATGGCCTGTTAATATTGATATACTTAGGCTTATCGATGATTTTGATTTACGGATTTTCATTTAATCCCTGGTTGCTGGCTGTATATGTGATTTTCTTTGTGGGATATATGTTTAATCAATTTTATATTAATCTCTTATTATATGTTCACATGCGTTTTTTGAATGTTGTTCTTGTCGTATTGGCAGCAGTATTAAAACCAATGCTGGTCTATGGATTTTACAAATCAGGGATTGATACAATCTATATCTTATTTTTGGGACATGGTGTAGTCGATATTACGCTAGGACTTATCGCCTTTTACTATATTCGTCCATATCGATATTTTTCAAAAAATAGCATCAAAAAAGATCAGTTTAAAGAGTACTTGCGATATGGTTTCCCATTAATTGGCTTAACACTAACTATGTATGTGTTAAATATTTCGGACCGATATATTCTTCGTTTTTTTTATTCGGAGTATGTAGTTGGTCTATATGTTCCGAATTATGCTATTGCCTCATCGACATTTTTAATGATTGCCTATGGACTGTCGCGAGGGTTTTATCCTAAACTTTTAACGGCATGGGGAAAAGAATCTAAAAAAGAAGCAGGACGTATTCTTTCGTTTGGTATCAAAACATATATTTTACTTGGACTTCCGGCGGCAACGGGAATGCTGCTTTTATCAAAAGATATTGGACAGATTATTATTGCCAAAGAGTATGAAGCAGGATATGCGGTCATAGGAATTGTTGCTTTTGGAATGTTTTTTCTTAATTTAGCCGACTACATGAATAAAGAATGGGAGCTGAGTAAAAATACTCGACCTATTTTTATTAACAGTTTGATTGCAGCGGTGGTGAATTTAGGATTGAACTTGATACTTATTCCAAAGTATGGGCTCATTATGGCAGCCTATACCACGCTGGTTGCTTCCATCATTTATTTTGTTACAAGTGGTGTTCGACGCAAAAAAATTCTTGAAGTGGTGATAGAAAAAAAATATCTATTTTCTGTGATTTTTGCTAATTTAGTGATGAGTATTTGTGTTATAATAAGTGCAGTGTTGCCACTTCAAGGATATGTGCTTATTGTTGCTAAAGCGATGATTGGTATTGTAAGTTACTTTGCAGCATGGTTTTTAATGAAAAAAATACTACGATGAAAAAGGTGATAACAATGAAAACGGTAGCGCTTGCTCTGTACTATCTTGTAGGAAAGCACTTGCCAAAATCTCAAGGCAAACTTGGTGCAATCAGTCAAGCCATTCGCTATTTTTTATGCAAATATATTTTTGATCAAATAGGCGCACAGGTAAATATAGAAAAGAATGTCTTCTTTGGTTCGGGTAGAGATATCTCAATCGGAGAGCAATCGGGTATTGGGGTCAATGCCTGGGTTCAGGGACCACTACACATAGGCAAGTATGTTATGATGGGACCGGATGTACTGATTTATACTAAAAATCATGAGTATGCCCGCACAGATATTCCGATGATTCACCAAGGCGATACAGAGCCTTTACCCGTAGTGATTGAAGATGATGTATGGGTTGGTGCTCGCGTAATTATTCTACCGGGGGTAACCGTTGGTACAGGAAGTATTGTCGGTGCCGGATCGGTAGTTACAAAAGACATTGAACCTTATTCCATTGTTGGTGGGGTTCCTGCAAAAGTGATAAAAAAAAGAGAGATGTAAATGAATTAGGTGTTAAAATGACCGATGTCGTTTTGGCACCTAATCCATGAATGGAAAGGGATTATATGAAAAAAAAATTGAATTACATTGATGGTTTAATTATTGTATTGGTGTTGGCAGTGATTGCAGGTGGAGTGTGGTATTTAACAAAAGACGATGCAGATAGTGGCATTATTACACGTAAGACAGAAGTTGTCTATAAGGCAGAGGCAAAAAACCTTATTGACAGCACCGTAGAACAGATTCAGATTGGTGATAAGTTAGTGGCAATGGGCTCAGTTCAAGATGCAGAAATTATTGATATACAATATCGAGATGCCTATGTTGTGGAAGCTGTCGATGGTCAATTAGTACCCATAGTCCAAGCAGGGTTAAAAGACATCGTTGTTACCATTAAAGGAAAAGCCAATCAATATGGACCTTATATTGATTTGGGTGGTCAAGAAATAAAAGCAGGTTCAAAATATTACATAAAAACAGATGTGTTTGAGGCCTATGGTAATGTGGTCGAAGTAACATCAATCAATTAGAGAAGATAGGAAAGGCAGGCAGATGAAGATGATTAACAAACAAGGAAAAGTAGCGGGCAAAATTCATATCTTTGATATTCTTATATTACTTGTAATATTATTGGTTGGTATTACTGCATTTGAGCGTTTGACGGATAATGAATTGATTAGCTTTAGTCAGGAAGAAGACGTAAAAATTAAGTACGAGGTTGTGTTTACTGAATATAGTCAAGATTATTTTACATCTGTGGCTGTAGGCGACCAACTAGCCGAAGATAAAAAATATTTGGATGCAAAAGTGACCAATATTTTAATTGAAGACCGTATGATTACCCGTGTCGATAATGAGGGAAAAGCTATCTCAGCACCTGACCCAATCAAAAAAAAGGTGACCATTGAAGTGGAAGCAACGGCAACATATGAAAACCCTATATATAAAATAGGCAAGCAAGAACTTAGAGAAGGGTTGCCACATTTTTTCGTAACACAAAAGTGTAATCTTTCAGGAGTTATCTCTCAATTGCAGCGAATAGAATAGAAGGTGTTAATCATGAATAGTATACGTAAAAAAATATATGAAAGCTATTTTTATGCCGTCATTCTAGGGATTTGCCGATGGGCAACAGCTTCAGTTTTTTTTCGTCCAACACAGTATAAAGGACATAAGAAAAAAGTGGAAGCCGTTTATAACTCTTGGTTTGCTCGAGTATTGATGAGCATAGATAGTGGATTTGAAAAAATAGCTAAACCTTTTCGTAAAGCTTTTTTCGACAGTTTTTTCATGAAAATCATTCGTCGTATTGATGTGTTTAGTCGAGAAAGTGCTCTATGGAAAGTTGCAGGACAATTTAACTTGGTCTACCTTCTTGTACTATATATTTATATAGACAAGTTTATGCGAACTTACCTCGTTGGACTGTCAAGTATTTGGGATGAAGTGCTGATGTTAGTTTTTATTGGCTGGATTCTGATACGACGGGTTTTATTTAACCAACGGTATCGCTTTAGCGATATTGACTTACCGCTTTTAAGCTTTATTGGGATATACTTGACAGTAATGTTTCTTTATTCCCCGGAACTGAATGTGGGTATAGAAGGCTTACGAGCTGTCGTTCAATATATGTTCTGGTTCTTTCTTGTATTACAGCTATTGGATAATCAAGTGGTTATTCAGCGTACAGTGTGGCTTCTGACAGTAAGTACAGGGTTACTAGGTCTACATGGTACATATCAATATATTACAGGCGCTGAGATGCTTGGTAACTGGGTGGATAGTAGTGAAACGATTACAACACGGGCGTACTCCATAGTAGGGGGCCCTAACGCCTTGGCGAGTGTTTTGGTTCTTGGGATTCCAATTGCTATTGGCCTATTTGTAGCAGAAAAAGACGTTATAAAGAAAATAATTTTTATGTTATCGGCATTGTTTATGGGAACTGGATTGATTTTTACATTTTCCCGTGGTGCATGGATTGCAACATTTTTAGCGGTTGTACTTTTGTTTGTCTTTATTGGCAAGCGTCTTTTGGTTCCGATAATCACCTTATTATTAGCCGTAGTTTTATTAGTGGATAATGTATGGAATCGTATTAGCATGCTGTTTACAAAAGAGTATGTGAGTAAAGCATCAGAAGGCGGACGAATATATCGATGGACAACTGGATTAGCAGAATGGTCGGAAAGTAAAATCATTGGGTTAGGAATCGGACGTTATGGTGGTGCAGTAGCTACAAATCATGGACTGGCACCATTTTATATGGACAATTATTATCTAAAGACATTAACCGAATCAGGTCTTGTGGGTTTGATATCGTTTATTTTATTGCAGATACATACAATGCTACAGTGTTTTTGGTATATCAAAGGAATGGACAAGCCGTACAATCGTGTTGTTTCCTTAAGTGTTTTTTCAGGAATGCTTGGGGTTTTGATGCATAATGGTGTCGAAAACATTTTTGAATCACCGTTTATGGTAAGCTTCTTTTGGATGTGCGCTGCCATCATCGTCGCGACATTTAAACTAGAATATAGGGGGACATCAAATGAAGAAGATTAAGACATTATTTATTGCAAATATTTTTCCGCCAATGGGTGGATCTGGCGTTCAACGCTCAACCAAATTTGTCAAATACTTTAAAGGGCTTGAGATTGAACCTATTGTTTTAACTCGAGAATGTGATCAAGAGCAAGATGTGACACTTTTTGAAGATGTGCCTAATGATACAAAAATTATACGAACAAAAGCATATGATTATACTCAATGGCCTCAACCCTTCGCATTGTTTGGAAAAGTCATTGCACGTAAGATTTTAATTCCAGACGCAGATTATGTGTGGTACAAAAAAAGTCTTCAACGTGCAATGGAATTAATTAAAGAGGAAAAAATAGAGTGTATCTATTCAACATCGTATCCATATAGTGATCATCTCTTAGCCAGAGATATAAAGCGTCACTTTCCGGAGATTCCTTGGATTGCAGATTTTCGTGATGAATGGTCGATGAATCCATACATTATTGATAAAAAATACAGTCAATATCGTACACGTCGTGAAAAAGCCATGGAAGAGAGTGTGGCAAAAGAGTGTGATTACTTTATTGCAAATACGCGTATCATGCATGAGAACTTTTTAAGTATGTATCCATACCTTGATAAAAAATCGACGATTATCACCAATGGATTTGATGAAGAGGATTTCTCACATATTGACAAAGAGTATCAAAGACAAGAAAAATTTCGTATTGTTCATCCGGGTGTAATCTATGGTAATAGAAAAATAGATAAGATACTTAAGGCGATGAAAGAGTTAATCGATGAAAAAATTGTAGACAAAAAAGATGTTGAATTTAAGTTTATTGGTGATATAAAAAAGGATGTAATTCTTGAAGAGGGCAAACGCTTTGGACTGGACGATGTTATGATATGTCCGGGGTATATGAGTCATAAAGAGACGATCTTGGAACTCAATAAAGCCGAAGTGTTGCTACTGATTCTTCGTGAAGGTGAAGGTGGCAGGAATATCGCTCCTGGAAAAATCTACGAATATATTAATTCAAACCGACCGATATTAGCCTTGGCGCCCAAAGATGGAGTGGCAGCAGAAATCGTTGACAAGACCAATACAGGTATTGTGTGTGCAACTACAGATGTTGCAGAGATAAAAAAAGGGCTGGAAAAGCTCTATAAAGGTTGGAAAAATAATGAATTTCATATTCGACCGAATTATGATATAATTAACAATTATAGTCGAAAAACGCTTACACAGCGACTATCAGAAGTTATTCGTACAGTTGTAGAACAATGAAAGGGTCAGTAGAATGAAAAAAGTCTTAGTAGCAGGATATTATGGATATCAAAATTCAGGAGATGATGCGATACTGCATTCAATATGTAATGATATCTTGGCGTTAGATATTGAGACATCCATCACTGTACTGTCCAATCAACCACAACTAACGATGCGCGAATATCCTGTGTTTTCGGTGAATCGTTTTAATTTTCACGATGTATTAAGAGAAATCCGTTCCTGTGATGTTCTCGTTATGGGTGGTGGAAGCTTGATTCAAGATGCGACAAGTACTCGATCGTTGTATTATTATCTTTTCCTCATTTGGAGTGCAAAGCTACATAATAAGGCAGTTATGTTATATGGCAATGGCATTGGCCCGATTCATCATTGGTATAATAAACCGGTGTCACGATATATTTTGAACAAAGTAGATATTATTACCCTTAGAGAACACCTTTCAAAAGAAGTGTTAACTAAGTTAGGCGTCAAGCGTCCCCGAATTCAAATTACAGCGGATCCGGTGTTTAACCTTGAAATTAGTCAGAATAATGGATACAAAGATATATATGATTCTGAAAAGATTCCTAAGGACAAGCCTCTTGTTGGAGTTATGTTTCGAAGCTGGATGTATGAAGAGTCCTACACAAAGAAAATGGCAAAAATATGTGATGCGATTGTTGAAAAATATGACTATCACATTGTCTTTGTACCTATGAAGCATCCGGCGGATTTGGTCATCTCGCTTGAAATACTTAAAAAAATGAAACACCCAGGAACGGTCATAGAAAATCGTTATAACGAAGAACAAATGATTCGGTTAATGGGAGATCTGGATCTGATTTTGAGCATGCGTTTACATGCTTTGATTTATGGTGCACTTAATAATGTGCCAATGTTAGGATTCAATTATGATCCTAAGGTAGAATACTATGCAGAAGAGTTAAAAATCAGCTACGTAAAAAGTATGCGCCATATACGTGTCAATCAAGTTATGAAGCAGATTGATGATATTATTTCAAATAAGGATTCATATAAAGCGCATCTTAGTGAACAAGTTAAGAAACTCAAACTTCAGGCCAAAGAAAACCGAAAGTATTTACATGATTTATTATAATAAAGACATACAATATACGAGGTGAATTATGAAAGGAACAGTTGTAAACACATGGATCAAAACCTGTAAAAAAGTCTATGACACTGAACACGTACATGCAGCATTAAAGTCTGTTGATTTTAAAGAAGATGTTGTTTTTTCTCCCTTAGTTGATGTGGAAGATGAACGCGTCTTTAAATTTGTAGAACACATGGCAGGTAATACAGGAAAAGAAGTTGCCAATGTCTGGAACGATATTGGGGTTGATAATATCCAAGCTTTTAAAAATGATTACCCAGCTTTTTTCAGACCGGATAATGCATTTCAATTTTTAAGTTTAATGAATGATGTACATCAAATTGTTATTAAGCGTGTCTCAGGTGCAAAACCTCCAATACTCGATATGGAACCTATAGGTGGCTCAAAGGCACGATTTACATATCGATCAAAGCGAGGAATGTTTGACTACTTTTTAGGACTCATGGAAGGGGTTCAAAAAGAGTTTGGGGAGACCATTCAGATTAAGGAGCTTAATCGAACAACAACTGAACTTGAACTTGAACTGACGTTTGAATATACCATTGAAATACGAAAAAATTATCGAATAAACACATTGTTCTCTTTTGGATTTATCCGTAGTACCAATGTAAAAAGTGCTATTTTATCAATGGTGCTTGGAGCAGCGGTGTTGTTTCCCGTTGCTGGCATCACTCAGATGATGAATATTGGCGGAGCCGGGATTGCAGTAGGTGCTATCGGAGTATTTACCTACATATCGAATAAAGTGATGAACCGACCGCTCAATCAGATGAACAAGGAGATATCCAGGTTGCAACAGCATAACTTTGGGGCGAGAACCAAAGTAAAGTCAGCAGATCAATATGATGATTTGTTTAACAGTGTTAACCAGTTTAAAGACATTGTGTCCAAAGACTTTGTAGGCTTTAATAATATGGCAGATGAGATGACAACATTTACCGATGCGTTATTAGATATTTCTAATAGCATGTCCCATACTTCAGATGACATATCTGATGTTGTCGAACAGTTAGCCAATGCTGCAGGTAGCCAAGCAGAAGAGACTGAAAAATCCATTTATATGTTGAATGATAATATTCAGGAAGTGAAAAAGATTGCAGCTGAAGAAAATAAAAATAAAGATGAATTAGAAACTTCTGTAGCCAAAATTGAATCAAGCTTTAAAAATGTTGAAAAGACAGCGAATGAAATTGATGATGTATTAGAGAAGTTTAAAGTCGTTAAAGAAAATGGTCTTAAACTTATGGGAAGTGCCAAAGACATCACGAATATTGTTAGTCTGGTTTCTGCGATTTCTCAACAGACAAATCTGTTGGCCCTTAATGCATCTATAGAAGCTGCGAGAGCTGGAGAAGCGGGAAAAGGTTTTGCAGTAGTTGCAGAAGAAGTTCGAAAGCTATCCGAAGAAACCAACAGTGCTGTTGAGAAAATCAATAACAGCTTAGGTGTGTTTGTCGGAGAAATTGAATCCTTAGTAGATGATGTGGATGAGCAATACGTAGTCCTTGAAAAAGAAAATGGACAATTATCAACCGCAGTCAATGAATCAAGTGATGCAAACACCACCATACAAGCCGTTGCACGAAATATGGTTCAGACATCGAAAAAACTGGAAAAAGAGACAGAATCTATTTCAGATGTATTTACCAATATTGAATCGCTTGCAGCAATTGCAGAGGAAAACTCGGCTTCGGCACAGCAAGTGAGCTCCAACGTTACGTCCTACACTGAACAGATTAAGAGCTTGTCAGATCAAATCAATGAATTTAAAGAATTGACGAAAGAATTTAGTGAAGAATTAACAACGTACCATATATAGAAAAAAATATATTCGTGATACGTCAAATGGCTGCTGCAAGTTGATTGCAACAGCCATTTCATTGCTTTTACATAGCAAAGCACTTATTTAATAAGTAATTCATCTAAAACACGTCCATCGACATCTGGAAGGGCAACTTTAAGCAACTTGGCAAATGTCGGGGCTTCATCAACAAGATGTGCATGATCTAAGACAGCGCCTGAACGAATATCTGGACCCATAGCCAAGAATAATGTTTTTAGATTCTCATGCTCAGGTAAAAATCCATGATCACTTCGATAACAATTGGGAAGTTGCTCTCTTGGCACTACAATTTGGTTGAGTGTATGATTTCTAAAGATATAACCGTCCTTTGCTTCAAGTATAAATGAATAGGGGCCATCAAGATGATGGCTTGCAATAATTTCTTCACGCGTAAAAAAATGTTTGATGGGAGAATTGTTCATTTCGACAAAATCAGATAAGACTTGTTGGACACGGGAATACAAGGTCGTATTTGTCGGATTTTTAAGTTGTATCTGAACACTTCCACCAGCAGAATTTGCGTAGACATCATTTGATAAGCCTTCTTTTTTAAAGAGAGTGTTTAAAAAGATGACATGGCTAAAATCATTACCCCCGTGGTCGCCGAGAAGTACAATATTGGTCGTGTTATAAAGACCAGCAGATTTTAGCGCTTCTATGAGTCTTCCAAGTCGCTGGTCCATTTTATCTAGAACATGGTACGCCTCGTCTGAAAAGACACCATGCACATGTCGGGTTGAGTCAAGTTCAGTAAAATGGATACCCATTAAATGTGGTTTTTTTTGAACAATAATATCCGTACTTGTAGCTTCGATAAAGTCATCAAGCTGGGGCTGGCTTTTTCCATTAAGCAGATGTCGGTGCTTTAAGACAAGGGGTAACATCGACATGCTACCATTTTTTAGATAAAGCGAGAACATACTTTTTCCATGGTCAGACCAAATCTCAGGAATATTATAGTCAATTGCCGATTTGGCATTAGCCATCACCGGCCAAAGAACCGAAGCTGTCTTTAAGCGCTTTCGTTTTGCAGCATCAAAAAGAGTCGGGACTTGAATAGACTTTTTATGCCAATGCCATACTTGACGTAACGGATCCTTCGGATTTGCGATTTCATTATGATAAATCCCATGGCGATAAGGGTAGGTTCCTGTTATAATTGAAGTATGGCAACAATAGGTAAGCGAAGGGTAAATCGATTCCACGGATTTGATATAGCTACCCTGCTCCATAAAGTATTTGAAATTCGTTAAGGTACGAAGGTAGGATAAATCTTTTGCATTTAACGCATCTAGAGATATAATTAATAAATTGTTGATCATAATTTCCTCCTATACAAGTTGGGTTTCTTTAATTATACTATAGATATAGTAACGGAACAAATAACAATAAAGCATATGACACCATAGATAAGTTACAGTAACAAGGAGATTAAGCCAATGATGAGAAAACGCAACCTTATTCAACAAATGAATCGGTTTATTTTATTAAGACAGATGATATACTTGATTCTTTTTTTAGGAATCATTAGTGGGTTAGTTTATTATATACTTGTACAATATCATATTATTAAGAGCCAAAAGACAATTGAACCGATTGTTATTATCAGTGCAATCTTTGTGTTGGCATTGATTAACGGTTTTTTACTCCTAAGAGATGGAAGCTTATATCGTCGCTTTATTTTTAATACGGAAAGTAGAGAGCATGCGTTTACTCATGTTGAAAAGCTCAATCAAGACTTGCGTGCACAACGCCATGATTTTCTCAATCATATTCAAGTGCTCTATAGCCTGATGGAGTTAGAAGAATATGAAGAAACACGTACGTATTTGAATCACCTCTATGGAGATATTATTAAGGTGGGCTCAAGAATTAAAACAGAAAGTGTCTCGGTGAATGCGCTTTTGCAAGCAAAGTCCAACGAAGCAGAAAAAAAAGGGATACAATTTCAAATCCTTCTTAAATCCCAGTTATCCAATATACCTATCGGAGAGTGGGAGCTATGCCGTATACTTGGCAATCTTATTGACAATGCATTTGATGCATTAGATAATTCGAATAAACCTAACAAAACGGTAACGATCCAAATTTATGAGGCCATAAAATCTATTGAAATACGTGTCCGAAATAATGGACCCTTTATTCCGGAACATATGCGTCATAAGATTTTTGAGGCAGGCTTTAGCAGTAAGGGAGAAAAAGAAGAACGGGGTATGGGACTTTATATCGTTAACGATTTGTTGGAAAATCAAGGGCATAGTATTGTATTAGAACAAGAAGGGGACGTCTGTTTTCATATTTCATTAAAAAAGTGATGTTTTAATCCGGTTTTTGATGTTTTGAGGCAGGATGAGTTGTAATTTATTCTAAAAGGCGTATGATGAAACTATAGATGTAAATTAGGAGGTGCATTATGGAGTGGATAGCAATAATTCTTATAGTTATAGGAATTCTATTATTAGTTGCAGAAATCTTTATTCCTAGTTTTGGTATTACCGGTGCATTAGGAATTGTTCTAATTATCGTCGGGGTGATTATAACTGCAGAAACCTTTATGGCAGGCATCATTATATTTGCAGTGATTATTGGCATTGCAATGGTCTTGATGATTCTGGCGTATAAATTGGTTTCAACAAAGGGAAGTCCTTTTGTGTTAACCGAAAATCTTCATGAAGATACACCAGAAAATCTTGAGTATTTTAAAGGGAAAAAAGGCGTGGCGATAACGCCTCTAAGACCTTCGGGAACAGGAGACTTTGATGGTGTACGACTCGATGTGCTAACCAAAGGCGAATTTATTGAAAAAGGCACAAGTATCCTTGTAGATGAAGTTGCAGGCAAACGTATTTTTGTTAAAAAAGTTTAGGAGGGTTTTATATGAGAATCTTTACATTGGGAGTGGCTAATCTGCCTCAGGAATTAGGAACATTGGTTATTGTTGGTTTGGTTGTATTAATCCTTGCTATTTTCTTTAGTGTCATACCAATCCGTTTATGGATAGCGGCTATTGCATCCAATGCAAAAGTAGGGATTATTACACTGATTGGAATGAAGTTACGTCGTGTAAAACCATCCAATATTGTACTACCGCTTATTCGTGCAACCAAAGCAGGTTTAGATGTATCTATTAATCAATTAGAATCTCATTATCTTTCAGGAGGGAAAGTAGGACGAGTTGTTGACGCGCTTATTGCAGCTCACCGAGCGAAGCTAGAATTAAGCTTTGAACGTGCAGCGGCCATTGACCTTGCAGGAAGAGATGTACTAGAGGCGGTACGCATGAGCGTTAAGCCAAAAATCATTGAAACACCGGCAGTTATCGCAGTGGCAAAAGATGGTATAGAAGTTAAAGCTATTGCACGGGTAACCGTTCGCGCAAACCTTGATCGCCTCGTGGGTGGTGCAGGTGAAGAGACTGTGATTGCACGTGTTGGTGAAGGTATTGTTACCACAGTTGGTAGTGCCGAAAGTCATAAAGAAGTTTTAGAAAATCCGGATTCAATATCGGAGCGTGTTCTTAGCAAAGGACTGGATTCAGGAACGGCATTTGAGATTTTATCCATTGATATTGCAGATATTGACTTAGGTAAGAATATAGGTGCCCGCCTTCAAATTGAGCAGGCTGAAGCTGATAAGCAAATTGCACAGGCACGCGCAGAAAAACGACGCGCCATAGCCATTGCCCAAGAACAAGAAATGCGAGCACGGGTTGAAGAGATGCGTGCAAAAGTTGTCGAAGCGGAAGCAAAGATTCCACTAGCGATTGCCAAGGCATTTGAAAATGGACAATTGGGTATCATGGATTATTATCGAATGGAGAACATTAAGTCGGATACTGCAATGCGAGAAGCCATTAGCGAAGGCAGTGAAGAATAGGTGGTGCATACCATGAAAAAAAGATCTGATGAGTATAAGCAGTATTCAGAGGTGGATTATAACCAGGAACAAAAGAAAAAAGTATTAAAGCATCCCCTTTTAAAAGGCGCTTCAAAAAAAGATCTAAAACGCGGAATTATATATAGTGAAGTATTAGGAAAGCCGAAAGGTTGGTAGTTGACAATGAAAGTATTAATTGCAGATGATGACAAAAGCATGCGCTTTGTCCTTCGAAAAGCGTTGGAGAAACATGAGGATATCAATGTTGCATGTGAAGTAGATAGTGGAAGTAAAGCTGTGGTAGCCTTTGAGAATGAAAAATTCGATGCTGTTTTTTTAGATGTGGATATGCCGGAGCTTGATGGTATTGAAGCGGCAAAAATGATATTGGATATTCAGCCAAAGTGCATCATTGTTTTTGTCACTGCATATGAAAGGTATATGCAGGATGCGTTTGAACTATATGCGTTCGATTATATGGTCAAACCGTTTAAGTTAGAACGGTTGACACAAACGATTAATCGCATGCGCCATTTTATTAGTGAGATGGATGAAGTAAAGCAAGAAAAAGTTGAAGCCATTAACAATGATTTACTACTCAAAGTCCATGATGGGATGGTCGTCATACGTCCGGAAGAGATTCTCATGATTGAACGTGAGAATAGATGCTCGGTTATTGTTACAGCAAAAGAACATTATAGTATAAACAAATCCCTGGCTGAACTTGAATCTATTTTACCGGAAGATGAATTTTTACGCACGCATAAATCCTACATTGTACGTTTGGATAAAATAGAAAAATTAAATGTATATGGTCGATGGACTTATGTGGTTAAATTAAAAGGAACGAAGAAAGACGCCTTGTTGACCAAAGAAAAAGCAAAAATTCTTGAAACAATTTTTAATCCACTATAAGTTGAGTGCGTGACAAAGAGTTTGCTGTCAAAAAATAAAAATCAAAAAAGCAGATGCATGTACAGCTTTGGCTGCAGCATCTGCTTTTAATATGGCATCCCATAAAATAATATGAGAATTATTCGATAACATCGCCCATGGAGTACATTCCTTTAGGCTGATGGGCAAGGTATTTGGCTGCGTTAACGGCACCAACGGCGAAGATTTCCTTGGATTGAGCAATATGGTTAATTTCAAAAACTTCATCTTTGCCGGCAAAGATGACTTGATGTTCACCAACAATGGTCCCACCACGTAGAGCATGTATTCCGATTTCTTTTTTTGGACGCTTGATGCGTTCTTGACTACGATCATAGGTATAGCTATATTTTTCATCAAGAACTTCATTGATGGAATCAGCAATATAAAGCGCTGTGCCGCTTGGGGCATCCACCTTTTGATTATGATGCTTTTCAATAATTTCAATGTCAAAATTTGCACCTGTAAGCACCTGGGTAGCCTTCTTGACTAAGTTTGCCATTAGATTGATACCAAGGGACATATTGGCTGAAAAAAGAATAGGGATCTTTAATGCTGCTTGGTGGACAAAGGCAACCTGTTCTTCATTAAGGCCGGTAGTACAGACAACGACACCGATGTTTTTGTCAATGGCTGCAGTTAACATTGGGATGACAGCTGGAGCGACGGAAAAGTCAATCACTACATCAGCATCAACATCGCAAGCCTCTAACGAGCTAAACACCGGATAGTCAAAATGCTTTGTAGTGTCTAAATCAATTCCTGCAACAAGTTGTGTACCCGGGTCATCAGCAACGAGTTTTGAAATGGTATGGCCCATCTGTCCGTTGCATCCATGCATAATAACTTTTATCATTCTTGCACCTCAATTCCATAATCAAGGAGTGCTTGCTTTAATAAAGCTTTATTGCTTGGTGCCATTTCGTATAAGGGCAGTCGACATGGACCAACTTCCATTCCCATCATATTCATAGCTTCTTTTACAGGGATAGGATTGGTTTCGGAAAAAAGGTTGGTAATAATAGAATGTAAGGATAACTGTGTGTGCAAGCTTTCTTCTAAGCGACAATTAAGATAATGCTCTACAATATCATGTGTTTGCTTTGGAAGAATATTGGCGACCACAGAGACAACACCTTTACCACCTAGGCTAAGAAGGGGAAGGATTTGATCGTCATTACCAGAGTATAAGTCTAGCTTGCCGTCAAGCTCGGCTACAACATTCATAACATGACCGATATCACCACTGGCCTCTTTTAGAGCCACAATATTTTCAAATTGAGTCAGTTCTTTTAGGGTGCTTGCTTCAATATTCATTCCGGTGCGGCTAGGGACATTATATAACATAATCGGAATGTTTACGCTATTGGCAATTGCCCCAAAGTGTGCGACAAGTCCGCGTTGAGTTGTTTTATTATAATAAGGTGTAACTTGTAATAAACCATCAGCACCTAAACGCTCGGCTTCTTTGGATAGATAAATCCCGTGTTGGGTATCGTTGCTTCCGGTTCCTGCAATAACAGGAACACGCTTATTGGTTACCTCAACAGCAGCGCGTATACATGCGAGATGTTCCTCATCATTCATTGTAGAAGCTTCACCGGTAGTTCCACAGATAATTATGGCATCAGTACCTTCGCTGATTTGCCAATCAATAAGTTTGTGAAGCTTGTCAAAGTTAACAGAATAATCTTCATTAAAGGGTGTAACGATAGCGACCCCTGAACCTGTAAATAAAGTCATAGTATCCTCCTTCATAAAAAAAAGTCAGCATGTGCTGACTGTGCGTTACCATAATCGAATTATTGGTGTAACGATACACAGGTAGCACTCCATCTTGTACACAAGATGACAGTTAGTAAGCTTTTAACTTAAAAACCAGGATCTAAAGTCACAGGACTATATTCCTTCGGCATATTTACCTTTCAGAAAATATCAAAAATACCTGTGTATCTCCATTATCCTACTGATTAAACATGCACCTCTACCAACAAATAGTTGATGTTCTTATATCAACAATAGAATAACACTACTAGAAATAAAAGTCAATTAGATCTTTTCTTTAATAATTATAGCATATTTCTTTGAAATATCACTAGGTATATAGTAAAATGATAGAGAAGAATTGAGGTGATATTCGATGAAGCTTAAGCGTATTATTGGTATTATTATAATATTGATTATATGTCAACTATTATTAAGTTATTATATCTATGAATATACAATGTTTGAGCATCCGACAGGAAAATTTTTCCTCATCTTTGTGACGAATTGGATATTGATTATTTATGCGGTCGGATATATATTTAGAGACTATACCAATCTGTTTTTAACATTAAGACGATTTGATCGGAATTTGGATACAACCACAATACTCTATGAGCTTCTTAAGGAACTTGCGGGAATTGAAAATAAAGAAGAGATTTATGATAAAATACTGGAAGCGGCGTTAAAATCCATACCCTCGGGAATGATGGGATCAATTTTATTAAAGCATGATGAATACTATGTATTTGAAACGTCCAAAGGGTTTAATCATGAATATCTTGAGCTGATTCAACTTCGACCCGAAGAGACGGGGCTATATAAAGTGACAGATGGTAAGATGGATAAAACGGTAGTGATTAAAGACATACATCAACTCAATCAAGGATATATGGATAGCGTTCAGATTGAGTTATTAAAAAAAGCCGGAACGGATAAAGTGAATTCTTCTATTACAGCGCCAATCAAATTGCGCCAGCATGTCATTGGGATGATTAGCTTGGATTCAACAGATCATAATGCTTTTGATCGTAGTGATATTGAGATATTGGAACTGTTTGCCTTTGAAGTATCCAAATTTGTCCAAATGTATGAAACAATGGAGTTAAATCTTGTTATGTCCCGTTATGATGAACTGACCAATATATGTAATCGTAGATATGGACGTGAACAGCTAAAACGTCTAATGAAAGCAAAGACCCCATTTGTCTTGGTGTCAATTGATTTAAATAACTTGAAAGCGGTTAATGATATGTATGGTCATGATGTCGGTGATGCATTGATTCAAAGTTTTGTAAAAAACACAAAAATTTTTATTAGCAAGGATGATATTATCTCAAGATATGGTGGAGATGAATTCATTATCATTTTTCCAAGGCACACACCGCTAGAAGTACGGGTGATACTGGATGATTTGAAGCATTATTTAAAGAATCAATCGATTATGAACGAAGGTCCGCCTATCAGTGTTAGTTTTAGCTATGGCCTTGTCGAATATCCGAGTGAGACCATTAATTATGATGAGTTGTTAAAAATAGCGGATGATCGGATGTACAATAATAAACGAGAGAAAAAAGAGTATACTAACTTACACTAGATACTTTTGACTATGAGGAGAAGACATGTTTGGTGACATAATATATGTGGAGCGTAAGCCGTTATTGTGGAAGTCTGTTGAAAAACGTGCAAATCCAAATTCGAAAAGAATCGATTATATCATTTTTCGTACAGCAAAGTATCGTCATTATGGGATTGATATTGGATATGGACAAGTGGTCCATTTTCAAGGCGATAGTTTTTGGAGCCGACATGAATGTCGGGTGATTGAAAGTTCAATGGAAGAATTTTTAAAAGATGGAACGCTAGGGCATGTGGCAAATTTAGAATATTCTTTTTCAAGAGATGAAGTTGTGCGAAGAGCGTTAAATCATGTGGGTTCAGGTTTTGGCGGATACAGTATTAAGGATAATAATTGTGAACATTTTGCAAGATGGTGTGCAACGGGAGTTCGTAGTGCAAGACAGTCCATTTTATATAATTATTTTCCTGCATCAGAGATTATCTTTTTGCGAACGCTTGCTGTGGGTAGCTATATGGGACGTGTACTTTTAAAAAATTTTTTTAATGAATAGGCATAATCTAAAACAGGTACAGTAAGGAGTTTGATTTGAATTCTCCTGACGGTACCTGTTTTTTATATAAGGGTCTATAGTTTTTTATGATGGGCTTAGTTTATGCTTTTTCATAGCGAATACGTGTACGAATCTGTTTTTCAGCTTCTTCCACAGAGATGCCTTTTCTTTGTGCATAACTTGTTACTTGATCCTTGCCGATGTGGAGAAGATCATAATATCTGGAGCGTGGGTGAGCAAAGTAGAGACCGCTAACACTTGCTCCAGGAACCATCATATAGCTTTCGGTTAATGTCACTTGGCTATTTTTATCTGCATGAAGCCACTCAAAAAGTGTCAGCTTTTCAGAATGATCGATAAGGGAAGGATAGCCAAAGGCTGGTCGTATTCCTTGATATTTGGCCTGTAGGAGATCTTCTTTGCTTAAAACTTCATCTGCAGCATATCCCCAATAATGCTTTCGAACGTCTTCGTGAAGCTTCTCGGCAAAGGCTTCAGCTAGGCGGTCTGCAAGAACACGAACAAGTAAGCTGTTATAATCATCGTGGTGCTCATGATAAGTCTGAACTAGTTTTTCGACACCAATACCTGCGGTGACGATAAAGCCACCGATGTAATCGGTTATACCGGCAGATGAGGGAGCGATAAAGTCCGAGAGGCAAAGGTGTGCAGAATTCTCCTTTTGCTGACGATAATTATGTAAACAATAATCACCATCGGGTGTGTTGATGATGATATCATCACCTTTAGCATAGGCGGGATGAATACCTAGAACACCCTCAGCAGTTAAACTTTGGTCGATTGTTAATTGATCAAGGAGTTTTAGTGCATCATCATATAATTTTTTAGCCTCTTTTCCGATAGTTGGATCTTCGAGGATATCCGGAAAGCGCTTTTTCATTTCCCAGGCGGTAAAGAAAAATGTCCAATCAATATATGGGATTAGTTCCGGTATTGTAGCTTGTATTTTTTTGATTCCGATAAAATTAGGTTTATGTATAGTTGAGTCATCAAAGCAAAGCGCTTCTTTTAATGCTATGGCTTCATTGTAATCGAGTAATTTGGATACATGTTTTTTAGATACTTGGCTGACACGGTCATACTCTTCATACATGGAATCTACAAAAGCTTTATGATGCTGCTGGTCCTGAAGTTTTTTAGCTGCTTCTACACCTTTGGTGGCATCTTGAGAATATACAACAGGGTGGCTATAATTGGGCGCAATTTTAAGAGCTGTATGTAGCATAGATGTCGTTGCACCACCAATTAGTAGGGGAATGGAAAAATTATTTTCTTCCATCATTTTTGCCATTGTTGCCATCTCATCAAGTGATGGGGTGATGAGTCCACTTAATCCAATCATGTCCACATTTTCTTTTATGGCTGTCTCGATGATTTGTTCAGGTGGAACCATAATGCCAAGGTCAATGACTTCAAAGTTATTGCATTCAAGTACGACGCTAACAATATTTTTTCCGATATCATGGACATCGCCTTTGACGGTTGCCATAAGTACTTTTCCGGCACTGGTTGACGCACCTTTTACATTTTCTTCTTTAATAAACGGGAGTAAATAGGCGACAGCTTTTTTCATGACACGAGCGCTTTTAACGACCTGGGGAAGGAACATTTTCCCGCTGCCAAATAAGTCGCCGACAATACTCATGCCATCCATCAAAGGTCCTTCGATGATGGAGATAGCATTGGGAAGTTCTTGCCTTGCCTGAGCCAAATCCTCATCAATATAGGTGGTAATTCCTTTGATCAAGGCAGTGCTTAAGCGTTCGGTTACGGGTAGGGTTCGCCATGTGTCAACAGCTTTTTCCTTAGTTTCAGACCCTTGTGTCGTAAGGGTGGCAGCATAATCTAGTAAAGCGTCGGTAGCATCTTTTTGGCGATCAAAAAGAACATCTTCGACTTTACTTAAAAGTTGTGGATCAATATCATCATAGATTTGGATCATTCCCGGATTGAGAATGGCCATATCCAGACCCGCTTGAATGGCGTGGAATAAAAAGGCAGAGTGCATAGCTTCACGAATGACGTTATTACCTCTAAATGAAAAAGAGAGATTGCTTAGTCCACCGCTGGTTTTGGCGTAGGGTAGATTTTTTTTGATCCATCTTACGGCATCAATAAATTCAATGGCATAACGATTGTGTTCAGTAATTCCTGTAGCAATGGCCAAGATATTGACGTCAAAGATAATGTCTGCCGGGTTAAAGCCTAGACGATTAACGAGAAGGTCATAAGCGCGCTTAGCAATCTGAGTCTTACGTTCAAAGGTATCGGCTTGCCCGTGTTCATCAAAAGCCATAACAACAACAGCAGCTCCAAATGCTTGAATGATACCGGCTTGATATAAAAATTCGTCTTCGCCATTTTTTAAGCTGATAGAGTTGACAATGGGTTTACCTTGAATGGATTTGAGTCCTTCTTCGATGATTTCCCATTTTGATGAATCAATCATAACAGGGACACGGCTGATATCAGGTTCAGATGCAATAAGTTTGAGAAAGGTTGCCATCTCTTTTTTACCATCGAGTAGTCCATCATCAAAGTTGACGTCGATAATTTGGGCGCCGTTTTCTACTTGATGTCTGGCGATGTCTAAAGCTTCTTCATATTTTTGTTCGCGGATTAAGCGGGCAAATTTTCTTGAGCCGGCGACATTGGTACGCTCACCAATATTAATAAAGTTGAATTGTGCATCGATAGTTAGTTCTTCTAATCCGGCGATGCGGGTTTTAATGGACGGTTTTTTAGGAACTCGGGGGGCATAGTTTTTGAGTAAATCAGCAATAGCCTTAATGTGCGATGGCGTGGTTCCGCAACATCCTCCAACGATGTTTAACGCATCGGCTTTAGCTAATTGATGTATAAACTCAGCTGTTTGTTCAGGCAATTCATCATAGGCCCCTAATTGATTTGGAAGTCCGGCGTTGGGGTGGATGCTGACGTAGAGTGGTGTGATTTTTGCCAGTTCTTTGACATATGGAATTAAGTCTTTTGCCCCAAAGGCACAGTTTAAACCGATGCTAATAACATTTTTGTTTTGCATTGAAGCGTGAAAAGCGGATAAGGTTTGACCGGAGAGGGTACGTCCGCTTTTATCAGTTAGGGTTCCGGAGAGCATAATGGGAAGTTCAATATCTCGTGCATGAAAGACTTCATCACAGGCCATGAGTGCAGCGCGGGCATTGTGGGTGTCAAAAATCGTCTCGATAAGTAAGAGGTCTACGCCACCATCAACTAAGCCTTCGATTTGAGTGATGTAAGATTGTTTGACATCATCAAAATGAACACTTCGATAGCTAGGATCTTCAACTTTTGGGGACATGGATAAGGATTTATTCATCGGACCGATGCTTCCCGCGACAAAACAGGTTCTAGAGTTGGTTTTATAATAGGCGGTGAGGGTATCTTTTGCTAGTTTTGCAGCTTCATAATTAAGCTCATAGGCGAGTGCTTCAGTATCATAATCGCTCTGAGAGATTGAAGTTGAATTAAAGGTATTGGTCTCAATAATATCGGCGCCAGCGTTAAGGTAGCTTAGGTGGATGTCTCTTATAATATCGGGGCGCGTTAAGACAAGAATATCATTGTTCCCTTTTAGATTGACAGGGTGATCTATAAAACGCGCTCCGCGATAGTCGGCTTCATCAAGTTTATAGTTTTGAATTTCCGTGCCCATAGCGCCATCTAATATAAGAATACGCTGACGGAGTGTGTTTAGAAAAGTTGTCATCATATCTGCCTCCTTTGATTGTATTATATAATAAAGCATATCCACAAGAATAGCAATATTTATCCGATAAAAAGGATTCGTGTTGGCAAGGGAGAGAACAAATGACAAAAATAGCTTGATGTTGATGGAGGTTATCATTTATACTAAGAACAGATGTTTAGACGATAAAGTAGTTTAATTAGGAAGGGAAAGCGATGAAAGACAAAATAAGCAATAAGGAATTTGGAATGTTAACCTATGGAATTACGCCGCCTAAAGCACATCATTCTCACGAAAAAATTCAAGAGATTGCCGCGCGTCAAATCAAGCGGATAGAACAGCTGAATGTGGATGCGCTAGTTATCTATGATATACAAGATGAAAGTGATAGAACGGATGAGAAGCGAATCTTTGACTTTATCGAAACGGTTGACCCATCAATATATGCCAATGAGTATCTCAAAGTGCTTAAAATGCCAAAAATTGTCTATCGCTGTGTTGGGAACTATGACAAAAAAGATTTTGTCCGATGGCTCAATTCAGGAGAAGATCAATATAGTGTATTTGTAGGGACGGCTTCCAAAAGTCAAGCGATTACTATATCTCTTGGAGAAGCCTATGAAGAAGCTCAACAAACAGAAAAGTCTCCACTACTAGGAGGTGTAGTCATACCGGAACGTCATTTTGAACGACGTGATGAACCCAAGCGCTTGGCAAGAAAAGTAGAACAAGGGTGTGAGTATTTTATCTCACAATGTGTATATGATGCATCTATAAGCAAAGCGTTTTTGCGTGATTACAAAAAGTATTTTGAGGAAAATAATTTAGATATTAAACCGATTATCTTTACACTGACGCCATGCGGCTCGCCAAAGACACTGCAGTTTATAAAGTGGTTAGGGATTCGAGTGCCAAAGTGGGTTGAAGATGACTTGCTTGGGGCCAAAGATATGCTTGAGCAATCCTTAAACCTTATTGAAGCTTTTTTTGCAGAATTATCAGTATATGCAAAAGAGCTAGGAATACCAGTGGGATGTAATGTAGAAAGTGTATCCATTCGTAAAGTGGAGATTGAAGCATCAATAAAATTGGCAAAAGATATTCGTGAATATATTAATCGAAAAAAAATGTAGTGCGCTTTTAAAAGCGCACTACATTTTTTTAAAAAGTATTATAACAACTTAAATAAGTTTTTCAAGGATTTTGTTGCTACGTGTGATGAATGCGGACATCTTTTCAGGATCTAATGTCTTATGGCTAATCATAGCTAAATCATAGAGTTGCTCGCAGAAAAGTTTGACATCATTGTCTTTTGTACTATCATCTTTATGTTCAAGAATATATTGAACCAAAGTATTATTTTTATTCAGTACAAGTGTCTCTTCGGTAGGTAAGTCACCCATGCCCATACCCATCATACCATACATTTTAGTCATATCCTGCATGCGGCGAGACTCTTCCGCCAGTAAAATCATGGCAGAGATGTCCTTGGACTTTAAGGATTCGACTTGAATTTTCATATCGTCTTTGGACAAGGCTTTTTTGAAGATACCTTCAAGAGCTTCTTGAAGTTCTTTAGCTTCTTCTTCAGTATGTGTATCTTCACCTTTTAATGTATCTGTTAGGTCAGCATCTATACGTGCAAACTTAACATCTGTATTTTTCATTTCCATCGTACTAATAAAGGGTTGATCAATGGAGTGATCCATGATAACTGCATCCATCTCATGGGACTTGAACATATTGACATATTGAGATTGGATTACTTTATCGGTGACATAATATACCTTGTTCTCATGTTTTTCTTTATTGGCTTCTAAGTATTCAGGAAGCGTAGTGAATTTATCATAGATAGTTTTGTATAGGATGATATCCTTTGTTTTTTCGTAGAATTTTTCATCGCGTAGGCAACCAAATTTGATAAATGGATGAATATCGTTCCAGTACCCTTCATAAGCTTCACGTTCTTTTTTGAAGATACTATTTAGTTTATCAGCTACTTTTTTAGCAATATAGTCGCTGATTTTCTTGACAAACCCATCGTTTTGCAAGAAGCTTCGAGAGACGTTAAGAGGAAGGTCAGGACAATCAATAACACCTTTTAACAAGAGTAAGAACTCAGGAATGACTTCTTTGATATTATCTGCAATAAAGACCTGGCTGTTAAAGAGCTTAATTTGTCCTTCCATTGTGTCAAATTCATTGCCAAGACGTGGAAAATATAAAATCCCTTTGAGACGGAATGGATAGTCCATGTTTAAATGAATCCAAAACAGCGGCTCTTTGTAATCAAGAAATGTCTTACGATAAAACTCTTTATATTCTTCGTCTTCGCATTCGCTGGCTTTTTTTAGATACAGTGGTGCAGGGTCGTTTAACATTTTGGGTTCATCAGCGATAATGTTCCCATCGTCATCTTTTTTGGGCTCTTCATGGATATCAGTTAAGTAGATAGGATAAGGCATGAAAGAACAGTATTTTTCAATAGTCGTACGTAGTGTCCAACTATTTAAAAATTCTTTGCCTTCATCACTTATGTGAAGAACAATCTCTGTACCAATCTCAGACTTAGTTCCTTCTTCAAGTTCGAACTCTGTTCCACCATCACATGTCCAGTGAATAGGTTTTGCTCCGTCTTGATAGGATAGAGAGTGGATTTCAACAGTTTGTGCAACCATAAAGGCAGAATAGAAACCAAGACCAAAGTGTCCAATAATCTGGTCTTTGTTTTCTTTGTCCTTATATGTATTAATAAAGTCTTCAGCACCGGAAAAAGCGATTTGATTGATATACTTTTTAACTTCTTCATCCGTCATACCAATACCGGAATCTTTAATCGTAATGGTTTTTGCTTTGCTATCTAAGAGAACATCAATTTTAAAGTCGTGTCCTTCGGGAATGCTGTATTCGCCCATTCCATCAAGTTTTCTCATCTTGGTCATAGCATCACTGGCATTGGAGATGAGTTCACGCATAAAAATGTCGTGATCGGAATAAAGCCATTTTTTTATAATCGGAAAAATGTTCTCACTATGAATGGATAAACTACCTTTTTCTTTGCTCATAATAACCTCCTGTAGATTAAAATTCTACATATATGATAACGCGAGAAAAACAAAAAGTCAATAGAAAATTAGCACTCGATTTAATCGAGTGCTAACAGGGTCGAGATACCTTGCTTTTTAAAGAAGCGAAGCATTGAATCATCAAAGTACTGTTCAGCTGTTTTGTCAAGCGTGAAGGAAGCATAGTTCGTTCCGGTAATAATGCGAATCTTATTATCTTCATAATTGAGGGTAAAGATAAAACCTCCAATCGCTTGGGATTCATTAAAACGAATTCTCTCCAGTGTTGAATGGACAGCATTTGGATGTAGGGAAAAGGTGATTTTCATTGAAGTAGGAGGCTTTTGACCGCGAATCAGGTTAAAAGCGTGGGCTTTAAAATCCTTCCACCGGATATGCGTCAGTTCGTTTAATCGATCAGGGTCATCTGTATCTAAAAAGTCTTTGCGCACCTGACCGTCAACGTGCACTTTAAAAAGTTGCACAAGTTCAAAAGAGACGCATAGGAATTCGTCAAAGACCTCTTCTTTTAATAATTTTTGCATAACCTGTTTTGTATCTTCTAAAATAAAACTAATCACTTTATGACCATCCTTTATTATTTGCTTTGTTCTTACATTATAGTATGAATTTTTGGATGTGGCAATGTTATCGGAGAAAGGTTTTTCTTGACAGCGGTGCTAAAATCCGATATCCTAAGGATATAATTTAATTTAAAGAAAGTAAGAGGATTTTTTATGTATGTGTCTTATTCTTTTGAATAAGAATTGAATAATTTTTGCAACAGGTAACCAGACAGCGACAAGGTCGCTTTGTTCTTGTGTGCAAAATTACATACATATATAATTTCGGTTTTACATATACTATTTGAGGCTCGTAGATTGTATCTATGGGCCTTTGTGTGTTTTTTTGCGCGCGATTTATTTATTCGTGGAGGTAGAAAAGATGAATAAAGCAATGCTAGAAACACTTGAATTTTATAAAATACTCGAAAACATCGAAGGCTTTGCGATTGCTGATGAAGCAAAAGCTATTATTCGAAAGATTACGCCAACAACAGATTATGAGCGTATCGAACAACAGATGGAAGAGACGACGCAGGCGCGCAATATTTTAAATGCATCGACATCAATTCCTTTATTAGGCAATAATCATATTGAACAGCTTCTTATCAAGGTAGATAAAAACGGTATTTTACAACCGGAAGAACTTGAAAGTATGTACCATATGATGGTGACAACGGACAAGATGAAGCGATTTATGCAAGAGCAACAGTTTTTGGCGCCGACGATTACAGCGTATGCTTTGAGCATGTATGAGTATAAGGAGATAAAAGAAGAAATCAATCGATGTATTTATCAACATCGTGTGGACGATAAAGCGAGTCCAAACCTTGGAAAAATCCGAAAGCAAAAGCAGATTGTCGAAGGACGTATGAAGACAAAGCTTGAGACAATGACTAGCTCAGCGAAGATAAAAAAATATCTACAAGATAATACGGTAACCATGAAAAATAATCGATATGTTCTTCAAGTAAAAGCCAATTATAAGCAGATGATTCCAGGAACAATCGTTGAAAAATCAACGACGGGATCGACTTATTTTGTTGAACCGATAGCGATTAGTCGATACCAAGAGGAGCTACAGCAGCTTGTGGTTGAAGAAGAGCAAGAGATTTATCAGATTTTAGCGTATTTAACCGCATTGATCTATGAGCAAATTGTAGGTATCAAAATCACGCTTGAGACATTTATTACCTATGACGTTATTTTTGCAAAGGCAAAATATAGTCAATCCATTAATGCAAGGAGTGTAAAGTTAAATACGGATAACCGTATTCAGATTGTTCAGGGACGTCATCCTCTTTTGGGACATGAAGCGGTAGCACTTGACTTTGACATTGGTGTAGGTTATCAAGGACTGGTTATCACCGGTCCAAACACAGGCGGGAAAACAGTAGCGCTAAAAACAGTAGGACTTTTTACAGCGATGGTGCAATCAGGAATTCATGTACCGGTGGATGAAGGAAGTGAATTTGCGATATACGGACAAATCCTTGTTGATATTGGTGATGGTCAAAGTATTGAGCAATCTTTGAGTACATTTTCGGCACATATTCAGCAAATCATCCGAATTCTCAAATCGGCAAATCCGTATAGCCTCGTTATCTTAGATGAGATTGGCTCAGGAACAGACCCTGTAGAAGGTGAGGGCTTAGCCATAGCTATACTAGAGAAGCTCTACGAACAAGGTGCTACTATTTTAGCAACGAGCCATTATGGCCAAGTTAAAACGTTTGCCAAAGAACATGTAGGATTTATCAATGGCAAGATGGACTTTGATGTAGTCTCTCTTCAACCGACGTATCAGTTAATTATGGGAGAGGCAGGAGAAAGTAATGCTTTTGTCATAGCACTAAGGCTTGGAATGGAAGAACAGTTAATTCAACGTGCACACATAAAGACGTATAACAAACCATATCAACGTTTTGAAAGCCATAACATCAGTGCGCCCAAGCAAATAGTAACAGGAATAAAAGCTAAAAAACCAAAAACAATCAAACCGATAGATGCTAAAGTGACAGAGGACGATAATAAGAGACTAGCATCACAAGAGAATATACAAATACGTCCCTATCAGCAAGGAGATCAGGTAGAGATTGCATCTATGCATGCCAAAGGTATTGTATATGAACAAGAAAATCATAAACAAGAAGTTACCGTGTTGGTTAAGGATAAAAAAGTAACGCTGCATCGACGGATGTTAACGCTTAAAATAGCAGCAGAACAACTATACCCAGAAGGTTATGATTTTGACATTCTATTCAAGTCAAAAGCATATCGCAAAAATAATAAATTAATGAGTCGAAAATATGTAAAGAACCAAAGTTATGAAATTGACCCGAATGACTTATAGTCGAGGAACACAATTCCCATATGTACGAGAATCTGTTATGATATAGGGTATAACGAATGTATGGATATGGGAGGATTACCATGATGAATTTAGCTAAACTCAATGATAAAATCCGGACACTTCAACACGAAATTGAAGGCAACAAAGTGTTGATTGATCGGCTTCATAGTGCAAAAAAATCACTCAAAGAGCGCGAAGATGAAAAAAAACATATTGAACAACGATTGCAAAAAGAAGAAAAAGATGTAGCGATGCTAAAAGGTTTAAGCTTTGCCAATCTTTGGCATACGCTAGTCAATAACAAGACGGAGCGTATGCATGAGGAAGAAAAAGATGTTCTTAAAGTTAAACAAGAACTTGATCGTATTGATGCCGAAATCATAGCAGAGCAAGAAGAGATTCAGCGCGTAGAAGGACAAGTCCAATCCTTGGATCAGCTTGAAGATGGCTATAAAGCCCTTATTCAAGAAAAAAAGACAGCACTAGAAAATAGCGGTAGTGATGTATGGGAAAAAATAGAAATGATTGAACATCAAGTTGAAGAAATTTTACATCAGATAAAAGAACTTGGGGAGGCGCTACATGAAGGAGAAAAAGCGTTAAGTCAATCCGATGATATATTAAGTTCCTTACAATCGGCGGCAAATTGGGGAACATATGACATGTTTGGTGGCGGAATGCTTGCAACGATGGCAAAACGTAGTCACATGGATGAAGCACAGAAAAAAATATATACATTCCAAAACACCCTGCGACGCTATAATCAAGAGTTGCAAGATGTGGGAGAGGCATATTTGGAAGCGTTTTCACATGATGGATTTTTACGATTTGCTGATTGGTTTTTTGATGGATTCTTTGTGGATTGGACGGTGCAAAGTGAGATCAATCAAGCCAAAGATCAAGTAAGTCAGACCAAACAGGCAATTAGCAATCTCCAACAACAGCTGAATCAGCAATTTCAAGAGTGTGAAAAGAAAATGGAGCGGCTATTACGTGAAGAAGAAGCACTTGTTGTTAATGCAGAAGAATAATGTTAGAATAGGTGTGCATTAGTAAGATTAAGGAAGGTGGAATTATGGATAAAATACAAGATTATTTTGAATTTATGAAATCTGCGACGACAGCAGTACAAAGTATAGATACAGTAAAACAAAGGTTTAATGCCAAGGGTTTTACTGAAATTAAACTGGAAGACTTATGGATGCTAGAACCAGGCAAAAAATACTATGTGTCACCTTATCCATCCATGATGATTGCATTTACCATGGGAAAAGCTCGATTTATAACCAAAGGCTTCAACATTATTGCCGCACATACAGATAATCCGGCGCTTCGTATTAAACCTGAACCGGAAGTGGTTGAAGAAGGGATGCTTACCCTTAATGTTGAAAAGTATGGAGGTCCGATATTAAATACATGGTTTGATCGTCCCCTTTCAATTGCAGGACGAGTAGCAGTAAAAAGCGAAGAGATTTTAAAACCAAACATACTGCATGTGGACTTAAAGCGTCCGATTATGACCTTGCCTAATATTGCAATACATATGAATAAGACGGTCAACAAAGGACAAGAGATTAAGATACAAAAAGAAATGCAACCTTTACTAACGAATTTAGTTGAAGAGCAAGTAGGTAAAGATTATCTATTGAATATTATCGCAGATGAGTTAAATATTCATCCTTCTGAGATTCTGGATATGGACCTTTTTGTCTATTGTGCAGAAGAGGGCATTATTGTAGGGGCAAATGAAGAATATATCTCATGCCCTCGTATTGATGATTTGGCCATGGTCTATGCGGCAATGGAAGCGCTTATTGAATCCGATCACCATGAAGGCATTAACATGGCTGTCTTTTTTGATCATGAAGAGATTGGAAGTATGACGAAGCAAGGCGCAGATTCTATGTTACTTGCTACGGTTATAGAGCGTATTCGTATGGGTATGAATCGAACCCAAGAACAGTTTTCAAGACAGACCATGGAAAGCTTTGTCATATCAGCGGATGGAGCACATGGATTACATCCAAATTATAAGGAAAAAAATGATATAACCAATAAACCAATTATCAACGGAGGAATTGCCATTAAGATTAGTGGGAATAAATCGTATGCATCTGATGTAGAGTCTATTGCCGCTTTTCAACAACTATGCGACTATGCAGGCGTCAAATATCAGAAGTTTATTAATCACTCAGATGAAGCCGGAGGAAAAACACTGGGACCATTATTGACACAATATATGCCGGTGCATGTTGTAGATGTTGGAGTACCTATGCTTGCAATGCACTCAACACGTGAGCTTATGGGTAGGGAAGACTTCTTAGACACCCTTGAGATTTTCAAAAGTTTTTATAAAATGCACGACTAAATATCAAATATGTATGGGAATGATAATTGCGTTGCATCACTTTGAAGCGTATGCTATAATATATGGTAATTAATACTACATCTCGATTTGCGAGAAAGAGAAGGAGATAAACTTCATGAAATACAAAATTATAGGTGATAGCTCATGTGATATAAGTGATGCAATGCGTCAAGAGATGAGTATAGAGTTGGTTCCGCTGACGCTCGAAGTGGATGGCGTACGTTATGTGGATGATGATACTTTGGATGTGGCTTATTATATGCAAAAAGCAAATGCCAGTTCCACAGTACCAAAATCTTCTTGTCCATCTCCCGATGATTACATGCAGGCGATGGCGGGGGAAGAAGATGGCGTATTCGTTATCACTTTAAGTTCAGAATTAAGTGGAAGCTATGGCAGTGCAATGCTAGCAAAAACAATGGTTCAAGAAAAAAATCCTGAAAAGAAAATTCATATTATTAATAGTCGAAGTGCATGTTCTGGTGAGGCACTACTCGCACTAAAGCTCTATGAATGTACTCAATCAAACATGGAGTTTGAAGATATTGTAGAGGAGATAGAAGCGTTTCGTGATGCGATGCAGACCGTTTTTGTACTTGAACGTATTGATCATTTGCAAAAAGCAGGACGTATGTCAAAAATGAAAGCAACGATTGCCAATATGCTTCATATCAAGTTGATTCTTCGTGCAACAGACAAAGGTGAGATTGACCTTGTGTCACAGGCAAGAGGAACAAAAAAAGCCATAGATAAAATGATCAAATCCATTGGAGAAATTGGAACGGTAACCAAAGACAAGGTTGTAGTCATCGCCCATTGCCAGGCTCAAGAACGTGGTGAGCAGGTTAGAGAAAAAGTCCAGGAGCTTTATGAGTTTAAGGAAGTCATTCTTGTGGCGATGCGAGGGTTAAGTTCTAATTATGCTAATATTGGTGGAATTGTAATAGCCTATTAAAGAAGAGTCAAGCAAAAGAACGTATGTGATAATAGAGAAAAAGATGTGTGCAATACATTGCATTCATCTTTTTTTGTTCTGTGATGGGGAAGTTTACATGAACATTCACCTATACATTATAGGGCATATTTCCTTTCTTGCTTTCTTAAGGAAGTAAGGGTATAATGTGGGTGTGACTTTTGAGAAGTAAAGAGTTAATGTGATTATTAATAGAAAGGTAAGGAATTCATTGAAGATATATTTTGACGTACATACGCACACGACAGCAAGTGGACATGCTTATAGCTCACTTGAAGAAAACATACGTGTTGCCAAAGAAAAAGGATTGACCTACTATGGTGTGTCGGACCATGCACCGATGATGCCGGGGTCAACGCATTTGTTTTATTTTCAAAATCTAAAGGTACTACCACGCAAGATGTATGGTGTTAATATCTTACGTGGTGTAGAAGCCAATATCATTGATGAGGATGGACGTATTGATATGCTGCCTTCTGGGTTAGAACATCTAGACTATGTTATTGCAAGTCTACATCCGCCATGCATTGATTATGGAACGATAGAAGCCAATACCAATGCTATCATTGGTGCCATTAAGAATCCAAAAGTAAATATCATCGGTCACCCGGATGATAGCCGATATCCCTTGGATTATGAAAAAATCGTTAAAGCAGCTAAAGAGTACAAGGTCATGCTTGAGATTAATAATAGCTCTTTGGTTCCGGGAAGTTTTCGTGCGGGAGCTAAGGAGAATGTACAGACCATCTTAAAGTGGGCAAAAGTATATCAGGTTCCGGTTATCTTAAGCTCAGATGCCCATGTGTCATGTGACGTAGGAAATTTTGACTATGCGTTAGAGGCGATTGAAGAAGCAGAGTTCCCAGAAGAACTTGTGATTAACACAAATGTTGACCTGTTTTTAAACTATATCGCTTTACGTTATTAATTTAATGTGATAAAATTTAGGTATAACCTTATTTAAAGGAGAATAGATATGAGCAAAAAGATAAAATCCGAGGAAGTCGATCTTCTATTTCAATCTGTCCTTGCACTAGAGACGATTGAAGAATGCTATTTGTTTTTTGAAGATGTATGCACAGTCAATGAATTACATTCATTAGCACAACGTCTTCAGGTGGCAAAAATGTTAAGAGGACAACATACATATTTAGAGATAGCAGAAAAAACCGGAGCTTCAACAGCAACAATTAGTCGAGTGAATCGCTCACTTAACTATGGGAATGACGGATATGATATGGTCTTTCAACGTATAAACATCGAAGAAGAAGAGTAAGAAGGACATATTTTGACAGACTAATTCATGGCGAGTTAGTCTGTTTTTGAGTTTAATGAAGAAAAAAGCGAGGAGGTCGTAAGCATGTACAGTATTAATCTCTTATTTGTAGAAGATGATGAACGGATCCGAGAAATTGTACGCAAATATTTTGAAAAAGAGTCGTTTCATCTGTATGAAGCGGGAACAGGAAAACAAGCACAGCAATTATTAGAAGAACAAGACTTTCATTTGATTATTTTAGATGTCATGTTACCGGATACAGATGGTTGGTCGCTACTTAAGGGGATTCGAAGAGAAAAAGATGTTCCTGTAATTATGCTTACGGCGCGTAGCGAGGAAGAGGACAAACTATTTGGGTTTGAGCTTGGCGCAGATGACTATATCACGAAGCCTTTTAGTACACGCTTACTCTTAGCAAGGGTCAAAGCAGTGCTTAAGCGCAATAATATTCAATCGGTTCATCATGAGATTCAGATAAATGGTATACGCATGAATAAGGACTATCGACAGGTCTATGTCGGTGATCAAAAACTGGATTTGACCCCTATTGAGTATAGTCTCTTAATGTATTTTATGGATAACTTAAATATTGCCCTAAGCCGAAATCAAATCTTAAATCATGTTTGGGGATATGATTATTTTGGTGATGAGCGCACGGTAGATACGCATGTCAAACGGTTGCGAAAAAAACTGCTTACTCAAAGCGATTGTATTGAAACGATTCGTGGACATGGATATAGGATGGTGAAGGACGAATGAAAAGATCAATAGCCAGACAGATATTTATGGTTTTTTTAGGATTTGTTATCGCCTTATTTATTTTTTCAGGGATAGCGATACGTTTTTTTCTTCCAAACTATTACCGCAATCAAAAAATGAATGAACTGGAATCTTATACCCAGATGATTATTGAAGCCAAAGACCAGAATAAAGCGCTAGAAGAAATCATTGTTCTGTTTGATCAAATGCGCCAAGAGATTGGTGGAGAGGTATATACGATTGATGGGAAAGGGCAGGCAAGCGACATGTTTCGCCGGGGATTAGGACGCAATCGTCCAACGCTTGAACATAACTATACATGGGAAGAAGATATTCTCAGTGAAACCTATGAGAATAAGCTAGGCGTTCGCATCTATGCCTTTGGTATCATATATGATAATCAACGCCTTGTGTATGAAGTATCCATCACTTCCCTTGAAGAAGCAGTACATGTAATGATGCAGTTTTTTGTCTACTTGTTTGTCATTGGATTGATGATAAGTGTGATTGGAGCGTTTTTTATCTCAAGGCAGATCTCTAAACCCATACAAGAATTAAATGCGCTGGCACTACAAATGAAAGATAAAAAGGTGCATGATGTGATACTGTCGACGCGAGAAGATGAAATCGGTCAGCTCAATCAGTCCCTTATGCTGATGTATCAAGAACTGTTGTCCAATATTCAGCGCCTGGAGTCTGAACTGACAAAAGAACGCGCAGTAGAAAAAATGAAAAAGCAGTTTTTAGCTCAGGCAACCCATGAATTAAAAACCCCGATTTCAGTGATTCGTGGTTATGCAGAACTGGTATATGATGGAATATATAAAGACGAGGAAGAACGAGACCACTATATAACCAGTATCTATAATGAGACAGAAGCTATTAGCGGATTGATTAATGAGATTTTAGATTTTTCTAAAATGGAAAATGGATTTTTTAAGATTTATCCAAGTGCAGTGGATACAAGTGCTTGGGCAGACCATATCATAAAAACATATGAAGAATATATTAAAATCCATGGTTTAGAGGTGGTCTGTGAGATGCGCCTTAATCATGACATGATAGACATAGACACAAACCGCATGGAGCAAGTCATAAAGAACCTTATTGCAAATGCGGTTGAACATGCGAAATCAAAGGTCATTATAACATTTGCATGGGTCAATCAGCGACTCTATATTGCAGTAGAAAATGATGGTCCACCGATTGCATCTGAAGATATGCCCTATATTTTTGACAGCTTTTACAAACGTTCCGGAAAAAAATCAGGGACAGGATTAGGACTTGCAATTGTCAAACAAATTGTTCTTCTCCATCATGGAGATTATCGCGTCGAAAACACGGAAGAAGGCGTTCGATTTACTGTGGTTATCTAGGACTTTTTCTTCGTCTTTTGGGGTGCCTCTTCTTTGAGATAGTCATCAATTAATGAAGTAATCATGTGCTTTTGGGCAGAGGCCTGTATAGTAAATAGATAGGAGGTTGCAAAGATAGAGAGCAGTTTACGCTGTTTTTCATCCTTGACATCTTTAAAGAGGTCTTGTGCAACCTTGACGGTCTCTGTCGTGTGGTTTTCAAAAAGTGAAAAATGGGCAGCTTCGGTTGCTACAATCGCATCATGAAGCTCCTTCAAATTATCAAACCCTTCGGGTTTTTTTGTCTCTTCAGACATAAACATGTCTTGAATTGGAGTTAAGAGCTCCTTAATATCTCCAATAGATAAAATCGGTTTGAGGTAGTAGATAAACAGCATCAAGATAATATGATCATTGGTATATTTTTTTTTGTTGGTTGGTGGCAATAAGTTATACTTACTATAGTTGTTAATCATTGTCTTGGTGAGTATCTTATCTTCGGAAGAACGCTTGAATAATCCCAAGTGTTCGTTCATAAACGTGGTCACTTGATCCATATACAAATCGATATTTGGAATATCTGCAGAAGAGATACGGTCAAAATCTTGAATCATTTTTAGTTGATCTATGATATAATCATCGAAATTTTTCTTTTCCATGATGGGCCTCCCCGGATGGTCATTATAAAAATAAACGTCGTATCTCTATATTATATAGTAATAAATACTAGATGTAAACAGAAAAAGTCAGTGTAGAATATCTGTTCGTCTTATGTTATGATATGGGGTAGAATACTCCACAAAGGGAAGGTGCACTTATGGATAAATACGCAACACTGAATGAACCGCAACGTCAGGCGGTGATGCATACGGATGGTCCATTGCTTTTATTAGCAGGAGCAGGATCAGGAAAAACACGTGTATTGACACATCGTATTGCATACTTAATTGAAGAAAAACATGTATTGCCATGGAAAATTATGGCGATTACGTTTACCAATAAAGCAGCCAAAGAAATGCGAGAGCGTGTGGACCGTCTCATTGGAGAGGGCGGTCAAGACGTCTGGGTGAGCACATTTCACTCCTCATGTGTTCGCATCCTTCGTCGATATATCGATGAGATTGATTATGATCGTAATTTTAGTATTTATGATACCGACGATGCTAAAAAATTGATTCGTGAGATTATGAAAGAATATAATATTGACCCCAAGTATTTTAAGGAGTCTATGATCTTATCAGAAATCAGTAGTGCCAAAAACCAGCTTATCGGTCCCAAGGCTTTTCAAAAACAAGCCGAAGGCGATATGCGTAAGGAAGTCATTAGTCGTGTCTATAAGGAATATCAACAACGTTTGGTAAAAAATAACGCGTTGGATTTTGATGACCTCTTGTGTAAAACCGTTGAACTTTTTGAACAGCGACCGAAAGTCTTAGAATATTACCACAACTTGTTTAGCTACATCATGGTGGATGAGTACCAAGATACTAATGGTGTTCAGTTTCGCCTCGTAAAACTACTGGCGGATAAGCATAAGAATCTTTGTGTGGTAGGAGATGATGATCAATCGATTTATCGTTTTCGAGGGGCAGATATTCGTAACATACTGGATTTTGAATCTGTATATAAAGATGCAAAAGTTATTCGCTTAGAGCAAAACTATCGATCAACCAAGAATATCTTGGAAGCAGCAAATGAAGTGATTCGTAATAATCGAAAACGTAAGGCAAAGAAGTTATGGACGGATAATCCGGACGGGGAAAGAATCCATCATGTTCAGGTTAATTCAGAATCCGAAGAAGCTAGGTTCATTACCGATACGATTGTGCATGGAATTGAAGACGAAGGACATGAGTATTATCATTATGCCATTCTCTATCGAACCAATGCTCAGTCCCGATTATTGGAGGAAGGTCTGGTGCGTTCAGGGATTCCTTATCGATTAGTTGGCGGAGTATCATTTTATCAGCGAAAAGAGATCAAAGACATTATTGCATATCTTAAAGTGTTAAATAACAGCACAGATGAAATAGCAGCAAAACGAATTATTAATGTTCCTAAGCGAGGCATCGGTAATACCACGGTTGAACGCATTCAAGAATATGTCAGTATCAGCGGTCAGTCCTTTATGGAAGGGGTTAACGATATTGAGAGTATTCCTAATATTAGTCGAGGTAAGAAAAATGTCGCAGAATTTGCCTTGATGATGCATGAACTAAAGATTTTGGCAGATCAAGGAAAGCTTAAGCGCCTAATGGAAGAGCTACTAGAGCGTACAGGATATATCGAAAGTCTTAAGGCAGATGATCCTCTAAAAGCAGAAGAACGTTCAGATAATATCGGTGAACTGGTCTCTAAGCTGTATACTTATATAGAAGAAACTGAAGCGGCAGGGGAAGAACCAACCCTTAATGCCTTCCTGGAAGATGTTGCCCTGGTTGCAGATATTGACCAAATGGAAGATGATGATAATAAAGTTATCTTAATGACCTTACATAGTGCAAAAGGACTAGAGTTTCCTATTGTGTTTATGGCGGGAATGGAAGATGGATTGTTCCCAAGTTACATGAGTATGAACTCCGGGCTTGAAGAGGATATTGAAGAAGAGCGTCGTCTATGTTATGTAGGAATTACACGTGCCCAAGATAAGCTCTATATGACCAGCGCACGTTCTAGAATGCTCTATGGAAATACCAACTATAACCCGGTCTCCCGATTTGTCGCAGAGATTCCAAAAGAACTGCTTGATAGCAATGCGGTCTCAGGTCAAAGCGACCTAGAGAGTCAAGGTATATATAATCCTATTGAAGAACGTGCTCGCCGTAAGGCAAGTTTTAAAGAGAAACCTTACAACATGGAATCTAAGATTCCGGCACCGGAAGGCGTCGTCTTAGATTATGATGCCGGAGATTTAGTTAAGCATCCAAAATACGGCATCGGCCAGGTAAAATTGATTGAAGCTGGTGGTGCAGATTATCAAGTTACGGTGAACTTTCCAAGCCATGGTAAGAAAAAGCTGATTGCCAGTTTTGCCGGTTTAAAAAAAATATAGATAAGGTCTGTTAAAAGTTTCAACTTATGATATAATAAACATATGTATGACAAAGTAAGGAAATGTTTTTGTGGAATACAAAAAATGAGAAGGGACGTGAAGAGGAATGATGGATTTTATGAAAAAAGATGACTTAGTGAGTTTAAAGCAAGTCGAAGATTTTCTACAAAGATTCGGCAAGAAGGCAGATGTTCAAGAGAAGAGAGCAAAGACTTGGTTAATCATCAGTATAGCGATCCTTGTGTTAGCGGTTGCAGCCGTAGTCGTGTATAAGGTATTCTTCTATGAGAGCGACGACTTTGATGATTTTGATGAATATGATGACGATTTTGACGACATGGATTATGATGATGATTATGACGATTTTGATGACTTCGAAGACGAAGATGACTTCGTTGATGATCTTGAAGAAGATCTAGAAGAAGCACAAGACGATGTAGAAAAGTAATCATATGAATACACAAAGAACTGCTCGAAGGAGCAGTTCTTTTAAATGTAACAGTAAGTGCTATAGATGGAGGAATGACAATTCAATGAAAAAAAAGCAAGAATTTGTAGGTGTTGTAGAGAAAGTTGACTTTCCCAATAAAGGGTATGTCAAAGTAGAGGAAGAAACGGTTATCGTAAAGAATGTAATCCCCGGCCAAGAGGTGCGTGGGATTACGACAAAACGACGTAATGGCAAATTCTTGGGGAGACTTTTAGAAACGGTTCAACCAGCACCTGATGCAGTTGAGGCGCCTTGTCCGGTTTTTGGAGAATGTGGAGGATGCCTCTACCAATCCATGCCTTATGAAAAACAATTGCAACTTAAGGAGACACAAGTACGCCAGATGATTGAAAAGGTGACCGGACCTCTTGAAGAACGCTATGAAGGCATTGTGGCAAGTCCTGAGATATTTGGCTATCGTAACAAGATGGAGTACTCCTTTGGCGATACAAAAAAAGACGGTCCCCTTGTCTTAGGCATGCATAAGCGTGGAAGTACCTATGATATCAGTCCTGCCGGTGAGTGCCAAATCGTACATGAAGACTTTAATAAGATTCTTAATTATACGGTTGAACGCTTCCGCCAAGATAATCTAACCTATTATCATAAGCGTAGCCATGAAGGTTACCTGCGTTACCTTCTAGTTCGACGAGGCGTCAATACACAAGAGATTATGGTAAACCTTGTCACCTCCTCCCAGCTAGATTATGACCTAAAGCCTTGGCTAGACGGTCTGGTTCAATTAGCTGAAGAGGACTTAGATCATGGGTTGGTATCTGTGGTTCATACCGTATCTGATACTTTGTCCGACGCAGTAAAGCCGGAAGATGTACACTTACTCCATGGGCGAGACTTTATCTATGAAGAGCTTCTGGGACTGCGCTTTAAGATCTCTCCCTTTAGCTTTTTCCAGACGAATTCACTCGGGGCTGAGAAGCTCTATGATGTTGTCCGCCATTATATTGGTGAGACGAAGGATAAGATTGTCTTTGACCTATATTCCGGCACCGGAACCATTACGCAACTCTTAGCTCCTGTTGCTCAAAAGGCTGTCGGAGTCGAGATTGTTGAAGAAGCGGTAGAGGCTGCTAAGGAAAATGCAGAACTTAATCAACTGTCTAACTGCGAATTTATCGCAGGTGATGTCCTAGCAGTCCTTGATGACTTGACAGACAAACCGGACTTAATCGTCTTAGACCCACCAAGGGATGGCATTCATCCAAAGGCTCTCCCTAAGATTATCGACTTTGGTGTAGATACCATGGTTTATGTTAGTTGTAAACCCACATCCTTAGCTAGAGACCTTGTAGTCCTACAAGAAGCCGGATATGTGGTTCAAAAGATGACCTTAGTTGATTTATTTCCGCATACGTATCATGTTGAGACAATTTGTCTTTTAAAGCGTTGTAAATAGGGGGCTTAAGCTAATTTTGATATGTATCATGGGTAAGAACATGTTAGCTCATAAGTTGAGCATATCCAATGATGACAAGTTTCCGAACGCTTGTGCGCGTCTCCTTTGTACCGAGATCATGAAAAAGTATGGTGTGAAAAATAAAAACGAGATTGCAATTCTTTGTAGAGGTAATGGCACAGCTGAAAAATGTTATGAATTTTTGTCAACTCCTTCAAAATTATTTGTTGATACGGAATTAGATAGGTTTTCTGCATATTGGGCGAGATTGTTTTGTGATTTTTTGCAATGTTATTATGATAAGAACATATTCAAAATCGATTTTGTGGAGAAATATATAAACAGTGAATATGAACCGAAGAAATATCAAAAGGTTTTATGTATTGTAGATAGATTGTTTGACACGACTGAAGAAAATTTAAAAAATGAAATTGAAGATATTGTTAATCTTTCGATGATTATTTATCCAGAATATGAGAATCATGAAATTGTTGATTTAATGGTTGAGATATTGAATAACAAAGATATGCTTGAAGGCTTTAAACCAGCATCAGTGGAGGAAATATGTATTTTAACATTGCACAAAGTCAAAGGGTTAGAATACAAAGTGGCATTCTTAATGGATTTATATAAATGGGTTTACCCTTTTGAAGATTGATCTGAAGAGGACTACAACCAAAGCTTGAACCTACATTATGTTGGTATTACTAGAGCGATTGAAGTTTGCTATATCATGCAGGGGACGCAATGCTATAGAGCCAGATACAAGGATTATTATAAAGCAGAAGAATCTCCATTTTCACACTTGAATGGACTTAATGATTTCAGACGAATTACTACTTGGGAGAAAAAGTGAGATTCTTAAAAGAAAGGAGTATTTATATGGCGAATTCTGTGCAATCTATGAGGATTGTGTTTGATGTTGTCAAAGCTGCGAGAGACAACAATAATTCTTTTTCTGATGATGACATCCAGAGAATGTTACAATCAATAGTAGCAGATGAAAACACTCGAAACAGATATCATAATTTTTCTAAGGGATACTATTCAGAAGAACTCTTTCGAAGAATTTACTCACTCTTGCCATGGGTAAAATTGATTACACCACTAGGGCAAGAGCAATTTCCAGAAGAGTCAAAAGTTGATATGCAAGTACCTGATTTTGAAATAATGTATGAAGCGGGAAACCCTAATAATATTAAGAAAATTTTTGTCGAGGCGAAGTTGGTAGATGGTGATAAGAAAACTTTTGAACTGCTAAAACATACTTATAATGTTCTAAAAAAATATGAAGATAATTCTAAAAGTCCATTAGTATTTGCTGTTTTTTGGAGGAAGCAAATGATATGGACTGTGAATTCTATAGAATCATTTTCAGAGAAGAGTAGTTCTTATAAAATTTCATTTGAGGACGCGTGTAAAAACGATCTCTCTGCTATTTTTGGAGATTACACATACTTGTTTAGAAAAAGACCATTTAGAAAGACAAATTTCTCTAACTTAGAAAATACTCAGAGCAACTTTTTTTATAAACATGAAAAATACGGAAACCCAATTTATGAGGGATTGTCATTATTTGGCGATGAGTATGATGAACTATGCGCTTTGGAAACACCTGTATTAGATTGTGCATTTAAGTTTAATGAAATCGAGTCATGTAGAACTAATGAATTTGAGACCGAATTGTTAGAACAATTGGTGGATGAAACATATGTATATAGGCTATCTTCGTTGATGCTCGGATATCTATTAAAAACATATTTCTACAATAATAATGATATGTATTGCCGGGAACATGTGATTGTAAAAAGTACTTTTGGAATTGTTGATACGGTAAGAAAAAAAATTGGTGGAGAAAAATTTTATTTGTTGCCACATGATATAAAACCTTCAATCAATGAATTGATCAATATTCAATTTGGAAATGTTCCGAGAATTTATAAGGCATTTACTGACACAAGTAGAGAAGATGACCTAAATATACTATGTAGTCATGATTAGTTGTGTTTTTCAGGGAATGAAGCACCAAAATTGTCCATAAATTACTCGTTTGCAATTATTCGCATAAGATGTGAATCTTTGTTAAAACAAATCTATATAAAATATTTTTTTTAACATAAAAATTGTGCCCAATTTATTTTCTTTTTTACTGATTTTATTAAGGAGAGCATATGAAACAAAAGAAACTTATAAATTTGATGAATAGTACAGTATTACATGAGTGGTTACATGCAAAGGCCCTTAAAAATATCTGTGGTGAACAGAATGTTTTTATAGTTCATGGGCTAGGAGATAAGGAAAGAGGAAAGAAGCTTAAAGAAGAGTATTTTGCTAATAGTAAGGAATATAAAGCCTACGTATTCGATAACTTTTCGTATTATATGAGAAATGATGGTAAGAAAATGTCAAGAGGTAGAGCTGATGTAAATAATCGTTTAGTTTTAAGCGAGGAAGGTGTTAAAATGGCATTAAAAAAGCCATTAAAAGGAGGTATGTCAATATCTTTGGCGTTTCTTTTGTTGCTTATATTATTTGACGTACTATTTATATTAAATGACAAGTACTTGCATTTGATATTTGCTAATGTAATATTATTTTATCCTATTATATTGGGCGCGCTTTGTGCTGGTGGGTGTTTTTTTGGAGAAAAGTCGGATTATAGATGTTGGAGAAATCCCAAAATGTACATTGAACAATTAGATGAAGATTTTATAGAAGATATTTCTAGACATATACAAAACAAGGAACTGTTTAATACTGGGCATATTGTATTAGACGAGGAGTTTTATGATGTGAATGTTGTCGGAAAAGAAGATATTGTCTGTAATCATTTTGATTGCAAGACAATGAGCGTTCTAATAAATGGTTGTTTAGAATTTATTCATAATACTCAAATTGGTAATGTTGAATCGATAATAAAAAAGGGGTTAATCATACCTGATAATAGTGAAAGCAAAAATGATACATTAGGTCGTGGAATTTATTGTTACGATTATAATGAATATTTAAAAGGGAATAATCCAACAATGCAACGTGTGACAACCGTTTCGTTTAAGGGAAAGTATAATGGCGAGTATCTAAAGTGTGTATATGGTTATGCAGCAAGCAATCATAATACATCGTTGAAAGAATACTTGCTATTACAAAGTGTACCTATAGTTACCTTGATAAAATGAATGCAATGATTTTGAGCTGGTTTGATTGATTAAAAGTCACGAATAATGGTTACATAAAGAAATACACTTTTAGAGATAGACATGAAACAATATAGTCGTGTTGAGATAATTGAGTTAACTAGTTAATACAATTGTATTAACTGATGTTGCCGATTCGATAGTGTATTTGATCAAAACAAAAGCGAACCCAATAGTAAACCTTGAAGACAAAGAAGAGTTTGATGATGACGAGATAAGTAAACAATTACTAAATAAGGTGATTGACCGGATTGTGGTCAAGGATAAAAAACTGCAATAGTGTACTTCGAATTCGGATTAATTATGGAAAAAGACTTTATTGAGATAATTGAATAATTGTTCAGAATAAAGCTCTCAAACCACTACAAGTTTGAAAGTTTTATTGCGCTCAATTTTTACTAACTGGTAAAGTTGTAGCAGCACTACTAGATGCCGAGCAGAAATGACGTCCCTTTTGATCTTAAAAGAGCGGAGTGTTAGGATTCGAAAAACGGATTATTGTGATCCTATTTCGAGAAAAATATCCTTCCGCCAAGGCCCCAATAGGCTCACACGACATCATTATTGCCTACTCAAGGCATTGTGAGGTTGTGTGCCTGTTGCAACGAGCTAAGAGATAAAATAGAATAAAGATTGGCGAAAGCCGTGAGTTGAAATCAGCTCACGGCTTTTTTGCACCCTATATTAGAAAAGGGATTGATATGAAAAAACTTAAAAGGATAGAACCTACCAAAGAAGAGAGTAAAAAGTTGAAGGTTGCTGCGTATTGTAGGGTTAGTACAAAATTTGAAAGCCAGCAAAGTAGCATTGATTTACAAATATCTAATTATAAAACGGTCATACAAAGTAACCCTCAGTGGGAATATGCAGGAGTTTATTTTGATTATGGCAGCGGACTAAGGCAAACAGGTCGTTCTAATTTGGAGAACATGATAAATAAGGCTTGTGCTGGTGAAATTGATTACATTCTTACGAAATCTCTTAGTAGATTGTCTAGGAATGTTTTAGATACATTAATCATCATAAGAAAATTAAAAGAAAGGGGCATCAATATGTATTTTGAAAATGAAAACCTAAACTCAATCGAAGACGAGGCAGAATTTGCAATCACTCTTAGTGGTATTTTAGCTCAGGAAGAAAGCAGAAATCTCAGTGAAAATATTCAATGGAGCTATCAAAGGAAGTTTGAAAACGGAGATATTTTTACTAAGTACAAAAACTTTATGGGTTATAAATGCGATAATGGCAACTTAGTTATTGTACCTGAGCAAGCAGAAGTCGTGAAAACAATATTTAATCTATATTTAGATGGCATGACATTACAGCAGATAAAAGAGTACTTAGAGAGCAAGAAAATTAAAACTGCTACGGGTAAAGAAATTTGGGCAACGTATGTTATCCAGAAGATGCTTAAAAATGAGAAGTATAAAGGGTGTACCATGTTTCAGAAAACTTATACTGAAGATTATATTACTGGAAAAAGAAAAGTGAATCATGGAGAGAGGGCAAAATATTATATAGAAGATACGCATCCTGCTATTGTATCAAAAGATATATTTAATAGAGTGCAAGAGGAAATGAAACGTCGCGAAAGAATTGTTCGTAATGATGACGGAAGTATAGAAGCGTCCAAGAGCAAATTTAATAGCAAGTACATTCTAGGCAATTTATTAGTATGTGGGGACTGTGGTGCATCCTATCGTAGAAGAACCGAGCGTGGCAAAGTGTTATGGAGATGTGCTACAAGAATTGAAAAGGGCAAAGATGAGTGTGCTCTATCCCCTACGATAAATGAAGAATGGTTAAAAAAGCAGCTCACAGCACTAATTTGCAACGGTACTTATGATGAAAGTGCAGTGAAGGGTAAGGTGGATAGAATTGAAGTTTATGATGGACATATTTTAGTTAAAGGATATGCTGGGGAAAGTATAAAGGTTTATCTATAGAAAAAAATAAAATTAAAAGTACAATTTTGTTCGGGGATTGTAGTAAACCAAGAAGTGGACTACTATGAATAGTAAAATAGGAGTAGGGTGTCTTCCCTGCTCCTGTTGAGTTTAAACTGCTAAGAATAAAGTCTTTAATTTGTTGAGGATTTTATTGTTGGCGGTTTTGCTGTTTTAATTCTAAATATTCTGTTAAATTGTGTCTAATTTGACGTTTTGCTGTTGTAAAATTTTAGGGAAAGATATACAATTGTAATAATAACAATGTTGTTTTTATCGTTGTTCAACTAGGAGGTAGCATTTTGTCAACAGTAAATGAATTATTAGATATGGCTAAAAGAGAATTAGCTAACCTTAAATCAGGTGAAATTTTCTTAGTTCGTGATCTTTTTAAAGGATACGAGTGGAATAGAATATCACGAAGTGACAGACTCCTCCTTGGCACCTTATTTCTCAACTATATCAAAAGTAATGATATAAGCGTTGTCCCGATTGAAAAGACTTCATCTGGGCAACAGAGGTATAAAAAGCAAGGTAGTGGCAATATGAACTACTAAAAATAACATTACAAGAAGGACGGTAATAGATAATGATTTTAACGGATAATGAAACAAGGATAGACCGGCTGAATAATCTAGCAGTCGCTAAAACAATTGTATCTATAATTAAAGAAAGCAAAGAATCTGTATCAATTGGTGTTCACGGGGACTGGGGTGCTGGAAAATCAAGTATTCTTGCAATGGTTGAAGATGAATTGGAGCTAACTGCTAATTCTGAAGACAGCGAGAATAAAGATGTCACCTTAGAATATGTAATTACTCGATTCAATAGTTGGCAATATCAAGGGTTTGAGGATGCAAAAATAGCGTTAATGAGTGCTATAGTCTCCCAGTTAGAGAAAAAGGCGGAACAATATTGTGAAAAGCATAAAATCGAAAATGGTATTTCAGAGATCAAAAGTATCGGGAAAAGATTATGGAAAAACTTAGATAAATTGAGCATAGCTAAGAGCATTGGAAAAATTGGTGTTTCCGTTGCAACAGGGACTGCTCCCTTAGCGTTAATAGATGGAGTTATTAGTGTAATTAAGGACACAGTAACTGACCATAATAAAGCAGATGAAATTATAGAAACGATTGGCAATCTGATTAAGGTTCCAGCAGAAGAAGCTTCGGGATATAAAGAAATGGAGGAGTTTCGAAATAATTTCACCGCACTATTCGACAAGGCACATGTAAGAAAACTTGTTGTACTCATAGATGACCTAGATCGTTGTTTACCAAAGGTGGCAATAGAGACACTTGAAGCGGTACGCATGTTTCTGACATTGGACAATACAACGTTTATCATTGCGGCTGATGATGCAATGATACGATATTCAGTAAAAGAATATTTTCCAAGGGTACTCGAACAGGAACATAATAATCTGGATTCGATTTCAAAATTTGACTATAATCGTTTTTCTGATAAATACTTAGAAAAGCTTATTCAGATTCCTTTGCACATTCCGAGGATTGGAATAGCAGAGGCACAGCTTTACATAATGCTTCTGTTGATTGAGTCTGCGTTGGGCGAAGTAGCTGAGTTAAAGACATTGGGAGATGTTGTAATTAATAAACTTCATAAGCCATGGGCACTAGAGCAACTTTCAACGGAAGAGATAAAGCGTGCTTTAGATAAAAAGTATGATAGTGTATTTGAAAATATTAAAATTGCTAAAAGCATCGATAAGATCTTAGCAGAACATACAAATGGAAATCCGAGAAATATTAAACGATTTATTAATATGCTTCTACTAAGAACCGAGATTGCACGAAATCGTGGTTTTGAACCAGATGAATTAAAGATGGCAGTATTAGCAAAAATGATGTTAGCGGAACAGTATAACAATGATTTTTATAAAGCATTGGCTGGTGAACTTGATGAGAATGGGCATTGTAAAGCATTGGAAACTCAGCCTGAACAAGAATCTAATGAAGTCGTAATAAGCAATAAAAGTATAGAAACATTAAATGACGCCAAGGAAGGCAACGCTAAAAAAGCAAAGAGTACCGGTGAAGATAAAAAGATAGGAACTTTAGAAAAAGTAAAAACAATGGAACCTACTGCAGTTAGGCAAGAGTCCTTCAAAGTATTTTTAGAACAAGATGATGTTAAAACATGGATGCAGATTGATCCCTCTTTAGCAAGCGTGGATCTTAGACCATATTTTTTCGCCTGTACGGAAAAAATCGACTTTTTCTTTAGTAGTCCAGAAGAACGCCTCCGTGAGTTAGTTTCAGTTATTCGTGCAGGCAAATTTAACACTGGAAGAAAAAAAGCAGAAATTCAAGGATTGGATACTTCAGATGCAAAGCGATTATTAAAAATTGTATCTCAAGATGTATTTACAAGTAATCTTTCTGAAAACCAAACGCCGAAAAGTATAGAAGGGATCAGATGTGTAGTAGAGTTTCGGTCGGAACTTCAAACAGACCTTGTGGAATTTCTTTTAACGTTGCCATTAGATAAACTAGGAATATGGGCTACTGGTGGCTGGGATTCCTGCATTCCAAAAACATCTGAGGCTCGAGGCTTGTTAAAACAATTTTTTAAGGGCATTGAAGAGAATAATTCCAACAAACTTATTATAGAAGCAGCAAAAAGCGCGCAGAGGTAAAAGATTATGGGAACATCTACAAGAAACAAAGGCCAATCTGGTCATACACCGCTAGTACCATCGTGGTTAGAGGGAGATAACGTGACTGACGATAAAGAAGCAAAGCAAGATAGTGCAATGGGATCGATACCTCCAGATGGAGATGCAAATCGATTTACGGGACCAAGAGGTACTTTCACACAATATGTATCTAGTGGCGGTCGTGATGGCAGTTCAATGAGAAATGCTATTTCACGATATGTTAGCCGTTCAATGGGAGGAAGTTCTAGGGCAACGACACGTTTGGGTTCTGCGAGAAGCAGCACTGCAAGGCTGTATGGAGTTTTAAGCACCTTGTCTGGGAGCGGTAGCGTAAGAGATATTGCGCAGCAGTTATCTATTGACAATTTAGAAGGACTTCCTGCTTCAAAGTTCTTTGCTCAAATTGCTTCTTTTATTTGTCCAGACGGTGGAACAAATGATGAGGGAATGGCTAGGTCGGCATATTTTGATACTATAGCTGACAATCCAGAGTTATTTGATAAGTCAACTGAACAACTTACAGCAGCCGAGTGCTCATCAATCCTACAAAATTATATGTGTAAGGTTGTCATGGAACACGTTATGAATGATATTGCCAATAAGACTGTAATACTTCCAGATGATATTGATGAAGTGTCACATATCGAAGGTCTGGTAGAACAGTTGATTAAACAGAGTGTGTCTGATGCGTGTGCGGAAGTCCAGCAAAATAATGTACGGATGACAGATAATATAGCGCAGGAAATAACAGACTCAATCTATCAGAAAACATATGAGATATTAGAAAGGCAGGGTGACTAAGCATGTACAGGTATCATTTATTTGCATCATTTAATAGAGACCTACATGCACTGGAATTTGATAAATTACTAGAGTCTAGTGTAATGAAAGTGCAGCTCCCAATGGTTACTCCGACAGGAAGTTTTCGATATGGTCTTCAAACGTTAGTTAATGAACTACGAAAATTAGACATTTATCCGTCAGAGACAGGATTTGATGCAGTGATTATTGGTCTGATGGTTTATATTGCGGATATGAAAATATCTAGAAGAAAACAATCACAAGATTCGTGGACAAGAGAAATTACACTTTCCGTACCCGTATACAATGCTAAATGGGAAGAACATAAAAAAACACTGGAACGAATGCTGAGGTTTTTGACTGGAGATATATGGACACTTGCGTTTGAGAAAAGGAAAATAGAATTTGCCGAGAAAGAGAAGGAAAATCAGCGCATAGAAAAATATAAAGTCGCTTCTTTGTTTTCAGGAGGCATGGACAGTCTTATTGCGGCAATCAACTACATGGAACAAGGTCAGCCAACACTTCTAGTGAGCCATGCAGGAGAGCCAAGGGTTAGAAGTTGGCAGACTGATTTATTACATATGTTGGATGCGGATTATCCTAATATTCCTCATGAAAATGCATATCTTTGGACTAGTCTCGGTGATATTGAACTTCCTGAAGCTGACCGGGATAAGAATCAGCGCAGTAGGTCGTTTTTATTTATTGTTATTGCTCTATTTGCAATGAGTGGAACAAAAAATTGTAATCATTTGCTCATGCCAGAAAATGGGCTGATTGCCTTAAATGTGCCGCTAGATTGCATGCGCATTGGGTCCCATAGTACTAGAACTACACACCCATTTTATTTGAAATTGTGGAATGAGATTAGCCAAAATATTTTTGGGTTCTATATCTCCAATCCATACTGGAATAAAACTAAGGGCGAGATGGCAGCAGAGTGCTTGAATAAGGATAAACTTAAGGTAGCAATAGAAAAATCATTCTCGTGCTCATCTGTTAATAACGCAAATATTCGAAGCGGACATTCACAACATTGTGGTCATTGTTTGCCGTGCATTATTAGAAGAGCGGCAATGCACCATGCTTTTGGAGATTATGATTCATCAGAATACTTGTATTCCAATGTTAGTGCTATACAAAATAATCGAGAATTAGTAGGTGAACAATTACGTTCTTTCCAATATGCAATCCAAAAGGTAAAACAAAATCCGAATGTAAAAAAGGCTCTAATCCATAAACCAGGTCCTCTTGAAAATAATGAAGAGTATCTTAACGAACTTTCTGAAATGTATTATCGTGGCCTTATGGAGGTAGATAAATGGATTCGGGATAATTTGGAGAATGATTATGCTAGTTGATACACATTTTCATTTAGATTTGATGCAAAATATGCAGTCACTAATAAACCAATTTCGCGGAGGCGATGTTGGTATAATTGCTGTTGGGACGACACCCTTAGCGTATAAGCAAGAATTAAAATTTGTAGAAGGTATTGATAATATTTGTGTAGGTCTCGGATTCCACCCACAATTGGTAGAACAAAGAGAACATGAGATAGATTTGTTTTTGCAAAATTTAAAATGTGCAAAATATATTGGTGAGGTTGGTCTTGATTTTAATAAAAGCTATGTGGTTACAAAGACACAGCAGATTTCGTGTTTTCGAAGAATTGCTGACGAATGTGCCAATGAGGGTGAAAAAGTGTTATCAATTCATAGCGTTAAGGCGATAAGTACAGTTATCGATATTTTAAAAGAATCAGGAACATTTCAAAACTGTACCTGTATATTCCATTGGTTTACTGGAACAGCATTGGAGAGGAAGAGCGCAATAGAAAATGGTGCTTACTTTTCTATCAACCCCAAAATGTTGAAAACGAAATCTGGGCAAGAAACTATTCGCAATATTCCGTCCAACAGAATATTGATAGAGACAGATGCTCCGTTTACTATGAAATTTAATTCGGTGAGAGAGTTACGTAAAGAACTTGAAAATGTTGCCAGTGAGATTTCACTTATTCGTGGTGAAAATGTTCTTTCACAAATTGAGGAAAACTCAATGCACTTATTTCACCCCGATAAAAAAGGGAGTTGATTATTCGGTATTTGATGATTATTTAATAAAAATAATTAAGTTGAAAAACATCAGGATGAATTACTACAAATTTTTTTAAGATATCTGTTAGGAATGACAAAAAGTTATCCCTAGATTTCTGAAAAGAAACGGTGTCCGCCAAGGGACTGCTGGGTCTTGGATGTATACTTATTGTCTCCTCAAGGCATTGCGAGGTTGTGTGCCTGTTGCAACGAGCTAAGAGATAAAATAGAATAAAGATTGGCGAAAGCCGTGAGTTGAAATCAGCTCACGGCTTTTTTGCACCCTATATTAGAAAAGGGATTGATATGAAAAGACTTAAAAAAACTCCACTCCGATGTATAATTCTATATTATAATGGTGTGGGAATTTAACAAAACAAAAGAATGTGTCTGCTCAACTAATTTATGTGTTAAATATAGTTATATTGCATGGGAAGGAAGCATATGGGATGACAAGGAAATGTAAAAAATGTGGAGAAGTATATGATGTTGGAATACTTAAGTATATTAAATCTCTCTGGAGAGGGAAGATGATTTTCAGGTGCGAAACATGTGAGGAACTTGTTAATTGGAAAAGAGATGAAGATATAAATCAGATAAATGAAAATAGCTTTAGTTTCAATAAATGCAATGTTAAATGCTACGATAATAGATTGTATGATTGGATTTATAAAAAGATAATTGACCAAAATGAATATTGTGAATTGAGGCTAAGAGGAAATATAATTTATCACTGCTTTCCAGCTGATTTAAAAGAAGATTATTTAGTTTGCCGAAAAGATGAGTATGATCCCAATATAAAATATGGAACACATAGAATTGGAGATATAGAAAAAAGAATTCCATTAAATTACATAGTAGGCATAGAAATAATTGATGTATATAAAGATTATTTTGAGCCAGATGTTAAAGAGCCGGTTTTTGGATTCAAGGGAATAGAGGTGGTAGATGGGATTCTTAAAGCTAAAGATTATATATATGAATTAGGAATACCGTATGAGGAACCACAGAGAATACGGCCGCATAAAGATTATCAAGATGTGTACTCACATTTTTGCATTAGAATTGAAGATGTATTAAGTCACAGAGATTTTATAACTTCGCCCATAGCATTCAGTGAAGGAAAGGGAAGATCTAATCAGCGACTATTTGAAGTAAAAGCTGAAGGACATTGTTTTGAAAATACTACTAATGGATGGGTATCAAATAAATTAACAGTTATAAGAGAAGTTACTAAAGAGGAAATAATTGAGTATTTTAATCAAAGTCAAAAGTTGAAGTTGATAGTAGAGAAGTTTTTAGAATCTAGAAATAGTAAATATGAAGAGATATGGTCAAAATACGCAAAAGCAGATATAAGACCTTATAGGCAATTTCTAAGTGACAATGAAATTGATGAAATGATAGTTAAAATTTGTGTATTTAACAAAAGTGATGTTTGTATACAGGATTATTCAAAATTGAAGTTTGAGATATGTGAACAATGTAGCTACTATAAACATGCTATGGAATATAAAAAGAAAAGACATTGTTATCTAACTATCAGAAACACAATACGAAAAGGTGCCTTTAACAAGGAAAATAAAAATTATGAATATCTTCTTGAGCATAATTTTAGAAGCGAGCTAGAAGCAGTCAACAGATTGTTAGAATATACCTAGTACATGCTAATATAAATTCAAATTTGAAAAGCAAATGAGAGTTCTTCAAGAAGAAATAAGAGAAGAGATTGATCGAAGATTCAAGAAAAAACAAAAGACATATACAGATGTATGGAATCATAATACAGCAGCTGGAAGTATAGGTAAGACGGATGGTATGTATTACTTGATGAAAAAACTAAGAGGTATCTGCGGATAAAATATGATATACAAGACCAAGATTAATTCTTATAAATCATACAGAGGGATAGTTCTATCTTTCTTTTTCCGACGATAAATTAACGCGACCAAAGATATTTGGGAAATTGACACAGTGGATAATAAATGCTAATATAGAGATAACATACATGTGTATGTATTGGAGGTGATGAAGTGCCACGCTATGATCCATGCCAAAAGACTAAGCAAGATATATTGGAAATTGCTATGCGTCTATTTTCAGAAAAAGGATTAGAAAATGTAAGTGTGGAAGATGTAGTGAAAGAACTAGGTGTCACAAGGGGTGCATTTTACCACTATTTTAAATCACGAGAAGAATTAATTGCAGGCGTTATGTATAAGTCTTTTCATGATAATAACCCATTTCATACGGTAAGCCAACGGAAAGACTTAAATGCACTTGAAAAACTACATTTTATAATTAAGTTAGACTTTCTTCCTCGCTTAGAGCAAAGCGATAGCATGAGAGCGCAAATGAAGAAGATGTCAAATAATCCTGTTGTATTTAAGAACGAAATACTCTCTCAAGTAAATATCATGTCTATATATATTGAAAGGCTATTAATCGAGGGCAATGAGGACGGCTCTATGTATGTTGCATATCCTAAACAAGCAGCACAAACGATTGCACTTTTAGTTTCTTCATGGTTAAGTCCTTATGTATTTGAGGTATCTTATGAAGAATATGTTGATAAGATTTCATTTTTTCAGCAACTTGGCGAATTGCTAGGTGTGCCTTTTATGGATGATGAAATAAAAGAACTTTTTTTAACGCTCGGTAAACAAGAGTTATTAAAATAATTTACTGCCCTTAAAAAGGCAGTAAATTTTGACACATATACATACATACGTATGTATCAAGAATAGAAAGGGAGACAAATATGAAAACATCTAGAATGCAAGATATTAATGGTAAAGTTTATTCCAATAACATTTCTGAAATCTGCCAAATACCGATAGGTGGGGTATCTCAGTATTTGATGATACGTGGTCAAGATAGTGCAAAACCTGTATTGTTATTTGTTCACGGTGGTCCAGGGCAAGCAGAAATAGGTTATATTAGAAATTACCAAAAGGATTTAGAAAAACACTTTGTCGTTGTGAGGTGGGATCAAAGAGGTGCAGGAATGTCTTATTCTAAAAAAATCTCTAAGGATACATTCAATATAGAAACATTTATCTCTGATTTGAACGAAGTCACGGATTACTTGATTGGGAAATTCAATTGTGGAAAAATCATCTTAGCAGGTCATTCATGGGGTACAATCATTGCAACTTATGCAGTAAAAAATAATCCCAACAAATATTTAGCATATATTGGAATTGGGCAGCATGTTAATTCTGAGGAAGCGGAAAAAATAGCATACCAATACACAAAAGAACAAGCGATTTATCAACATAATAAAAAAGTGATTGGTATGCTTGAACAAATAGGAAAACCACCATATTCCCCTAAAGAAATGTACATACGTGCAGTTTGTCAGGCAAAAATAGGTGGCGTTTTCAGGACGAAGCCAACTAAAAGTATGGGCATGTCATTAATCCTCTCTAAAGAGTATTCGTTGCGTCATAAAATCCACTATCAAAAGGCATGTCTATTATCAGCAAATCTGTTAGTTGATGAAATAAGCAAGGTGAATTTATTAGATATGGTGAAAAGATTGGAGGTACCAGTTCTTTTTATTGCGGGTAGATATGATTATATAACACCAACCATTTTAGTTGAACAATTTTATAAAAAGTTAGATGCGCCTATGAAAGAACTAATAATTTTTAAAAATTCTGCACACTTACCTCAACTTGAAGAGGTTGAACAGTTTGTTGAAATTTTAGCTAAATCAAAACTAATTCATGGAGAACATTAATTGGGAGGAATTTATAAAACAAGAGTGTTGGTTATTATCAGAAGTTTAGCTTCAAATTCTTGAAACCATATATTTTACAGGTTTTCTAGTTTCTTTCAAAAATGTCACAAGTTCGGTGCATTTTCGTTTGTTTTATGCTACCAAGGTATAAAACTGGAGTAATGAAAATGAGAAAGAATTACTTTGCAAAGATAGTAAAATATATGAAGAAAGCAGCGTTGTATTATCCACGATAGGTCAAGGGGTAAAATTGGTTGTGGATTACGAATAGTTAAGACTAGGTGAAGAGCACGCAACTAAAGATGAAGGAGAACTAACAGCAACAAAAAGATTGATAAAAAGCGTATCAGAGAATTATAAATCATTAATAGATGTTATTTGGGGAGGGGGAAGTTCTCCCCAATTTTAGCGGAATTGATGAAGTGGAAAGTAAAAAATGATGGAAAGCAAGGATTTGTGAGATAGTAAGGTGATTTTAGTTTCAAAAGCTAAAGTTCTCCTTATGTAGCTCATTTTTTTATTTTTGTAATCAACAAGGTTCCCATTGACCAATCAATACTTGCTTTGAATAATTGTATTGTCTGCGATATAGTTTTCCGTTAATCGATTTGACGTAGACTAGATTGTGAATCTTGTATTGTTAAGGCATTTGTCTCTGCAGATACGCTGGAGGGTAAAGCGAAAATAATAAGCCCTGCTAATAATATAATTCGTTTTTTAGTTTTTTGTTTCATTTTTTAGCGCCTCTTCTTTTGTATTATAAACAGTTAAGTCTGCAAAAGAATCATGAATTTCTTGAGTTGTAGCAAAAAATTCATGATTGATATATACATCATAACCGCCATTTGGGTTTACGATCAGGTAACTTGAATCGGTAGTTAACTCAACTGTTCCGGCAGCATGTTCTGGAGCGATTGCATACGGTTCGAAAACGATAACAAATGAAAAATACAAGAGTATAACAAGGAAAATAGACATTAAAACATTCGTAACAGACTTAATGAAGGTAGGCTTATTGAGGCCAAGTATTAAATGGAAGCGTTGGGAAAGAACAGAAGTTTTACTGTAACCAAAAGCAATAGAATAAGCATTGTAATCATTATCTATAGAAATACTCTTGGCAACCCTTAACAAGCAATCTAAATACTGTGTTTTTTCGTATTCATTCAAATGTTTAGTGGCTTCGAGATCGGTTTTCATTTCCAGGATCTTATCCATTTGAGTGTTTAGAAGATAAACAAATGGATTCCACCAATAAATAATCAGCAAAAGCTGAATAAAAGTTTTAACATATAGATCCCTATTATAGTAGTGGGTGACTTCGTGTTTCAGTATAAAGTACCATTCTTGATCTGTTAATTCAACAGCGGGAATGATGATTTTTGGATGACGAAAACCGTAAAGCATAGGTGTATTCACAAAATTAGAAGTTACCACTTGAAAGGGTGTAGGCTTCTTATAACTATGCGTAATAGACTGCAAGATTTCGTTGACGTGAGCATCATCTAATATGGGTAAGTGCCTAACGATTTGCCTAAAAAGAATGTGCATTCGGATTATCTTAAAAGCAGCAAAAGCTATTCCGATAATCCATATAATCAATAAAGCATCTATTATGGTCAAGAAACCAATGACGGACATGTGCAATAATTCATACATAAAAGGCATGATATGTTCACTTGCCAAAGAAGTGGAAAACACAAATTCAATGGGGAAAATAAGGCGAAAGGCAAGTAGACCTATTATAATGAGTATAGTGTGTATTCCTACTTGAACCATTCGATGAACATCACGCAAATAAAGCCAAACGATTACGATGAAGATGCCGCACAAAAACACAACCGACAGAAGTGAAGAAAGTGAAAAAGACATTCTAATCCTCCTTTTTCGGTGATTGAGTTTTTTGCTCCTGACGAAGTTCTTTTTTTCTTTCTTTCAATAAAGCTTCCAGTTTAGTGATTGTATCAGCCTCATTTTTTTCGTGTTTGAGAAGTGTGGCTACAATATTTTGTGTATTAATTGCTTTATCAAAGCTTCTGAAACTATTTATGAGAAAATCTTCTCTGCTGAGTGTTGGACGATAATTTCTGGATAGAACAGTACCACTATATACAATATCTGCAACTTCAATGATGTTTTTTGACAAGAGATTTCTTAGGGCCAGTTGAACAGAACTGATGCTTAATGAAGGATCTAACTTTGTAATATCAGAAGCCAACAATGGCTTTTCGCTATTCCATAGAATTTCGAGGACATCTTTTTCACGGTTAGTTATCTTGAATTTATTTTTGGGGGTGGGCATTTTCATAAACCTCCTTGAAAGTAGAAAATTATAAGTCTTCTGTATAATAAATAGAATACTATAAGTGGATTATTGTGTCAATTTTTAAATGAGTTGATTTAGTAATAAAAAAACACCAATTGACAATATTGATAATAAACAATATAATGACATTACAAAAACATGTAATATCATCTTGTGAGGGGATGAATATATATGAACAAGTAAATTATTTGAAAAGGGGGGAAATATTGTAAGAGAAAAATTAAATAATTGATTAAATATAGAAGTAATGATTTTGAAGAAAAGAAAAGCAAGAATTAAACTTGGAAATAAAAAAGTAGTAAAAAACATAGTAGTGTCAAGATCGTCAAACCCTATTCTTTGAAGATAATGCTCTTACGTTTCCGTTTTTATAAAGTTAGATGATTTGATGTTTGAATTCCGGTGTAAATGTTCGACTTTTTTTCTTTGGTGTACTCATAAGTGACTCTCCTTTTCTTTGAATTTGTCTTATATCCACATAAGAAAACTGTCTATTTAAATGTAACCTATCCATATGCTCGAGTTGATGGTCAATGGAATTATATATGTGTATTAATTGACCTCTTTAGTCGAGAAATAATTGGCTAAAGTGCCAGTGAAAATGAGTTCAAAAATCATCTAATTGATGAAACACTGACTATCTTCGGTATCGATAGATCCTTGAGCGTGAAAGGTTCTCCTTATGATAATGCAGTTGCTGAAGCCATTTTAAAAGTAATCAAAACAGAATTTGTAAATCTTTGGCAATTTAAACGAGCTAAATAATTAACTAGCTGATTCTATTCTTTGGTTTAACAACCAAAGAATAGATCCGGCTTTGAATTATTTAACACCTGTTGAATATCGAAACATTCACTTTAAAATAGTCGTCTGGAAAAGTGTTGCCAACCCAAACTTTCTAAGTTATTTTTGGTAGTGTGGGAACTCTAAATATAACCTAAAAAGGATAGGAGGATAGTTATGAAGACTTCGAAAATAATTATTTTAGTACTAGCTATTGTTACAGCTCTTATTGTTATGCTTAGTTTTAAATATACAAGTATTCAGATTGATGCTAATAGCAGTCCGCCATATTCTCTTAGTTCTAGTACTGTAAAATATAAAATTTATGAGAGCGGAAGTATTGCAGTTAGTGATCAAGAACGCAATGATTTATTAAATGAATTGCAAATGATAATAGAAGATAATGATTTGGTCTTTATTTCTGATAATAAGGATAATATGGGACTGGGAATATATGATCCTGGTGAGTTTTATTTAGAGTATGTTGGTAACAAATATCCATTTGGAAAAGCAAAGAGTAATGACATATTGTTGTCAGAATCATCTTTTTATAATAGGGATACCGACGATGCAAATATTGTAGAGAGTTTAGGTGGACAATTATTAAACGTTATTGATTTATATGACACAAATAATCCTCTGTATAGTTTAGACAAAGAGTATATATATAGCTATTTTTATGAGCCTACTATTATGGGAAGTTTTTATATTAGCCATGTTAGTCCATTAATTATTAATGAAGTCTTTATAAATGAAATAATACCTGCTTACGAGAAGGCTAATTATATTATTCAAACAGAATCAAAATACAATTTAAAGCCTAAAGATATTTTTTCTGCTATTATTTCAAATAGCATCTACATGATGGCAATGGTTATTCTAGTATTTGTGTTTATAAATTTATTGTTATTTTATATAAATACATTATACCGATTAAATAAACTAATAAAAATCCATGTACTTTTTGGTGCAACAAGATCAATGATTATTGGAACAATAAATAAGAAATTGTTACCATCTATTATAGTCGGAAGTTTTATTGGTGTATTCTGTTATTGGTTGATTTTTAGAACAACTAGACTTGAAGCGGATATGATTCTTATGCTTGTCAGTTTTTTTGTTAATACTATAGTTAGTCTATTGCTTTTAATAGTTTCGGGCATAATATCATTTAAACCAATTATTCAGAAGGGGGTATTTAAGTGATTCGGTTAATATTTGCGTTTAGGGATATTAAGAAGAATATACGCTCAGTTCTTTTTTTCTCATTGCAGATTGGAGTACTCGTTGTTCTTATCACAGTTATAGCTAGTAATATTGGTTCATATATTAACTATTATGTGCAGTTAACAAAACTTGATAAATATAGTCTAACTATGTTTGATACATATTACAGGGATAGTGTTCTCAATACTGATTTTGGGAACATAGATTCCTCAGAGTCTGATTCACAAGAAACTTTGGAGAAATACTTATTAGAGAATAAAGGGTTTTCATATATTGATGGTGTTAAAATAACAAAAAATAAAAATATCGACTTGATTATAGGAATTGGTGCATTTGCCTCTACATATTCATATGGGAAAAACAATCAGACTAGTATGTTAATTGGGTCTAAGGTGAGTAACTTTGGTGTAGGGGACACAGTCATAGTTGGAGAAGAGAAGAATAAGTATACAATTGATGGGATACTGCCTGAAAATTCGAGTTTTTTTATGAAGAGTGCCCTTATGAATTTAGATGACAAAGTATTGTTGCTGATGTCCTATGAGGAGTTTAATAATGAAATTTTTAAATATATGAGTAGTAAAGATCGAGAATTCTATAGTATGATAATTCAAACAAATTTCAAAGCAATAGATTCTAACGAAAATGATATTCTTAAGATTACAGATGAGATAAACAATTCTAATCTGATAAAAGTTGTACCCAAAAATTATAATGATTTGCTTTTTAACCAAAACAATATGATGAAGAGTAATATTACATTCTTCTTAATTATTGTATTAGCAGCAATTATTTTTATGGGAATAGGACTGACTTATAACTTGTTGAGTGTTGTGGATAACAATATGCAAGAATACACAATTAGCTTGATATATGGGGAGACAATGAAAGGGCTATATATCAGAGCTTTTATATATGTTCTTTTTATAATAGGACCTCCAACTTTATTTGCATTTACCTTTCTGAATTTTACAGGTATTGTAGGAAAAGTATCATTAGTGAGCCAAAGTTCTTTAATATTAATATTATCCGTCATCATATCTATAATACCAATACGCAGAATTGATATTAACAATATAGTACTATATCTTAGGAGGGATGTTTGATATGTCGTTATTAAAAGCTGAAAACATTGTAAAATCATATCAAGATGGCAAAGAACTAAAATTAACAGTTCTAAAAGGAATAAATATTGAAATAGAAAAAGGTGAAAAAATAGCAATAGTAGGAGCGTCAGGATGTGGTAAATCAACCTTGATAAATATATTAGGATTACTTGTACCTATGGATAAGGGCAATCTAATTGTCGATAATCAAGAGGTAAACAAACTTAAGCAAAAAGATATAGCTGCAATGCGAAATAGTTTCTTTGGATATATTGTTCAAGACTTTGCTTTGATTGAAGGATATACAGCTATGGAAAACGTTGAAATTCCATTACTCTATTCGAAAAAAAAGTTGTCCTTAAAAGAACGAAACAAACATATATTAAGTGCTTTGGAAAAAGTCGGATTGAAACATAAAGCCACTTCCAAAGTTAAAAACCTATCAGGAGGTCAACGTCAGAGGGTTGCTATTGCTAGAGCGATTGTTAATAACCCGAAAATATTATTGGCTGATGAACCTACAGGAGCACTTGATACTGAAACTAGTGATGCTGTGATGAAAGTTTTAGATTCTCTTATTGAGGAAGGTTTATCGCTTCTTCTTGTAACCCATAATAAAGACATTGCATCATTATGTGATAAAATTTACTCTATAGATAATGGTTTATTATCCGTTATTATTGGATAACCATTATAGTAATGTATTGTTCTGATACAATAAAGTTGTAAAACCAGGGGATCGGAATTTGTCAAGCTAGTTG
>DGAD01000031.1 GCA_002382805.1 Clostridiales bacterium UBA4039
TTAGTGCGACAGCCCCTTTTTTTGATACTATAGGTGCGTTCTATAGTTCTAAACAGTATGGTCAATAGTTTATATATCATTCGTATGCTTTGGCTGGGACTAATTGCTTTTCTTTGATTTCATAAATTTCATCACATATAGTTAGTAATTGAGTGCCATGCGTGATTGCAATCAATGTGGTATTAGGGTAATAATGGGTAATGTTTCGTATAAGCTGACGCTCGGTTTCACGATCAAGTGATGAGGTGGCTTCATCAAGAATTAAGAACGGCTTATTGTGAACGAGCGCACGAGCTATATTGATACGCTGGGCTTGCCCCTGGGAAATGCCAACTCCACGTTCGTGGATGATGGAATCAATGCCATTGTCCAACTGACGAATAAACTCGTCGCAGCATGCAGCAGTGAGTGCGGTTTGAATCTGATCGGGGGTTATGGTTTCGTTTAAAAAAAGGTTTTCGCGAAGACTTCCCGAAAACAGCGGGTTTGCTTGAGAAACGTAGCTAAAGAAGTTACGTGATGCAAAAGTAAGTGGAAGCTTTTTGCCTGAATCAAAAGAAATAAATAGGGATCCGTCAGAGGGTTCTATCAGGGATAGGATTAAATGGATGAGGGTGGTTTTTCCACTACCTGAAGGCCCTATAATGCCGATGCGGTGCCCGGAGATAATGGATAAATTAACCTTATCGAGTACACGGGTATTTTCATCATATGCAAAGGATAAATTATGAATATGAAGCCCATTGATTGTTTCATTTTCATTTATGGTATAATGATTTTGTGATGTCTCATCGGGGAGTGCAATAATTTCTTCGATACGTTCTAGAGAAGAAAGGGAAGAGATGAGTCGAGGAATCGAACGTGTCATTTCATGAATAGGTCCTTGTATTTCGCCGACAAGCTGTAAAAAAGCAGTAAATGTTCCAAAACTAATAGCTGATTGAGCTAAGCGATATGCACCTAATGTCAACGCAAAGAAAAAACCAACATTATATCCACTTTCAAGAATAACATTTGCCTTGATACTTGTCATATTTTTATGTTTGATAAGTTTAAAGCGATTGTTTTGTAAAGTTGAAATCTGGAATAAGTTCTCATGAAGGAAATTGAAGGTTTTTAATAATATAAGATTTTGTAGCGACTCATTAATTTTTGAACGTTGTATGCCATCAGCATTTTGAATCTTATATTGAATATCGCGAAGCTTGCGACCAATAATAAGACTTATAAGTACAGTAAAAGGTGTGATAAGAAAAGTAAGCATTGCCAGTAACCAGTCAAAATAGGCAAGCATCGCAAAAGCGGCAACAAATTGTAGGAAAAGGGCAATCATTGTCGGAATAATTGTCGTTATGCTTTGAATAACATGGCGGACATCTTCATATAGACGTGTTAATAAATCGCCAGTATTATATTGACTGATTGTTGCCCATTTTTTATGATAGATTTTTGTGAGTACTTTAAGCTGCAAGTCATTAATCATGGTATTTTCAAGTTTCACACTATTGTGTGATAAAAGGCTATACAGGCTTAAATCGATAATTAAAAGTAAGGCGAAAAATATTCCGCTGCGAAGTGCGGCAATGTAGTTGCCATCAATGGCGTAGTCAATCATCATTTTTGTTATAAAGGCAATAAGTACATTAAGTAAAGCCTGTAAAATGCTTAATGATGTGATCAGCATAATTTTTGAACGATATCCGTTGGTATATTGGTATAGTATGCGATAGATATTAATATCGATTAACTTTTTTAACTTTTCCAGTGTTTGCATAGAACTCTCCTTTTCATCTGCAAAATATCTATAGTTCTATTGTATGTGAAGTTAAGGCTGGCGTCAATATATCTAAAAACAGGAGGTTAATATGGTAAAAATCAAGCTTGTGTTTTGGTATGGTATTATATATGTGTTGTCTTTTGGTTCATATATTGCAATTAAGATTATCCCTTTTAAATCCCTCATTACAAGAGTTACAAATACTGAAAAAATTATTGCAGCGGATTTAAGCTTAACAAAACGTCAACAACAGCGCCTGCTTCGAGTGCAAGAAATCCTTGAACGTGTAAGTGAAAAGGTGCCATGGCGCGTACTTTGTTTTGAACAGGCACTTGTGGCTTTATGGATTGCAAGAGTACTAAAGCTTAATATGAATATATATTTTGGTATTAAGCATGAAGAGGGAAACTTATTGGCCCATGCGTGGACTGAGGCAGGAAATCAAATTTTTACTGGGGAAGAAGGAAGAGAAGAGTTTTTGCCTGTATATATTCGAGGGTATAAATGGGTGACTCCAACATTTGACAATGAGCCTAAAAAAAGGAGCTGAGCGTCAGCAAATTGTATTTGCTAACGCAACAGCTCCTTTTTGATTAATCGAATAGATCAAATGAACAACGGCTTATAGTTCGTTGAAGTATTTGATTGTTCTAACCATTTGGCTAGTGTATGAGTTTTCGTTGTCATACCATGAAGTTACTTTTACTAATGTTTTGCCATTTCCAAGTGGAGTAGCTTTAGTAAGTGTAGCGTCAAATAATGAACCGTAACGAATTCCGATAATGTCTGAAGATACAATTTCGTCTGTAGTGTAACCGAATGATTCGTTTGAAGCAGCTTTCATTGCCGCGTTGATTTCATCAGCAGTAACTTCTCCGCTAACAACAGCAGTAAGTTCAGTTAATGAACCTGTTACAACTGGAACACGTTGTGCATTACCGTCTAATTTACCTTTAAGTTCAGGAATAACTAAACCGATTGCAGCAGCAGCACCTGTTGTTGCTGGAACGATGTTAGCAGCAGCAGCTCTTGCTCTTCTAAGACCTTTTTTGTGAGGTGCATCAAGTGTGTTTTGGTCATTAGTATATGCATGGATAGTTGTCATGAATCCTGAATCGATTGCAGCTAATTTGTTAAGTGCATCTGCCATTGGTGCAAGACAGTTTGTTGTACATGAAGCAGCAGAGATAACTTTTTCTGAACCGTCAAGTACGTTTTCGTTTGTTCCGAAAACAACAGTCTTAAGATCACCTTTAGCTGGAGCAGAGATAACAACTTTTTTAGCACCTGCTTCGATGTGTGCTGATGCAGATTCTAATGAAGTAAAGAATCCTGTACACTCAAGTACAACGTCAACATCTAAGTCGCCCCATGGAAGATCTTTAGGATCTCTTTGAGCATAAATTGTGATTTCTTTACCATCTACAGTGATTGAATTATCAGAGCTTGTAATCTCTTTTTCAAATCTACCTTGAGCGGTATCATATTTTAGTAAATGTGCAAGTGTTGCTGCATCTGTTAAGTCGTTGATTGCAACCACTTCATACCCTTCAGCGTCAAACATTTGTCTGAAAGCAAGACGACCAATACGTCCAAAACCATTAATAGCTACTTTAGTCATTGTAATTCCTCCTAAAATTTAAATTTATCCCAAAGTGAATTGAGATTATTGTTAACTGTATCATATGATACGGTTGTCAACTATTCTTTATACATTACGTATAATCTTATTTAGGTAAATGGTTTTTAATTAAGACGTTTTGCTAAGCGGGCTTAAATTTATCCCAGCTGACGAAGTAAGTCCCATAATATCCTAAATAAATAGCATGCAAAGTCATTATTGAATTCACATAGCTCTATATAATTATAACATTAAGTCATCTAAAATCAAGCGAAAATGATAAAATTTCTTAAAATTATTTTTTTGAACCGATGTCCATAAGTTGGATATCGAAAATCATTGTTTTGAAGAATAATCAGTGATAAGATATAGGCGGAAACATCAAAAAACATCAAAAGTTAGAAAAAAAATATGGACTGTATAATCATTATGCAGTCGTAGAAAATAGAAGGAGAAAAAAGATAATGAGAATAGGACACGGTTATGATGTACATCGTTTAGTTAAGGATAGAGCATTAATTATAGGAGGCGTAAAGATTGACTACGAGTATGGATTGTTAGGACATTCAGATGCAGATGTTGCTTTGCACGCATTAATGGATGCGATTTTAGGTGCATTAGGATTAGGCGATATCGGAAGTCACTTTTCGGATCAGGATGAGGAATTTAAAGATATCGATAGTAAGGTGCTCCTAGAACGGGTAGTAGATATGATGAAGAAGACAGGTTATCAAGTGGGAAATGTGGATGTGACGATTATTGCACAACGACCTAAAATGGCACCACATATTCATGAGATGAAAAAAATACTTGCGTCATATCTGGAAGTGGATATAACGCAAGTTAATGTAAAAGCTACAACGGAAGAGCATCTTGGATTTACAGGGCAGCTTGAAGGAATCAAAAGTCATGCTGTATGCCTTTTGATCCCTCGTTAATATCTTAAAATGGAGCCGCTTCAAAGAATTTCCATGGATTAACATAGACTCCATTATTGTACATAGAAAAATGAAGGTGAGGTCCGGTGGAAAAACCAGTGGAACCAACAGTTCCTATGATATCACCTTTTTCAACATAATCCCCAACACCAACATCAAGTGTTTCAAGATGATAGTACTGACTATAAATTCCAACACCATGATCGATAAAAATAGTGTTACCGGTGATGGCAAGGTGTTCGCTCATACGAACATATCCGCTTTCTGTGGCAAGAATAGGTGTTCCGGTAGGATTGGCAAAATCAATGCCATTATGCCTAGAACTTTCGACGGCATCATTGGTATAACGTATAACGCCATATTCTGTGGAAATTCTGCCACCTACGGGTTGCAAAAAAGCGCCTGTCCATAAAGGTTGGTCATGGTTTAACTCTCGAGCACGATTGAAAGCCTCAGCTAAAGCAATCTCATTTTCATTTGAACGTATACTTGCTGTTGTTGAAGAAGTCTTTAATTTTTGAGTTGGAAATTCCTTATCAATAACTTCAATAGGTAATTGTGTTGTTTTTACAGTATTTCCAGCACGTTCTTCATGTATTTTTAAGATGTACGCACCAGAAGATAACTTACTTGTCAGCGGCAGAAATAAATAATTGGCATCGTCTTGTTTAATCCATGTAAGTTCTTCATGATATATGTCTGATTCAAAAGTGTAGACAGCATCGGAACTTATATGATCTGCTTTTACGACAACAAGATCACCAGGTTCATAAGTGCTATGGTTAAGGGTGTAAGTAGTAGGTAGCTCAATACTAAAGGAAGTATTTTGGGTTAATGTCCCGTAATCCATTTGGGATGTTTTTGGCCAATTGTAATCAATGGCTAAATGATAATTCCCATTGGTATTTGGTAATATAATGGAGGCTTTGTTGTTTTCAAAAAGGAGCGCTTTTTGTTCAATAAGATTTTGTGATGCATCATAGAGTGCATAAGTAGCAGAAGGCATGTCCAGTGTCTGGTCAGACTCTACAATTGATAACTCAATGGTTTGAGGTTCTGTTTCAATGACATATGCACTATAGTCTGGTGTTGCGATAAAATCATCGCTGATAATTTCGTGAGAATAATAGGATTGATATATATAATAATTCCATGTTCCGCTAAGCTGTGCATCAAGTTCCTCAAGATTATGGGAAAGGGTTATTTGTGGAAGTTTACGCTTAGGGAAAAAATATTCAAGTATTCCTGATTGAATAAGTTCATCAAAAGATTCATCAGAGTATATGAGCATATCCTTATCCGCAGTAATTTGGAAGCGTTGCGTATTAAAATCAATGGCTACAGAATAATTATCATGTTTTTTTTCACTTGAAAATGCATTCATATTTAATGTTAATACATCGTTATCTTCATGAAGCTTGTCCGTTGCATCTTTTGATGGATAGCTTTCTTGGGAAAATGCATTCAATAATTTTTCTAAGGTTACAGATTTAGCAGCATCACTTGCATTACTTGCAACGATCGTTTCAAATAGTTCGCCACTATGATCATAGAGTTCATAAAAGAGGTAAGCCTCATCGGTGATGGAGGTTAATTGCTTATTTGAATTAGTGGTTGTGAAAAAGTGACAGGAAGAAACTAATAGTAATATGCTTACAAGAACAAGGAGAAAAAGGAGCCTTTGTCTTGGTGATTTAAAGTGCTTAGAAAAAAATAGTTTCATTGTAAATCCTCCGTTAAAATATTTGTAGCTGAAATACACCTATTATAGCAGATTTTGAAAGATAATAAAGTAAATAAACTAAATAAATTAGAATTGTTGTAAATTTCGTGATATAATAATCTGTGATTTATATTTACGAAAATTCATGGTTAAAGGAGTTTCAAGATGAGTAATAAAATAAGAACGCGTTATGCACCAAGTCCAACAGGGAAAATGCATGTAGGGAATTTACGAACGGCACTATATGCGTATTTAATTGCAAAACATGAGAATGGAGATTTTTTGTTACGTATAGAAGATACTGATCAGGAGCGATTGGTTGAAGGCGCAACAGATATTATATATAATACGTTAATTGATGCGAAGCTTATTCATGACGAAGGACCGGATAAGGATGGCGGCGTAGGACCATATGTTCAAAGTGAACGTCAACATCAAGGGATTTATTTGGAATATGCAAAAAAATTAGTGGAAAAAGGGGAAGCCTATTATTGTTTTTGCCAAAAAGAGCGTTTAGATGGGCTACGCCAAGAGGCAGAAGAAAAAAAAGAGGCATACCGTTATGATAAGCATTGTTTAAATCTGTCTGATGAAGAGATTAAAGCAAAACTTGCAAATAATGAAGCCTATGTTATCCGACAAAACAATCCTATTGAAGGGACTACCGTTTTTTCAGATGTGCTTTATGGAGATATAGCCGTTGACAATAAAGAGCTTGAAGATATGGTTCTTATTAAAACCGATGGATATCCAACATATAACTTTGCCAATGTTGTTGATGACCATTTAATGGGGATTACACATGTAGTTCGCGGAAATGAATACTTGTCATCATCGCCAAAGTATAATCGTTTATACAATGCTTTTGGCTGGGAGGTACCAGTATATGTACATTGTCCGTTAATTACAGATGAAAATCACAAAAAACTTAGCAAACGTTTAGGACATGCTTCGTATGAAGACCTTATAGATTTAGGCTTTTTAAGTGAAGCAATTGTTAATTATGTGGCATTACTTGGATGGAGTCCTTCATCTAATGAAGAAATTTTTTCAATGGATGAATTAATCGAGTTATTTGACTATCATAATATTAATAAAGCACCGGCTGTTTTTGACATGAAAAAGTTTCGATGGATGAACAGCGAATATATTAAACGTATGGATCCGGATGCCTTTTATGAAATGGTGCAGGACCGTATAAAGAAAGTTGTACCAAATGAAGCGTTAGACCACAAGAAGATAGCGGCATTAGCTCAGACACGCCTTGAAACATTAGTAGACATTGATGATATCATCGACTTTTTCCAAGCTGTTCCTGAGTATGATAAGGCTATCTATACACATAAAAAAATGAAGACGAATCCAGAAAATTCATGTGGATTTATGCAACAAGTCTTACCGGTATTAGAAGCACATGAAGACTGGACGGTTGAAGCGCTACATGAGGCGGTTATGGCATTTATAAAAACAACAGATTTAAAAAATGGTCAAGTATTATGGCCTTTAAGAACGGCGCTATCTGGTAAACAGTCAACACCAGGAGGTGCATTTGATATTATGGGGATTCTAGGTAAAGATGAATCGATTAAGCGTATAAAGGCAGGAATTCAAAAATTACAAGATGAAATGGAGTAAAAAATGAGTGAAGTTTTTATGAATGATTGGCAAGAGCTTCTAAACGATGAACTTCAGCAAGATTATTACATTAAAATGCGTGAATTTTTAATTCAGGAGTACAAAACAAAGCAAATCTTTCCGAAAGCAAAAGACATTTATAATGCATTTCATTTAACACCATACCATGAGGTTAAAGTGGTGATTATTGGTCAAGACCCATATCATAATGATTTTCAGGCACACGGATTATGCTTTTCAGTACAAAAAAATGTAGATATTCCTCCAAGCTTACGAAATATATACAAAGAGTTAGCTTCGGATTGTGGTTGTTATATTCCAAAACATGGAAACCTTGAAAAGTGGGCTAAGCAAGGCGTATTGCTTTTGAATGCAGTATTAACTGTACGGGCTCATGAAGCAGCTTCACATGCTAAAATTGGCTGGGAGCGGTTTACCGATTATGTGATTTCTGTATTGAATGCACGTGAAGAACCGATTGTATTCTTGCTGTGGGGAAACTTTGCCCGATCGAAAAAGAAATTAATAACAAATAGTCAACATATCATTATTGAATCGGCCCACCCAAGTCCTCTTTCAGCATCGAGAGGATTCTTTGGAAGCCGACCATTTTCAAAAATCAATACTATATTAACAGAGCATAATCAAGAAGTCATTGATTGGCAAATCGAGGATGAGTAACCTCTTGTGATTAAGAGGACCAAATAAAATGAGGAGACGGTAAGAGGAGGGTGTATCGTTGAAGGATGGAGAAAAAGAGACAATTGTCATACTAGATAACCATGAGGAAACACTTATTTGGTTATCGCAAATTTTTGAAGAAAATGGGTACAATGTAAATGTAGCAACAAATCTAGAACAATTAATGTTTTGTCTTGAAGAAGAAAAAACAGACTTACTTGTTATTAACTTTTGCTGTGAAGTGAAAAAGAAAAAGGAAATTTTTCTAAAGATACGTGGAGAAGAAAGATATTTTCAGATTCCTATATTGGGACTTTTTCGTGATGAGCCTATAGAAGTAATAGACTTATACCTTGAATTAGGAGTAGACCATATCTGCACACATCCTTTTTCGAAGAAAAATATCCGTATTCATGCAGAACAGCTTATTGAAGCGGTGCAGACAAGAGAACTCATTGATGATTTAAATCAAAAAAACTTATTTTTGGAAAGAGAAAATGCATATCTAAAAGGAAAAATGGTTCGAAAATAGGAAGATGAATAAAAAGCAGCATTAAAAAGGGAGCTGAGCGTCAGCAAATTTCATTTGTTAACGAACAGCCCCTTTTATTATTTTTAGAATATTAATATAAGGAACTCATATTGTTTAGTGCATATGCGATATATAGTAAAATACTTAGTGTCGATACAATAAGTGAAATGACGAGTGAAATACTGATGTGATCAGTTTTTCGTTTTAAGCGTCGTGTATTGATGATTAATGAAAGTAAAGAAAAGAAAAAGAGTACAACAGCGACGATAAAAGAAATAACCATCATCTGTTCATCCCATACGGTTCGCCTGGATACATCAAAGAGACGATCAAAAAAAGTGGTTTGTTCCGGACGAGCCATGTCAGTGATTAGAAAAAAGGTGCCCAATAGAAGCCAAACGACAAAACTTGATACACGAATCCAGTAAACAAGGAAATCAGGGCCAATACGTTTTTCATAGAAATTAGACCTATGGCTATCCATCATAGTCATGACAAACCCTCCTTTAAAATAAAAACAATCTATGAACATATTATATCATAATTGTGAACAAAATAAAAGATAATATTAAGTGCGCTATAACGCACAAAAATTGTGAAAAAGTGTTTTTTATCATTGTAAGTTCATTGTATATCTGATATAATGTCTGCAATGAAAGTGATTAAGGAGGTATACAGTGAATATTCAAGTGACTAGAGCAGACAAATTAAAAGAAAAACCCTCTTCAAGTAATCTCGGGTTTGGTAATGTTTTTACGGATCATATGTTTATTATGGATTATACAGAAGGACAAGGATGGCATGATGCCCGTATTGTACCTTATCAGCCACTAACACTAGATCCGGCAACGATGGTCTTTCATTATGGGCAAGAAATGTTTGAAGGGCTTAAGGCTTATAAAAATCCGGAAGGAGATATACTGCTGTTTCGACCAGAGAAAAATGCGGACCGTTTAAATATTACAAATGACCGTATCTGTATGCCGCAATTACCAGTAGAAGATTTTATCGAAGCAGTCAAGGCTGTTGTTGATATAGACCGAGGATGGATTCCAGAAGGGCTTGGCAATGCTTTATATATTCGTCCTTTTATCATTGCGACAGACCCCTTTTTAGGGGTACGTCCATCGTTGACATATAAATTTATGATTATATTATCTCCGGTAGGTCCATATTATAAAGAGGGGATTAATCCTGTTAAGATATGGGTTGAACAAGAATATGTACGAGCAGTACCAGGAGGAATCGGATTTGCCAAAACAGGCGGAAATTATGTTGCAAGTATCAAGGCACAAGCCAATGCTAAAAACAGAGGTTATGCCCAAGTACTTTGGTTAGATGGTATTGAGCGTAAGTATATTGAAGAAGTAGGAACAATGAATGTGTTCTTCAAGATTGATGGACGGGTCATTACCCCTAGTTTAACAGGAAGTATTTTGGCTGGAGTGACTAGAGACACAGTTATAGAGTTATTAAAAATGTGGAATATTCCTGTTTCAGAAGAGCGTATCACTATTGAAGAGCTGATAGAGTACGGAAAAAAAGGCCTTCTTGAAGAGGCCTTTGGGACTGGAACCGCAGCCGTTATATCACCGATTGGTGAATTTAGATATAACGATCAGGTCGTTGTTGTTCATGATGGGATTATTGGAGAATTGTCTCAAAGAATCTACGAAGAATTAACCAGTATACAAATGGGAAAAATCGAAGATGCATTTGGCTGGACAATAAAGATTTGATAGAGAGGTAAAGTGTAGGAACTACGTGTGAAAAGTATCCGTATAAAAAGTGCACCGACATTGACGTTTGAAAAGACAAGATATTAATTAGATTATTAGGGTATAGGGTATTAATTGTAAGATGATAAAAGATTTGGATTTTTTTGAAGTAGTATAGAATTAAAATAAGAAATCGGTACACTTTTTATACGGATACGAAAAATCATATATTTCTGGTGCGAATAACGCGTCCTACGATATGGCGACTTAGATTTAATAGGTCGCCTATTTCTTTTTGGGTCAGTTCAGACTCTTGATAAATTCTTCGAATCAGATGGTTGCGTATAGGATTTGCTTCTTGAAGTTTATCATAGGATAGTTGATAAGTTTCTAATTCCTCCTTTAAAATTTCTTTGGCTTTATGTACACGATGGTACAAGTGGTCTTTTATATCAAAATTAACAGTTTCATCCATTTCATGATGAATGCTGCTTAAAAGTCGGCTGGCTTTTACAGCGTCATTTTTATCAAAAAAATCATAGATAAAATTCTTATGAATCATAGATAAACGGGACGGATCAAGATAATCTTGATAACTAGAATATGGATAACTTAATCCAGCGCATAATCCAAGACGCTTTGGCTTTTGGTGAATAAACCGCAAACGGCAAATGAGTTCTTTTCTTAAGTGAATGCTTTCGCTTTGATAACGGCCTGAAAACACAATACCATGGGATGCATATTTTTTTTGATAATATTTTGCGTAGAGTGAAGAAGTCGTTCTAAGTATTATTGGCAAAGAGTTCTTTGTCGTTTCTTCAATAAGAAGATGAATATGATCTTCGACTAAGCAATATGCATATAAATGAAAAGCGTATTGTCGTTGTTTTCCAGCAAGTATCTTTAGAAAAGCTTGATAGTCAGAGTCATTTCGAAAAAGGGATTGGTTTTCTGGTGCCTTAAGTAATATGTGATAAAATTTACTTGATGAGTAGTAGCTTGTTCGACGTGCCATATCGTCCTCCTGTACGTAGTTTTTTTGTTGCGATGAATGTATTATATTACATCTAAAAAAGCTTTTGGTCAGCTCGCAGCAGACAATGAAAAATTTTGTTGCTAAATCAAAAAAGCTATATTATAATTGGCATATAAATCATAGAGATTCTTTTGATTTAAAAAACTTGTAAAACATGCATTTGGAGGTTGTTATGTTAAAGAGTAATAAGAATCATTTTGTGCCTGAATTTGACAAACCAAAACACGCGATGAAAAATTTTGGCGGGTATGATGAGTATGATCCGATGTCTGAATTGGATCCGATTGAACTGGGGTTAGAGAGAATAGAAGTAATTAAGCAGTGGCTTGTAAAGGAGAATCGAATTTTAGGTGCATTATTGATTGGCTCTTATGCAAGAAGTGAACAAAGAGAAGACTCAGATATTGACTTGATTTTTATTGTGGAAAACATTGATGAGTGGATTGATACTCCCCAATGGGTAAAACGTTTTGGCCCTGTAATGAGTCAAACCGACGAGGTTTATGAAGATATTAAGGCCTTACGTGTATACTATAAGGATAATGTTGAAATCGAATTTGGATTTACAAGTAAAGCGTGGCTGGACAAACCTTTTAAGGAAACCACAAAAGAAGCTCTTGATGGAGGATATGTAATACTTTCAAATAAACGACATCTTTTAGATGATTTGGGTTGATTTTTATCAACAGATACTTTATAATGCAACTTATCATAATTGAATAGTTCTCGTATAAATTTGACAATATGGGTCAAACGTTTCTACAAACTACCGTAAATAGTTATAGGCTACGAGTTTAATTCTTACACGCAAACTATTTGCGTCTAGAAGAGGGCTCTGCTATATATTAGTAGAGCTTTTTTATCTTTTTAAGGAGAAAGTCAATGAAATTATTACATGAACGTATTAAACAAAATGGTTCGGTTGTATCAGAAGAAATACTCAAAGTAGATTCATTTTTAAATCATCAAATCGATGCAAATCTTATGATGGAAATGGGAAAAGAATTCAAACGACGGTTTGAGGATGAAAAAATTACAAAAATTGTTACGATAGAGGCATCTGGAATTGCTATTGCAGCATTGGCTGCCTTATCCTTTCAAGTTCCCGTTGTTTTTGCAAAAAAAACACAAAGCCGGAATTTGGATGCGCAAGTCTATACCTATCCAGTATATTCATTTACCAAGCAGCAAACCTATGATATTCATATATCAAAAAAATATATTCAATCGACAGATCGTGTACTTATTTTGGACGATTTTTTAGCTAATGGGCAAGCTGTTGAAGGGCTTATACAGCTTGTAAATCAGGGTGGCGGTGAAGTTGCCGGTGTTGGCATTGTTATTGAGAAAGGGTTTCAACCAGGCGGAAAAACTCTCCGTGATCAAGGTGTTCGTGTAGAATCCCTTGCGATTATTGACCGTATGAAAGATGGAGAAATCCATTTTTTATAGATGTGTAGGGGTGACCCTATCAAATTATATCTATGTATAAATTCTAGGAGGAATTATGAAAAAAATCACAGCACTATTACTAATGTTAACAATGGTACTTATGATGAGCGCATGTGGAAACGATGCGCCAGCAGATCAAGCAACAACGGAAACAGGGGCCGGAGCGAATGAAACAGCACAGACAGAAGATGCAGATGATGCAAGTGATGTAACCGTTGGATTTATTTTAGTTGGACCTGTTGGAGATGGAGGATGGTCATATTCTCACAACGAAGGTCGATTAGCACTTGAACAAGAGTTAGGTGTTAAAACACTATATAAAGAGTCTGTACCTGAAAACCAAGAGGTTGAAGGCGAGATTCGAAATATGATCGATCAAGGTGCAAGTATCATTTTTGCAACAAGTTATGGATATATGAACTACGTGGAAGAATTATCAAAAGAATTTCCAGATGTAACTTTTTTCCACTGCTCTGGATATAAACAAACAGATAATATGTCAAACTATTTTGGGCGTATCTATGAAGCAAGATACTTATCAGGTATTGTTGCCGGTTTAACAACAGAAACAAATCATATCGGTTATGTAGGCGCATTCCCGATTCCAGAAGTTGTTCGTGGAATCAATGCCTTTACTTTAGGGGCACAATCAGTGAACCCGGATGTAGAAGTAGAAGTAGTTTGGACATCAACATGGTATGACCCAGCGATTGAAAAAGAAGCGGCCATTGCATTATTGGATAATGGTGCAGATATTATTGCGCAACATCAAGATACGGCTGGTCCTCAACAAGCAGCACAAGAGCGTGGCGCATATTCAATTGGATACCATACGGATATGTCTGATGTGGCTCCAAATGCAGTATTGACATCTGTTGTATGGAATTGGAATGACTTTTATATTGATCGTGTCTCAGAAGTTATTGATGGAACATATGAATCCGAAGCTTACTGGGGTGGAATGGAATCAGGTGTTGTAGGTCTAACCGATATCTCTGATTTTGCAGCTGACGGTACACAAGAAGCATTAGATGCAGCTATTGCAGAAGGTGTTCACGTGTTTACAGGTGAGATCAAAGACCAAGAAGGTAATGTAAAAGTTGCTGAAGGAGAAACATTAACAGATGATGAACTTTTAGGTATGTCATGGTTTGTCGAAGGCGTTAAAGGAAAGATTCAATAATTGCCTTGTTGTTAATTTTATATTAGATTGGAGCCAATATGCATAAAGATATATTCGTAAAAATGGAAAATATCAGTAAGAGCTTTGGAACGGTACAAGCCAATGATGGAGTGAGTTTTGAGGTTCAAAAAGGAGAAATACATGCATTGCTTGGTGAAAATGGTGCGGGAAAGAGCACATTAATGAACATGCTGTCAGGTATCTACAAACCTGACAGCGGTTTTATTTATATCCATGGACAGCCGGTCTCTTTTCAAAGCCCCAAAGAGTCGATTCAAAAAGGAATTGGCATGATTCACCAACATGTAAAGCTTGTGGACGTGCAGACGGCACGCGACAACATTATTATGGGGTTAAAAAATACGCTTTTCATTAATAAGAAGAAAGTGTCCCATGAACTTAAAGAAAAAGCAGCACATTTTGGTTTGGCTGTTGATCCCGATAAGAAGATATACAATATGTCTATTGGAGAAAAACAAAATGTTGAGATTTTGAAAGTTCTTTACCGAGGTGCAGACATATTAATTATGGATGAACCCACAGCGGTGCTAACACCACAAGAAACCAAAGAGCTGTTTGTCATCATGCGCAAAATGGCACAAGAAGGCTGTGCTATTATCATTATTACACATAAATTAAATGAAGTTATGGAAATTTCTGACCGTGTAACGGTATTGCGTCATGGACGTACAGTAGGAACGTTGGAGACGAAAAACACAACGCCTAAAGAAATGACCGATTTAATGGTTGGAGCAGTCACCGATTTATCTATTAAACGTCCTCAGGTAAAAAGAGGAAAACCTGTCTTAAAAATCAAGGATTTGGTGGCAGAAGACATAGACCATGTACCTGTTCTCAAGAATATTTCATTTGATATATTTGAAGGAGAAATTCTTGGCGTTGCAGGTGTCTCAGGAAGTGGACAAAAAGAATTATGTGAATCAATAGCCGGATTATATCCTATAAAACAAGGAGAGATTCACTATAAGGATGAAAATATTATTGGATTGTCTCCACGAGACATTATTCGTCGAGGCATCAGTATGAGCTTTATTCCTGAAGACCGATTAGGGATGGGATTAGTAGCATCAATGGATATGATTGATAACTTTTTACTCAAAGAATATCACAATCAAAAAGGACCGTTGATTCATCGGAAAACTGTAGAACCACATTGTGAAGATATGATAAAGCGGCTGGATATACGTACGCCGGGAATTTACCATCCTGTGAAGCAACTTTCAGGGGGGAATATTCAAAAAGTATTGATTGGACGTGAGATTGATACAAATCCACATGTTTTAATTACTGCTTATGCTGTACGTGGACTGGATATTGGCGCTTCTCATAATATCTATGATCTTATCAACGAACAAAAAGAAAAAAATGTAGGTATCTTATTTATCGGCGAAGACTTAGATGTTCTTATGGAACTATGTGATCGAATCATGGTGTTATGCGAAGGAGAGATTACAGGAATTGTTCATGCTGCAGATGTAACAAAAGAAGAATTAGGTCTTATGATGGCCGGAGAAAAAATGACGATTAAGGGTGGTGAAGCATCATGAGAATGATTCAAAGAACGAATATATCTAAGAAAAAAGTTATTATGATTCGTGTAGTTTCGATTCTTTTATCACTGCTGACAGCGTCTTTGTTTTTACAATTTATGGGGCATAATCCTATTGAGGTCTTTGTATCCTTGGCTATCGGAGCTTATGGATCGGCATATCGACTAAGAGAAACGTTAACGACAGCTATACCCCTTGTAGTGACATCCATAGGGATTATGATTGCCTTTAAAATGAAGTTTTGGAATATCGGTGGTGAAGGTCAAATTCTCATGGGAGCTTTTGCGGCAAGCTACATTGCACTTAATTTTAGTACGCTTCCAAAACCTATATTGCTAATGCTCATGTTTATGGCAGGTTTTATTGGTGGTGGCTTATGGGCCCTTATTCCGGCGCTGTTAAAAGTCCACTTAGGTACGAATGAAACAATTATTACCCTTATGCTTAATTATGTTGCCATTAAATGGATTACATATTTACAATATGGTCCTTGGAAAGACCCAAATGGTATGGGGTTTCCACAGATTGCAACATTTGATCAAAATGCGCTCTTACCAAAGGTTTTTGGGATACATATCGGTTGGATTATTGCAATTATCATTGTTGTGATTGTATCGTTTATTTTAGCTAAAACCAAAAAGGGGTTTGAAATTAGTGTCATTGGTGAAAGTATTGATACAGCAAGATATGCGGGAATGAATGTAAAGCATGTCATTGTATTGGCAATTATATTAAGTGGCGGGATTTGCGGTATTGTTGGCATGATGGAAGCGTCAGGGGTGAATCGAACCTTATCAAGTAATGTTTCAGCAGGATATGGGTTTACGGCAATTATTACAACATGGTTGTCGGGTCTTAAAGCATCTATTATTATTCCTGTTTCTATCTTGTTTGCCGGATTGATTAAAGGCGGAAGTTTTATTCAGACAGCCTATGGAATTCCCCAATCGGCTTCGGATGTGCTTCAGGCACTGATCCTATTTTTTATTATTGGAAGCGAATTCTTTGTACAATATCGGTTGGTGCGAAATACCGTGAAGGAGGCACTATAATATGAATACAAGTTTTTTAGTCGCGGCAGTCATTGCTTCGACACCACTTTTATTAGCAACATTAGGTGAACTACTTACAGAAAAAGCGGGACATCTTAATCTTGGTGTTGAGGGAATGATGCTTCTTGGAGCAGTAGCAGGATTTGCTACCGGATTTTATACAAATAATCCTTTACTTATGCTTTTAGGTGCTGGGGCAGCGGGCGGCTTAGGTGGCTTGATTTTTGGTTTTTTAACCATCACCCTAAGAGCTAATCATACAGTATCTGGCTTGACATTGACAATTTTTGGGACAGGCGTATCAAGTTTTGCCGGAACAACCTTCATCGGACAAAAGATGAGTAGTGAATTTATTGATTCTTTCAAACCGGTACCGATCCCTCTTTTAAGTAAAATACCTGTAATTGGGCCGATGTTTTTTCAGCAAGACTTTTTTGTGTATTTGGCATTAGCGCTAGCCGTTTTTTTAGGAATCTATTTATATCGAACACGATATGGAATCAATTTGATTGCTATTGGTGAAAATCCGGGAGCTGCAGATGCATCCGGAATTAATGTTGACTTATATAAATATGTTCATGTTGTCGCTGGAGGAGCTTTATGTGGTCTGGGAGGAGCATATCTTGCAACCGTTGATGTTCCTCAATGGCAAGAGCAAATCACAGCAGGACGCGGTTGGATTGCTATTGCATTAGTTATTTTTGTGTCATGGAGTCCATATAAAGCGGTTTTTGGAGCACTGCTATTTGGAGGATTAAGTATTGTAGGATTCCGGCTTCAACATTTGAATATTTCACAAAACTTATTAGACGCATTACCTTACCTGGTGACGATATTTGTTCTAGTGATTAGCTCGTTTAGACAATCTAAAAAAAATGCACCGCCTAAGGCACTAGGTGTTCCATATTTTAGAGAAGAACGTTAAGGATATTCAAGTAAAATAAATTTTAACTTCACAAATAGGCTAAAATGCGTTATTATTAGATGTAGAAATTAACGAAGGGATGTTTAAAATGGAAGAAAACAAGAATGAAACAAACAATGTTGTCGAAGAGACAATGGATGATTACAAAGATATGATCGATTCATCAATGATGAAATTCTCCACAGGTGATATTGTAGAGGGTGAAGTTATTGGTGTTACTGATGAAGAAATACTAATGAACTTTGGATATATTGCTGATGGGGTCATTCCAGTTAATGAAACGTTTGCTGACGCAGAGAATCCATTATCAGCTCAATATCAAGTTGGCGATAAGATCAAAGCGGAAGTCATCCGAAAAGATGATGGTGATGGGAATGTACTCTTATCATTAAAAAAAGCGCAACAAGAGATTATCTGGGACCAATTACAAGAAATCATGGAAGCAGACAAGCAAGTTGAAGCAACAGTTGTTGAAGTAGTAAAAGGTGGTCTTGTGTGTAAAGTATTACAAACAAGAGGATTTATGCCTGGGTCAATGATTTCAACATCCTATGTTCAAGATTTGAATGAATATAGTGACAAAACATTTAATGTAAAAGTTATGGAACTTGATCGTGAGAAAAATCGTGTGATTTTATCCCATAAAGAAATCGAAAAAGTTGAACTTGAAAAACAACAAGATGAATTGTTTGCAACGATTAAAAAAGGCGATACGTTTAAAGGAACTGTCAAAAAGAATATGAATTACGGTTCTTTTGTGAACATTGGATGTGTAGACGGACTTGTGCATATTAATGAAATGAGTTGGAAAAACATCTCTCATCCTTCCGATGTTGTTAAAGAAGGTGACGTTGTTAACGTTACAGTTGTTAACGTAGATTATGATAAGAAAAAAATCGGTCTTTCGATGAAAAATGCAGAAGACGATCCTTGGAATGTATCTAATGAAAGTTTAAAAGTAGGTCAATCCTATGAAGGGAAAGTAAAAAGAGTCTTAGACTTTGGTGCTTTCGTAGAGATTTTACCAGGCGTAGAAGGACTTGTACACATTTCTCAAATCAGTAATGAGCACATTAATCATCCTTCCGATGTATTAAAAGAAGGCGATACTGTAACGGTAAAGGTACTTGGCATTGATAATAAAGAACGTAAATTACGTCTTAGCATGAAAACAGATGAACAAGAGACAGTACGTGAAGAGTATGTTGATGTTAAAGAATATCAAACAGAAGAGCAAGCAACAACGAGTTTGAAAAATGTCTTTGCCGATATATTAAAGGACATGAAATAGTTTAATTAAGAATTTAAGCGAATAATGTATAGATAAGGTGACTGCATCATGCAGTCACCTTATTTTTATACACGAGTAAAGATTGTCTTTGGGATAATGGATATGCTATACTTAGAAAAAACATGATTTTACTGGAGAGGACATATATGAAGAAAAGAAATAGTGTAATAATGACATTAGCGATTATTGTAATTTGTATAACAAGCGCCTTGATACTCTATATGTCTGTGTTCCATAAAACAGATGAAGAAAAGTTATCTATGGCTTTTCGCAATCAACGCATAGGTGAATCAATGTCTGTTGTAGGTGTTATCGGCTTTGAAGAATTAACAGTGGAACAAGTGCGTGTTTTTGAAAAAACAATTGTAGAAAATATTATAAAGAATATGCGCCTGCACTATCGATTAAATGTAAATGCAAAGCGTACACAGATGGACTTGAGTGGAACATTGGAGCTTAATGGAAATAATCTTTTGGATATGAACATATATGCAGATGATACTCTTATAGCGGTAAGCATTCCCAAACTCTATCACAATACATTGTATATAGCTTGGGAAGATGTGGATGTGGTGCTGCAAAGGTATGGCATACTAGGCGAGGAACATCTAAGTGACTTTCCAATTCAAGACATTCTATTTCCTGTAAGTGAAGTGATCCTTGATGAGGCAAAAGTATATGAAGAGGAGAATATGGTTATAGCTTTAGACGAATTTATTCATGCGAATTTAGTGAATGTTGAAGAGGCAACATTCGTATTCGATTCCAGATATATGCTAGAACCAATAAGCCTTGATACAAAAAGCTATGTAGTGGAGTCTAGCGCAAAAACAGCATATGATTTTTATGGTGGAATTGTCTTTCCTCTCTATTTAGATAAATATATGCATACACAAAACAATGTGTTAAAAACACTATATACTACAGAGGCGGTTAAGATGTATGAGGATTTGCTGCGGGATGTATTTGCGGATGCAAGACTTAGAAAAGAATATAGCCTTATAAAAGGCGATGTGATTGGTAGCGCAGAGACGTTGCATGTGGATGAGACGATTTTAGATGTGCTAAATGGATACAATCCATTTATTGAAGAGCTTGAATTAGATGCAAGCCTTGTGCATCAAAAATATTATATTTATGATGCAGATGTTGTGTTTAAGCAAGTCGATGATCGAGCGATAGATATAGGCAAGGTTGAACCGATGGAGCTTATGAATATTTTTATAGAGATTCAATATAATATCGAACAATTGACGGGACAGTTCAATTAGTTGACGCATGCGGTGGGGAAAAAGGATGAGTATGTTTTTATATTTAGTTAAAAAAAACCTAATGGAAATCCTACGTGATCTTAAAAAAAATATATTGCTTTTCAGTGTTCCTATTTTTATATTTAGCGCAATCTATACCTATGTTGAAGTTAGTGAAATTGAAGTGGAGTTTGTAAAACCCATTATCATTGGCGTGGTTGTAGAAGATGAATCGCCCTATAGTCAAATGTTGGTTAATGACTTCCAAGGGCAAAAAAACTTATCGGATTTTCTGCAAATTATTGAAGGAGAGCACAGAAATATACAAGATCAATTTGAAAATAAGGCGATAGATGCAATGGTTGTTATTCCCAATGGATATGTGGAAGCATTAATGCGATTTGAGTACTTGCCAATGGACATAAGCATACGCAATGAGGATCCGTTAAAAGCGATGGTTCTATATAATGGCTTAAGAGGTTATGAAGCATACATAAGCAGTGTCGAATTAGGCGTGACTGCTTTTTATGATTTGATGCGAGACACGCTAGATGAAAAGACTTACTGGGATTATAATGATGGATTGTCTGTTGAGCTTATCATGACGGTATTACAAAGAAATCAAATCTATAATGAATACGTGATCACCAATATACCTAGGACAACATCGGGAGCGTATTATTTTCTAGCCCTTTTGATGACATTCATCATGTATTTATCCTTATTTGGAGCAATAAGCCTGTTAAGAGAGAGCGAGACTATGAGCTATCAACGACTGATGTTGACCGATGTATCTGTTACAACATACTTGTTAGCTAAGAGTGTGACCTATGTAGTAGGCATTGCTTTTTTAACAAGTATATGGACAAATATATTTAACCTATTTATGACATCCGAGACCATAAATTATAGTATTGAATTTATCTTTTTTATCTTTTCAATAATTTTTGTGTCTGTACTTGCGAGCATGTGTTTAACTATTTTTATAAAACAAGAGGAAGTTGTACTACTGTTTTCGGGTGTGTTTATTTTTTTTACGACGATTTTAGGTGGGGCAATCATTCCTATTCATTACATGCCCGAAGGGTTAAAAAACATCGGACAATGGACACCCAATTTTCATATGACGCGTATCGCTTTATTTTTAGGCCTTGAATATGCATATCCTGCGTATATATATATTCAATGTGGGATTGTCCTTCTAGGATGTATTCTGTTTTATATCCTAAGTAAGCATTACAAAAAATTCTATATGAAGGGGACATTATGAGAGTTTTTTTATCGATGTTAAAATTACGTTGTCTTTTGCTTTTACGGTCAAAAGCTTTTTGGGGAGTATATGTAATTATTATACTCAGTGTTGGATATATGTTGATAAACTTATATAGCCAAGTAGATAAAGGGATACTTATTCCGATTGCCATAGTTGACAATGATCAAACGCAACTATCTAGGTATATTGTACAAGCAGTGCAAAGCAGTAATTTATTGGTTGTACATGAAGTGACAGAAGATGAAGGGTTTGATATGCTAGAAAATCAAACGGCTGAATCGCTTTTTATTATTGTACAAGGTGCAGAGGAAAAAATAGATGCTGGCAATCGTCAGGGAATTATGGATGTCTACTCTCTTGAGGGAAATTACTTTTCGGCAATGCTTTCAGATATAGTGGCTGGAGAGTTTTTAGATGAGATAGCGATACGGATTGCGTCTTCGTATTATTATCAAGCGATGGAAAAAGAAGAGAATGTACTTCTTGATGAACAGATATATAATGCCCTATACCTACATGGGCAGACACTAAAACAACGACAACGAACAAATTATTATTTGGACATAGCTTTTGAAGGCGAAGGAGAGCGTCGGGAGCTTTCTTGGTATAATCAACAGCTTTTACTTGAAAAGATAACCACTGGAATTATGTATATTTTTGTAGCCTTCTTTATGCTATATGCAGGAATGTCTATATTACATGATCGAGAATCTTTTATTTATTTTCGGTTTCGGATGACAGGAATGAAGATATTTGATATGATGTTAAGTGAATACTGCACAATGCTAATTAGCGGTTTACTTGCCATACTTCCCTTATCAATTATCAGCATTTTATATGGTTCTAAGGTTATGCATACATTAGGCGTCAATGTGCTTTATATAATAGGGACAAGTAGTATGCTATATCTATTTTTACATTGGGTTCATGGAACCTTATATTATTTGCTGACCGGATCGACATTGATTATTACGATGGGAATTTTAAGTGGAAGCTTTTTTTCCATTGATACACTGGGCAAGCAGGCAACATATGTAGCACGAATTTTTCCGGTATTTTACAGTATAAAAGCCTATTTTGATGAACCATTTATTAAAGAGTTATTGATTTATACGGTAATGTATTCGGCATTAACATTGGGTATCTGTTATTTTTTAGCGAAGTATGGGATGATATTAAAACAATATAGAGGAGTCGAAAAATAGTTATGAAGCGATTTAACCATGTAATAAAACAATTTTCTAAAAAGTTAGATAATCATGAGTTCTCTAAAGAATTATATGAAGAAGTCATTGAAGAAAGTAAAATGAAACTTAACAATTTTCATATGTATTCACTGGGCTTAAAGTATTATAGTTTTTTAGAACGTGAAGAGGATATGGCTAGTGATATAGCAACACAAGCATGTGAGCATATCCACCATCATGATTATCATCATGACCATGATATGGATTTACCTATATCCAGTGAGGATGAGACTGCACTAGAAAAGAAGCTTTGTCCTGAAATCATTGAGGTACAGCAACGTTTGCAAGAGATTATTGACCAATTTAGAGACTCAATGATGATTCCAAGTATAGATGAGTTAGATGTCTTAAGAAAGAGTTTGGAAAATCAGGTATTTGCGTTAACCGCGTATGGTGACCAAATTTCCTTATTGGAAAATGTATATTATAAAAGCAGATATAAGAATACAACTATGGTTTCTATGGAAACAGATGAAGTGTTTGCTCGAAAAGTAACAGAGATGTTAATGTCTTTTGAACAATCGGCAGATATTCGAGAGCATCTTAAGTATATCTACCCTGAACTTCCTATGCGAATGCACAAAAATAAATTTTTGGGAATGATTGACCAATACTTTGAGAAGCTAAAAGGCATTGCATATGATGATTTGCATAATCATATAAAAATTCTTAAGGAAAGCTTTGACCCTAAAACAGTTGAAGGCTATGGATTAATTGCTCCAAATATTGCAACGGATTTAGAGAAAATTGAAAAAGTTTTAATTGAAGGCAGTGATGAAGAAAAAGACAGTGCATACCATCATATGTTTCACTTAACGGAGGACAAAAATATATGCCTTGAAAAAGCGCTGGACATTGCTGAGATCATTAACCACTTAATAGGGATTGTCTTGACTTATGACGAGGCTTATTTGAATGTGGATGTATATGAAAAGCTTAAATGTCTACTAACATTAGAGACGTCAGAGGACGAACTGGCAAAAGTGTTTAAGCTAGTAGAAGAAAAATATGAACCCCTTGGTGAAGCGATGCTGCACATAGGGATGGTTATTGACCGCATTAACGAGCAGGACGTCTCAGCTCTAGATGATGAGCAGGCACATCTGTTTAATCAACTTCAGTATGCGTTTAACTTGTCAAAAGATGGCTACTTTATTGAACGACCATATGTCAAAGATATGACGGTGCCTTCATATAAAGAATTAATGATGATAAAAAATGATGTTATCAATACGATGCAAGAACGATTAAATCAGGATAATCGCATGCTTCGCCGTTCAAGAATGAGCCTTATGATGGGAATGCTCCAGATTGTTCATGAAAACGGTCAGTCGATATATGATCATATATATCATTCCATATCAGCATGCCATGAGATTGGAGAAAAGGTTATGAGTATGCAAAATATTTATAGCTATCTTAACGATTTTATTGAAGGACCTTATGAAAAATAAGTACGCTTGGGCATAAGGAGGATATATGCGAATAATTGATCCGTTATATTTTGGAGAATCTATTCAAAAGAAGAAATACAATGATATTCGACAATGCATTGAAAAGGGACAGTGTTCAAAAATTAAGGGAATGTATATTATTGTTCTATACGATACTAAAGAGACACTGTTTGAACAAATATCTACCAAAGAATTTGAACTTCAGTACAGTTTGGATAAAGAATTTGATGTCTTAGGCATTGTAAATACTGATGAAGAGTTTCAGGAATTTACAATTCAAACGATGGAATTGTTGATGGGAAAATCAAAGGCGATTACCAAAAACAATCTAATAAAACATTACAGGGAGAACGACAATGAATATGCTAAAATATAGTGGGCTTACCATATTAAATATTGCGCTGTTTTTTGTGTTGTTGTTTTCTTCGGTTCAAGTGATTTCCACATGGGATGCATACTATCGATGGCACTACCATGCCCACAACATTGAAGAGACAACAGCCATGGATGAAGAAAACTTCATGGACGTGACCGATAAAATGATGGATTATTTAATGGGAAAAAGGAATTCGTTGGACATGGAAGCGACCATTGATGGACAGATACAAGAAGTATTTGGTGAGAGGGAAAAAGCCCATATGATTGACGTAAAGGTGCTTTTTCAAAACGGAAAATTTATTCGCAACATATCTGCGTTAGCATTAAGTGTATTTATCCTATTAAGTTTGATTAAATGGAAAAAAATATTTTATGAATGGATTAAAAGTTTAAAAGTTTTTTTTATCACAGCATTTATAATCGTCGTGGCTTTAGGGACATTATTTTATTTTAACTTTAGCAAGTATTTTATTGTGTTTCATGAATTGTTTTTTGATAATGATTTATGGCTCTTAGATCCAAAGACAGATGTGCTTATTAATATGGTGCCGGAGATTTTCTTTTTTCAAACAACAATGTTAATCGTTGGTTTATTTGTTATAATGGTTATTGGAACAATGATTCTACGTAAATTACTAATGAACCAAATGCTCAAGAACTGGAGGGCATAATGCTGGCAACGATAGGAACGATTTTAGTTTTTATATTAAAATTGATTGGTATAATTCTCTTATCTATATTGGGACTTATAATATTTGTACTTTTGGTGATACTTTTTGTTCCGTTTAGATATCAAGCAGAAGGAAGCTTTGATGAAAAAATACATATCAAAGTCAAATTTTCTTGGCTATTGCATTTGATTAATGGTTACTTTGTTCAGCAGGATAAAGAGAGCCAGGTTCGGGTTCGTATTGCTTTTTTTCAAATCTTTCCAAAGAAACCTTCTAAAAAAAAGGAAACAGTCCACACGACCTCTCTTCCTAAGGTGCCCGTTGTAAAAGAACAGGCAGCCCAGGCGCCAGAAAAAAAAGTCGTGGAAAAGCCTTCGACAGATATAGAGATAAAAGAAAAAGAAGAACAGAAAAAAGTTATACAAAAAAAGGTCGAACCCAAAAAGGTTGAACCCAAAAAGGTCGAAGCCAAAAAGAATGAACCCAAAAAGACAAAAAAAGAAAAAGCAAAGGACAAGCCTTCAGCGATTGATCAAATAAAAGAAGTTTGGGAGTTTTTGCAACAAGACAATAACAAGGGATTGTTAAAGCATATTTTAAAATATGTTGGTCGCTTGATTCGTTGGATTTTCCCCAAAAAAGCTTATGGCAATATCGAGTTTGGTTTAGATGATCCTGCGACAACGGGATATATCACAGGTGCAACTTCACTGATTTACATAAAAACTCGGGGAAATTTTCAGTTCACACCAAATTTTCATGAGCAAGTCATTAAAGGCGCATTCAAAATTAAAGGTAGACTCTATCTTTATCAGCCACTTTATTATATAATAAGAATAATCATTGATCGACGTGTAAGACGAATGCTAAAGTTCTTGAGAAACAGATAATGACGATCATAAACCTAAATCACTAAATAAGGAGGAGAAATAATGGATTCAAACTTTAAAAACAATGTCGATTCCCTTATGACAGGCATGGAGGGATTTATTAATTCTAAAACAGTTGTTGGAGAACCGATTCACATTGATGATACAATCATATTACCCTTGATTGATGTGAGTTTTGGACTTGGAACAGGTGCATCTGAAGGAAAAAAAGCCGATGATCCTAAAGCAATGGGAGCAGGTGGTTTAGGAGCAAAGATAACTCCGAGTGCTGTATTGGTTATTACCAATGGGCAGACACGTTTAGTTAATGTGAAAAAACAAGATAGTTTGACAAAACTTATTGATTTGGTTCCAGATATTATGGATCGCTTTAAGGCACAAGATAAAGAAGCAAAAACTATAGATAACCAGGAGAAAAAAGCATGATACTGGTGAATACAGACTTTATAACAGGAAAAGAAATTGAAACGATTAGTATTGTTAAAGGGTCAACAATTCAATCAAGGCATGCGGGTAAAGATTTTATGAGCGGTGTTAAAACATTAGTTGGTGGCGAATTGACTGCCTATAATGAAATGATGAATGATGCACGCGCCTTGGCAACTAAGAGAATGGTTGAAGAGGCAGAGGCCTTAGGGGCAGAAGGCATTATTAACATCCGCTATGCATCGAGCGCAATTATGCAAGGAGCAGCAGAAGTCATAGCTTATGGTACTGCTGTCAGGTTTATCTATGGATAATCTTGTACAAGCTTTGGCCAAAAACCTTAAAGAGATAAGGGAACAGCGAGGGTTAAGCTTAGATAAACTTGCCTCGATGACAAAAGTAAGTAAGTCAATGCTCGGTCAGATTGAACGAGGAGAATCAAATCCAACCCTAGGCACAGTATGGAAAATTGCTAATGGGCTTCACATCGGGTTAACGGAGCTTATTAAAGAAAAGCAAAGCGAATATGTTATCATCCGTAAAGATGATGTGTCTTATTTTGAAGAAGATATGGGAAAATGTCAGGTGTTTCCATACTTTACCTATGAAGATGGACGACCCTATGAAGTGTATAAAGTGGATATGGCACCCAAAGGCTATATTCATGCAGAACCACATCCCAAAGGCAGTATTGAAATTATCGTGGTGCATGAAGGGAGTGTGTCGATACGCGTTGAAGAAGAAGAATTTATTCTCAATGAAGGTGATGCAACCCGTTTTTTGGCTGATGTGGAACATGTGTATCATAATACCGGTAATACAACAGCACGACTAGGCGTTGTTATTTATTATGGACAGTGAGAGTTTATATCATACAATGAAAAAGCAGATACAATAGAATTTTATGATATTCTATTGCATCTGCTTTTATAATGTTACGATTTATACGTTGAATCTAAATAATACAACATCGCCATCTTTGACAACGTATTCTTTACCTTCAATACGTACAAGACCTTTTTCTTTGGCAGCAGTATATGAGCCGGATGTGATAAGATCATCATAGGCAACAATCTCAGCACGGATAAATCCACGTTCAAAATCAGTATGGATTTTACCAGCGGCTTGTGGCGCCTTAGTACCTTCTGTAATCGTCCATGCCCGTGTTTCCTTTTCGCCGGCAGTCAGGTAACTGATAAGACCAAGTAGGCGATAGGATGCAGCGATTAATTTGTCAAGACCGGTGTCTGTAATGCCCAAAGCCTCCAAAAATTCTTTTTTGTCTTCTTCGTCTAATGTTGAGATTTCTTCTTCGATTTTTGCGCAAATAACAAAAACTTCAGAACCTTCTTCTTTGGCAAATTCACGAACAGTGGACACATATTCATTGGAGTCGCCATCATCAGCTAAATCATCTTCGGTAACATTTGCTGCATATATAACCGGTTTAGTAGTTAAAAGGTTAAATGTATCAAGTAATGCTTGTTCCTCATCGCTGTCAATCTCTAATGTTCTTGCGGACTGACCGTTTTCAAGAACTTCCTTGACACGTTCAAGGAGTTGAATCTCTTTTTGAAGAGATTTGTCACCTTTAACGGCTTTGGTTGATTTAGCTAAGCGGCGCTCAACTATATCTAAATCCGAGAAGATAAGTTCAAGATTTATAGTTTCGATATCTCGAAGTGGACCGATTTCACCGTCGACATGTACAACATTTGGATCGTTAAAGCAACGTACAACATGTACGATGGCATCGACTTCGCGTATATTGCTCAAAAATTTATTGCCCAAGCCTTCACCTTTACTTGCACCTTTTACAAGGCCGGCAATGTCAACAAACTCTATGACCGCGGGAATGGTTTTTTTTGAATCATATAATTCAGTTAATACGTCAAGACGTTTATCTGGCACATATACAATTCCGACATTTGGATCAATCGTACAAAACGGATAATTTGCGGACTCAGCACCTGCTTTCGTAAGCGAATTAAACAAAGTACTTTTTCCAACATTGGGTAGACCAACTATTCCTAGTTTCATAATGACTTCCTTTCGTTCTTAAGAATCTATAATCATCTCACATTATATCATAACTTGATGAAAAGTAAACAAATGAAAATATTGCTTTTTTTGATTTTATAGATTATTATGATATACGTGACACTAAAATTTCTGACAAAAAATAGGAGAAAAATATATGAATACAAAGAGCCCGGACATAGTGTTTCCTAATTTGGGAATAGAGATTCAACATATAGACCCGATTGCATTTACAATTTTTAATATTGATGTATATTGGTATGGCATCATTATTATCACCGGTGTTATTGCAGGATTGCTCTTAGCAAGATACCGTGCGAAAAAAAATGGAGAAGACCCTGAAATATACAGTGATTTTTTATTGTATGCTTTAATTAGTGCTATTATTGGTGCGAGATTATATTATGTTGCATTTGCGTGGGAAGATTATAAAGATAATTTAATGGAAATTTTTGCCACACGAGAGGGCGGTCTTGCAATTTATGGAGGTATTATTGGTGCGGCAATCGCACTTGTCGTATATACACGTATAAAAAAAATCAGCTTTGCGCAGATGGCGGATACAGCAGTACCAGGTTTAGCCTTGGGGCAAATGATTGGGCGTATCGGGAACTTTATAAATATGGAAGCCTTTGGTGGCTATACAGATTCAGTATTTGCCATGGCTTTAAAAGCGAGTAAGGCGAAGATTCCTGCATCTATGGTAGAACATATTGGTCCCTTGACAGGATATGAAGGAAACTATTTGCAAGTGCAGCCGACATTTGCCTATGAGTCGCTATGGAACTTGGGTGTAGTTATTTTCTTGATGTTATACACAAAACATAAAAAATTTGAAGGGGAAATATTAGCGATGTATTTCTTGCTGTATGGATTGGGGAGAAGTTGGATTGAAGGGCTTAGAACAGACCAATTATTGATTGGAAGTACGAACATAGCCGCATCACAAGTACTATCAATTGTTTTGGTGATTGCCAGTGCGGTTTTTATTGTATATAAAAGAAAGAAAGTTAACATATAGGACTTTAGTATCATTTTTTGAAAAAATGTATATAAAAAAGTCTGTAAAAAGCTATATATAGAGGAAAATGAATGTTTTCCTTCTATATATAGCTTTTTTTTTACGAAAGATTACAAAAAGTAAATTAAACTGACAATTTGAATTTTTTTTTGCCCAGATTACTTGATTTCAGCAGAAAGATGGTCTAAAATAGACATAAGGTGTCAAAAAGTGACAAATAATGTCAAAAAGTGGGGAAAAAGTCAGGAGGTGACAACATGTTCAACGGTGAATATAGCCATTCTATTGATAGCAAGGGGCGTATTACGATGCCGGCAAAGTTTCGTGAAGAACTTGGTGAAGAATGTGTTGTTGCCAGAGGATTTGAAGGGTGTCTAAGTGTTTATCCAATACAAGAGTGGGAAAAATTAACAAACTTTTTAATGAGTGCTTCTGAGTTTCAAAAAGAAATTCGTCTGATGCGTCGAGCGATACTAGCGACGGCGATTTCTTGCTCATATGATAAGCAAGGACGGATTTTGATTAGTAATGAGCTGCGTTCTAGAGGAAATCTGACAAAGGAAGTAATGATCGTCGGTGTTGGACCTAAGATTGAACTATGGGATAAAGAGACATGGGAAGAGTTTAATGATATTAGCGACGATGACTTGTCTGCACTTGCAGAAGGAATACTAAATGGAAATCGATCCAGGGACGGAGGCATTTGATGGAATTTAAACACATATCAGTGTTATTAGATGAATGTATAGAAGGTTTAAAAATAAAAGAAAATGGAGTCTATGTAGATGGAACCTTGGGAGGTGCCGGGCATGCAAGTGAAATTGCAAAACGCCTTTCAAAAGAAGGGGTTTTCATTGGATTTGATCAAGACTTAGACGCAATTGCCACATCATCGAAAAGATTTGATTCGATGCAATGTCGGGTGGAGTTGGTCCATTCAAACTATGAAGCAATGCGTTCAGAATTGGAGCGACTGGGCATTAGCGGGGTAGATGGAATATTACTTGATTTAGGGGTGTCTTCCTATCAATTGGACACACCAGAGCGAGGGTTTTCTTACATGCAGGATGCACCATTGGATATGCGGATGAATCAGACGTTAACAACGACAGCAAAAGATGTCGTTAATACCTATAGTGAAAAAGAGTTGACGCGGGTTCTAAAAGTGTATGGCGAGGAGCGCTTTGCATCTAGAATTGTAAAGAAAATCATCGCAACGCGAGAGCTAAAGCCTATAGAAACGACAAAAGAACTTGTACAAATTATTGACGGATGTATTCCAACAAAATATAAAATTAATTATGGGCATCCAGCAAAAAGAACGTTTCAAGCACTTCGTATTGAGGTTAACCGTGAACTCGAAGTGCTAGAGAACACGCTATCTGACATGATTGATTTGTTAAAACCAAATGGACGGCTATGTGTGATTACATTTCACTCCTTAGAAGATCGCATTGTAAAACATATTTTTAAAGACAATGAGGATCCTTGTACCTGCCCTAAAGATTTCCCGGTTTGTGTTTGTGGCTTAAAGCCAAAAGGGAAGATGAAACCAAGAAAACCGATATTGCCTTCAGAAGAAGAAATGGAACATAATTCTCGGTCAAAAAGTGCAAAGCTAAGAATATTTGAAAGAGTAGGTGAATAATGTGGGGGAAAGGAAAAAAAATTATTCATATGCATATCGCACAATAGGTAGTAGTGCGGTACAAGTTGTTCAGGAAGAGGAAGTTGTAGAAAAAAAAGTAAGACGAAAGCAAGTGTCGAATAAAACAGATGCAATATACTTAGAAGAGCCTAAGCGTCAGATTTCTGCTGACTCAATCAATCGTCTCTGTACTTTTGTTGTTGCTTTTGTTATAATTGCAACGTTAGGTGTATGTGTAACCTATCTTGAGACACAACTAAACATTAATCGATTGAATGCTGAAATCGATAAAGTTAAAACTCAAATTTCAAAAGTAACAAATGAGAATAATCAATTGGAACAAGATATTGATAGTATGGTAGATTTGGATCAAGTCTATCAAGAAGCAACAAATCGTTTAGGTATGCGCTTGCCAGGTCCGAGTGAAGTGTATTATATCAGTTATGAACCTGTAAGCTATACAACAAAATATAAACAAATCGAAAAAAAATCAGAAAATGTGACGATGGGACAAGTGCTAGGGCATATTTTCAAAGTTGGTGAATAGTGTGTTAGAAAAAAGTGAAAAAGGAATGAAAAGAAAGGGTATGTTTCTTTTCATTGCCTTTATTTTAGGGTTTATAGCTTTAATTGGTCAGTTGACATATATAGTGTTTGTCGAAGGGAAAAATTATAATCTCGCTGTTTTGCAAAATGTTGCTAGGCGAGAAGGTAGTGTTACGTTAAATGATAAACGAGGGCGTATTCTTGATCGCAATGGAATTGTCTTTGCAGAATCTGTGGCTACCTATGATTTAATATTCGATGCCCGCTTGCTCAGTGGACAAGAGGAAGAGACAGTTGAAAAAACGATTCAATATCTTAATGATCATCTTGGATTTTCAAAAGCAGAGTTAAGGCAAAAATTAATAGATAATAGCCATAATAGCTATGATATTATAGGAAAAGGTTATAGTTATAATCAATTTAAACAGATCAAGGAAGATATAGATACGTATAAGGTGATCGGTATTTTTTATCGAGAACATTATGAGCGTAATTATCCCTATCCAACAATTGCATCAGATATTATTGGTTTTGTGAACAATGATTTTTCAGGAGCATATGGGATTGAACTTGAGTATGACAAGTTTTTAAAAGGTGACCCAGGTCGAATGTATGGCTCTGTGGGAGATGACAACATGGTTGAAGTGAATGAGGTTCCGGCAGTTAATGGGGATGATGTTACGCTAACGATTGATTATACGATTCAAAAGCATATTAAAGATGCTATTAATACCTTTAGGGAAGATATGGATGCAACGTTTGTCCAAGTTATTGTCATGAATCCAAATACCGGAGAGATTTATGGGATGGTCAATGATCCGGATTTTAGTTTGGAAAATCCATATGATTTGACAGCATATTATGAACCGGATATTTTAGAAGTGATGACCCAAGAAGAAAAGTCAGCAGCGTTAAACAACTTATGGAAAAATGAATCCATTACCAATGCATATGAACCTGGAAGTACTTTCAAACCATTTGTTTTTGCTGCGGCGCTTGAGGAACAAAAAACAACCTTAGATCAGACGTATGAATGTAATGGTTATTTACAGGTGGCAGACCGTAGAATAAAGTGTTGGAAAACAGGAGGACACGGAACACAAACCATTGCTCAAGGTCTCGAAAATTCTTGTAACGTTGTGTTTATGCATTTGGGTGAGCAATTGGGACGTGATCTTTTTTATAAGTATCAGCATATGTTTGGATTTGGAGCGGTGACCAATATTGATCTTAATGGAGAAACATCTGCTAGAAATCTGATTCATAAAGTTGAGAACCTAAATCAAGTTGAATTGGCAACCAGTGCCTTTGGTCAGACTTTTGGAATCACGCCGTTACAATTGATTACAGGATTTTCATCGTTGATTAATGGTGGGAAATTGTATGAACCGCATTTAGTTAAGAATATTCAAAATGAACAGCAGATTGTTGAGACCCACCAGCCAAAACTTGTTCGTCAAGTTATCAGTGAAGAAGTGGCGGAGATTACAAAGTATGCGTTGGCAGGCGTTGTTAATGAAGGTACTGGTCGTAAGGCATCCATCGCAGGCTATGAAATTGGAGGAAAGACAGGAACAGCGGAGACATTAGGACGCGATGATCAACATTATATAGTTTCTTTTATTGGATTTGCACCAATAGAAAATCCAGAGGTTATTACACTTGTTGTTGTGGATGAACCCAAATCGAGTGTTATTAATTCACGATTTTCTGCGAGTATTTTTGTTGACGTCATGGAAGATGTCATGCCTTACTTACATATTTTTAAAGAGGTTGAACAACCTGTAGAAGAGGAGACAAATATAACAGATGAGGTAGATACTTCAATTACATCAGAATAGGAGGAACTATGAAACTAAAAGGATTGCTAGAAGGACAAAAATATAGAGTTATACAAGGCGATATTAATTGCAATGTCAAAGGAATACAAAATGATTCAAGAAAAATTGAAAAGGGATTTGTCTTTGTTGCTATAAAAGGATTTGAGCAAGATGGACATGTCTATATTGGTCAAAGCATTATAAATGGTGCGAGTGCAATTGTATTAGAAGATGTATCGCTCTATGATGGAGAGATTGCCCAGGAAGTGACAGTGGTGCAAGTTGATAATGCACGAAAAGTACTATCATCAATGGCAACGCATTTTTTTAATCATCCCTCATCACAATTCAAGCTATGTGGTGTTACAGGAACAAACGGCAAGACGTCAACCGTATTTTTGATTAATAATATATTGGAATATATTGGAAGAAAAACAGGGTTGATTGGTACGATATTGAACAAAATAGGTAATGAAAGTTTTGAAACGGAACGTACGACGCCGGAATCCATAGAAGTAAAACGGTTATTTAAGCAGATGGCGGATGCAAATGTTCAAGATGTAATTATGGAAGTGTCCTCCCACGCGCTTGACTTATATCGTGTGGCGTATACACAGTTTGATGTGGCGGTTTTTACGAATTTGACATTAGACCACTTGGACTATCATAAGACAATGGAAAATTATCGCGATGCAAAAATGAAGCTTTTTACTATGGCTAAAACCGGTGTCATCAATATTGATGATGAGGCAGGACGCTATATTTTGAAGCATTCAACATGTTCGCAGCATATCACATATAGTATACTAGATTCTAGTGCTGTCTTATATGCTTCCAATATCAAGAATCATCTATCTGGAGTAGAATTCATATTAAACTATAATCAAAAAATATATCCGGTGAACTTGCAGACACCTGGAGACTTTAGTGTCTATAATGGATTGGCTGCCATTGGTGCTGCCTTGAGCTTGGGTGTCCAAATAGAAGAGATTCTTAATGCGTTGGCGCAAAATAGTCGCATAAAAGGTCGGTTTGAAACCATTGAATCTCCAAAGGGCTATAATGCTATTGTAGATTATGCACATGCACCGGATGGTCTTGAGAATGTACTAAAATCCATGAAAGGATTTGCTCCTAAGCGGGTTATTACAGTGTTTGGGTGTGGAGGCGATAGAGACAGGTCAAAGCGTCCGATTATGGGAAAAATTGGAGGACGATATTCGGATTATTGTATTATAACATCGGATAATCCAAGAACAGAAGATCCAGAACGTATTCTTGACGAAGTTGAGGAGGGCATATCAAAGACAACGTGTCCGTATCTAAGAATTGTTGACCGAAGAGCAGCTATCCAGAAGGCGCTTTCTATTGCAGAGCCCAAGGATTTGATATTGGTTGCAGGAAAAGGTCATGAAGATTATCAAATCATTGGCAAAGAAAAAATTCATTTTGACGATGCAGAAGAAATAAAAAAATATATCAAGGAGAATGAAGATGTCAACTAATTGGATAATTCCCCTTATGTTAACCTTTGTCATTACAGCAATCATTGCCCCAAGGTTGCTCCCGATTTTAAAACGCTTAAAATTTGGACAACATGTTCGAGATGATGGTCCACAAACACATCTGAGAAAGCAAGGGACGCCAACGATGGGAGGCGTTATTTTCATTATCGGTATCGTGATTGCTGCTTTTATATGGGGTAGACAGAACGGGGAAATGCTTATTGTACTATTAACGATGCTTTCCTTTGGCATTATAGGTTTTCTTGATGATTGGTTAAAAATAAAAAAACGACAATCCGAAGGTTTGTCAGCAAGACAAAAATTTGGTTTACAAGTTATTGTAGCACTTGCTTATTTATTTATTGGACTAAAAACCAAGTTGTTGACAACGGTAATTATTATACCTTTTGTATATGGTTATGAACTTAACCTAGGGCTGTTTTTTATGCCTATCATGCTTGTTGTAATTTTAGGGACAGTTAATGGAGTTAATTTAACCGATGGATTAGATGGATTGGCGACTTCGGTGACAAGTGTCATTAGTTTCTTCTTTGTGTTGGCAGCTATTATTTTAGAAACCAACCAAGAGCTTATGCCGGCTATTGTTACAGGAGCTTTAATTGCCTTTTTGCTTTATAATACATATCCTGCAAAAGTGTTTATGGGGGACACAGGTTCTCTTGCTTTAGGAGGGTTTGTAGCAGCAATGGCAATTAGCTTGAGAATACCGCTATTTATTTTACTCTTTGGAGTTATCTATCTAATCGAATCACTATCTGTAATTATTCAGGTGGGATATTATAAAAAACATAAAAAGCGTATTTTTAAAATGGCGCCGATCCATCATCACTTTGAATTAAGTGGTATGGCAGAGACACAAGTTGTAACATATTTTACCATTATCACGGTGATCATGTCATTGGTCGCACTATTGGCAATATAGTGTTTTGCATGAACGATGAGGATATTCGATGAAAAGAAATAAAAAGAACCATAAAAAATACAATCGTGTATTTATGAGTACACCAACAGAATATAGTGTTATTTTTGTCGTATTGTTCTTGGTAGTCTTTGGAATTATTATGGTTTATTCATCGAGTTTTTATTCCTCTGTATCCGATGATGCACTAGAACCTTACATGAAACAAACGATTTATGCCGTAGTTGGATTAATCATTATGATGATTATATCAAGGGTTCAAATTACTTTTATGAATAAGTTTGTTGTCTTAGGATATTTAACGACAGTCTTTTTACTTGTGGCAGTACTTTTTGTAGCGGACAATGTCAAAGGGGCAAAGCGATGGATAGAGATTGGTAATTTTAATCTTCAGCCATCAGAACTAGCTAAGTTTACAATAATTGTTACATTGGCACTGTTCTTAACAATGTTTAAAAAACATTTAAGTGAGCCTAAAGTTTTAGGATTGCTTGGAGTAATTGTATTAATTCCTTTAGCCTTAATTGCAAAGGAAGACCTAAGTACAGCAGTTGTTTTTTTGGCTATATGTGGTGCGATGCTTTTTGTCGCATATAGGCATATCATTAAGTTGTTTGTATTTGCGATTATGTTACTTGTAATGAGTAGTGGTTTTGTACTTTTGTCGTCTTATCGTATGGGACGGATTAAAACATACTTAGAAGGCCCGTGGTCAGATCCGGAAGGTGTAGGACGCCAAATCATTCAGTCGCTATATGCGATTGGCTCTGGAGGATTAACCGGAATTGGCTTAGGACAAAGTATGCAAAAGATGGGCTATATATCTGAAGCGCACAACGATATTATCTTTGCAGTCATTTGCGAAGAATTAGGTCTTTTAGGAGGCGTGGCAATCATTGGTCTGTATATGGTTCTTATTTATCGCATTGCCCAGATATCGATTACAGCCAAATCAATGGAACATTATTTGATTGGGGTTGGAGTCATGACACATATAGGGATACAGGCGTTTATTAATATCGGGGTTGCGATTAACTTGATTCCAACAACGGGAATGCCTTTACCATTTATTAGTTATGGTGGGGCTTCAATAATTATGCTACTCGCTGAAATAGGGCTAGTTCTTAATATAGCGCGACATAATTATATCGAAGCAATGATTGGAGAGTGATGCTATGCGCTTAAAGCGAAAAATAATGCGACGAATAATTGTCATATCAGTTATTCTTATTGGGATTTTGGTAGTTGTTGCCATAAAAACACCCATTGATACAATTACCATTCAGGGAAGTACGTATTATACACGAGAAGAAATTATTGCTTTGTTGCCCTATAATGAACAAGCTTCTGTTTTTGACGTCATGCTTAATCGTGTCGATCGCATTACAGATAAAGGGTACATTTCTAGAATGGAAATTTCATATCCAGATTTGAAAAACATAAAGATTCAAATTTATGAAAAAGAAATTATTGGATATGTTGAATATCTAGGAAAATATTTGTGTATTGATAATAATGGTTATATTGTTGATTATACAGATAAACCTAGTGAAAAACCAATTGTTAAAGGGATCGATATATCAGAGTTTACAATATATGAACCTTTAGAAGTAGATAAAGCAATTGTTGATGCAGTATATACTATTTATAGAAACATGGAGGCATTTGACATACCTGTCCAAAGCATTGACTTTTCCTATGGAAAAGATACACAGATATCCCTTGAATGTGGAAGTTTGGAGGTTTTCATAGGAGACATTGCAAGAATTGAAGAAAAATTCCAATTAATGCGAGAAATAATACATACTTTACCAGAAGGTGAAAGTGGATTTTTATCCATTGAAAATGTTGATCAAAATATCATATTTAAAAGTGATCGTACTACATCTTGAAAAAAAATTAGACTTATAGCATATATTGTATATTTATTGCTTGCAAAAATTGCATAAAATACTTATACTAGATACAAAGGTAGAATAGAATAGCTGAATAGAAAACACGTATATTAGAACGTGAGGAGGATATAAGTTGTTGGAAATTAAAGCAAATGAAACAAATACAGCAGCAAAGATTATAGTCGTAGGTATAGGTGGCGGCGGAAACAATGCAGTTAATCGAATGATTGAAGGAAGTTTGGAAGGTGTGGACTTTGTTGCGATTAATACAGATGCCCAAGCGTTGCAGGCTTCAAAAGCACCTGTAAAAATTCAAATTGGAGAAAAATTAACCCGCGGATTGGGTGCGGGAGCAAAACCTGAAATTGGTTTAAAGGCAGCAGAAGAAAGCCGTGATGAATTAGCGGATATGATAAAAGATGCAGATATGGTTTTTATTACAGCAGGAATGGGTGGCGGAACAGGTACAGGAGCGGCTCCGGTTGTTGCGTCAATTGCTAGAGAGATGGATATATTAACTGTCGGTGTTGTTACAAAGCCTTTTGTATTTGAAGGTAAGGCGCGCATGACCAATGCAACAATGGGTATCGAGGAATTAAAGCGATTCGTGGATACTCTTATTGTCATTCCAAATCAAAAGCTGTTAAGCGTCATTGATCGACGAACCACTATGCGTGATGCATTTAAGAAGGCAGATGAAGTTTTACAACAAGGTGTCCAAGGGATTTCTGACCTTATATATACTCCGGGTATTATTAACCTTGACTTTGCAGACGTTGCAACGGTTATGAGCAATAAAGGCGTCGCACATATTGGTGTAGGTCATGCCCATGGAGATAATAAAGCAGAAGATGCAGCGAAACTGGCGATTTCAAGTCCACTTCTTGAGACAACCATTGATGGTGCACGACATATGCTTATTAATATTAGTGGAGACACAAACATGTCTATGTTTGATGCTAATGATGCGATACAACTTATCCAAGAGGCCGCAGGCAACAATGCTAACGTTATTTATGGACAAAGTATTGATGATTCGTTAGAAGATCAAATCATTGTTACTGTTATTGCGACTGGATTTGAAGAGACAGATGAGGAGACGCCAGTGGCAGTCCAACCAAGTCAAAATACAACACAAGTTGAAGAAAAAGAAGTGGCAACAGAGCCAGAACATGCAGAGCAAGCAGATCAAACAACGGTAGAAAACACTAACGAACAAGAGGCGCCAAAGCCATCAAAGCCTACAGTAAGCAATACTTATGATCGAATAGAGATACCTGAATTCTTGCAAAAACGCAAAAAGTTCTAGGAGGTATGTATGAGATGTCCATATTGTAACAGTGATGCGATAAGGGTGATTGATTCAAGGCCTTCTGAAGAACAAAATGCGATACGCAGGCGTCGACATTGTGAAGAATGTGATCGAAGGTTCACAACATATGAAACCATTGAAAGCGCTCCGCTAATTGTTATCAAAAAAGACCGTTCACGGGAACCATATTCTAGAGATAAGATATTGTCTGGACTGATTCGTTCATGCCACAAACGTCCTATTTCGATGTCACAAATTGACGCAGTTATCGATGCGATAGAAAACAACTTATATAATACGATGAAAAAAGAAGTCGACAGTGCGTATATCGGCGAGCTTGTAATGGAACAATTGCGAAAGCTTGATCAAGTAGCCTATGTACGATTTGCGTCTATTTATCGTGAGTTTCAAGATATCAATACTTTTGTCAATGAAATCAATAAAATGATTACAGAAGAATAATGTTTACAAAAAAAGATATGTATGCGCCCTGATGTTGTGATGTGCCCATATATATCTTTTTATTATACACAGAAGTCATTGGATATATAACTTATATGTTTAGTATGAGAAAAGTGTTGACAAAGAATCTATTACTTGATACTATAAGTAAAATCTTTTTAACATTCTATCGATAATAACTGGAGTGTTAATTGAACCCGTTGACGTATAGATAAAGTGTATAGGAGGTAACAGAATGAATAAAAATTACAAGTTTGACACATTGCAACTACATGGGGGACAGGAACCTGACCCAACAACAGGTTCACGCGCTGTTCCAATCTATCAAACGACATCGTATAATTTTAAAGATTTTGAACACGGAGAAAATCTTTTTGCTCTAAAAGAAGCCGGGAACATATATACACGTATAATGAATCCGACAACAGCGGTATTTGAAGAACGTATGGCGTTGCTCGAAGGCGGAGTAGGCGCATTAGCTGTTGCATCAGGTTCGGCCGCGATTACGTATTCTGTTATGAACATTGCAGGTGCTGGAGATGAAATTGTTGCTGCAAATACACTTTATGGTGGAACCTTTAATTTGTTTGCCAATACTTTGCCACAATATGGAATTCAGACAGTATTTGTAGATCCTAGCGATACACATAATTTTGCAAAAGCCATAACAGATAAAACAAAGGCAATTTTTATTGAATCGATTGGAAATCCCCGAGTGAACCTTATTGATATTGAAAAGGTTGCACAGATAGCTCATGAACATTATATTCCTCTTATTGTGGATAATACATTTGGTACACCTTATCTTATTCGACCAATTGAGTTTGGTGCAGATATTGTTGTGCATTCAGCTACGAAATATATTGGAGGACACGGAACTTCTATTGGAGGGGTTGTTATTGATTCGGGAAAGTTTGATTGGACAAAAGCCAATAAGTTTCCTCGGTTTACAGAACCGGACTCCAGCTATCATGGTATCGTATATGCAAAAGACGTTGGTGCGGCGGCCTATATTACAAAAATGCGGGTAACGCTTCTTCGAGATACGGGAGCAGCGCTAAGTCCATTTAACGCCTTTTTGTTTTTGCAGGGATTAGAAACATTGTCATTACGTGTACAAAGGCATGTTGATAATGCACAAAAGATTGCCGAGTATTTAGAAAAGCATCCTAAAGTCAAGTGGGTCAATTATCCAGGGTTAACTTCTAGCCCGGATTACGAACTAAAGAAAAAGTATTTGCCAAAAGGTGCAGGAGCTATTTTTACTTTTGGTTTAGAGGGAGGCTATGAAGCTGCAAAAACCTTTATCAACAAATTGGAACTTTTTAGCCTTTTAGCCAATGTAGCTGATGCAAAATCATTGGTAATTCATCCGGCATCAACAACACATCAGCAGCTTTCGGATGAGGCGAAAAAAGAAGCAGGTGTTACTCAAGAGATGATTCGATTATCCATCGGAATAGAAGATGTCGAGGATTTAATCGATGACCTAAAACAAGCATTGGAAAGTTGAGGAATATGATGACTATTCATAATAATATGATGGAATTAATTGGAAAGACACCGTTACTATACATGGATCGTATTGCAAAGGCTCATGGAACGCTAGGAAGAATTGTAGGGAAGTTGGAATTTTTTAATCCGGGGGCCAGCGTAAAAGATCGTATTGCATTAAATATGATTCTTAAGGCAGAACAAGAAGGAAAGCTAGACAAGGATACAATAATTATTGAACCGACAAGTGGGAATACGGGAATAGGCTTAGCATCCATTGCGGCAGCACGAGGATATAAAATCATTCTTACAATGCCTGAATCTATGAGTATTGAACGCCGACGCTTGCTAGGAAGCTTTGGAGCAAAGATTGTATTAACCGATAGCACCAAAGGAATGCGAGGTGCAATTGATAAAGCAAATGCGTTAGCTGAAAGTTATGCGAAAGTATTCATTCCTAGTCAGTTTGATAATCCGGCGAATCCGGAAATTCATCAAAAAACAACGGCGGTTGAAATTCTAAAAGACACGGACAAGCATGTAGCAGCTTTTGTAGCAGGCGTTGGAACGGGAGGAACGATTACCGGTGTTGGAAAAGTGCTCAAAGAACAACTGTCAGATGTATATGTCGTCGCAGTTGAGCCTAAGGATTCGGCTGTTCTTTCGGGAAAAGCGCCAGGTCCTCATAAAATTCAAGGGATAGGCGCTGGATTTATTCCAAACGTAATGGATGTTCATCTGCTAGATGAAATTATACAAGTGAGCAATGAAGATGCCATTGCAATGGCTAGAGAAATTGCCCGTACTGAAGGTATTTTGGTGGGTATATCTGCAGGAGCAAATGTGTATGCAGCCATAGAACTTGCAAAGCGTGAAACGTTTAGAGATAAAAATATTGTGACCATTATTTGTGATACCGGAGAGCGTTATCTTTCTACAGGCTTATTTGATTAATCCATTGGGACATAGAGACTTTTCATAGTATGTAAAAAGGTGTATCAAAAGACGATGCACCTTTTTTTCGTGCTGAAATAGCCAAAAAGTGTGATTGTACATAAAAAAAAGTGTGGGTATAATCAGCTTAGGAGGATGGCTATGTATTGTAAAATTTTTTGTGGAACACTATTAGGAATTAAAGGGATGCTTATTGATGTTGAAGTTGATATTTCAGAAGGTTTTCCCAAATTAGATATCGTCGGAATGCCGGGCAGTGTTATCAAAGAGGCAAAAGAGCGAGTAAGAACAGGAATAAAAAACTCGGGATATACATTTCCGTATAAACGCATAACGATTAATCTAGCTCCGGCGCATATTCGTAAAGAGGGTGTGGGATTTGATTTGGCCATTGCTGTAGGCATTTTATGCTGTGAGCGTATTATTCCTGTTGCACATCTTAATCAAACGATTGTATTGGGAGAATTAGCCCTTAATGGAGAGATTCGACCTATAAAAGGAATTGTCTCTTTACTTGATGAAGCAAAGAATGAAGGAATAAAACGTTGTATTATTCCAAAAGAAAATATACATGAAGCGATGCTGATTAAAGATTTAGAGATTATAGGCGTCGATAATTTGCAAGAAGTGGTGGCTTGCATTAGATCGAATTATCTAGGGCATCAACAAGTAACCCATAGTAGCTTATTAGAGAGCTTAGATGGGGGTGCACAGCCATTAGAAGACTTTTCTCAAGTTATTGGCCAAGAGCATGCAAAAAGAGGGTTAGAGATAGCTGTGAGTGGGATGCATCATGCAATGCTAAAAGGTCCGCCGGGTATCGGTAAGACTATGCTGGCAAAACGGGTTAAAACTATTTTACCTCCTTTGTCAGATAAAGAGATCATAGATTTAACCAAAATATATTCAGCTGCAGAAAAATTATTAAACAATAAACAGATTATTTGTGGACGCCCATTTAGAGATCCCCATCATTCAATTACGCGAGCAAGTTTTATTGGTGGAGGTTCATTGGCAAAACCGGGAGAAATTAGCCTTGCACATAAAGGGGTGCTCATGTTGGATGAATTTCCTGAATTTCGTAAAGATGTCATTGAGTCCTTGAGGGAGCCTTTGGAACAAGGCTATATTTTGCTGTCAAGAAATCACCATGTTTTTTCTTTTCCGGCAGATTTTATACTTATAGCGGCTATGAACCCATGTCCTTGCGGATATTATCCACATACAGACAAGTGTCAATGCCTACCTTCGCAGATTGAAAAATATCATACAAAAATTAGTGGAGCCATTATAGACCGAATTGATTTACATATTGAGATGATGCCTATGAAATATCAGCAACTAAAAGAACATCAAAGTGGTGAATGTTCAAAGAAGATTTTGGAGCGCGTCAAACAAGTCCATTCGATTCAATCCAAACGCTATAAAAATGAAGAGTTTATTTTCAATGCCAATATTCCTGTAGACAAGATTCCGGTATATTGTCAATTATCCTCTGTGGCCGATGAACTATTAAGAGAAGTCTATAGGACTTTAAATCTAAGTTCCCGCTCATATCATCGTCTATTGAAAGTTGCAAGAACGATTGCAGATATGGACAACAGTGAATATATACATGAGCAGCATATTGCCGAAGCCATTTTGTTTAAGCAAGATGCTTGATAAATCTAAGGATTATCGTTATAATGACATAGTTAAGCTATAGATGAATGGAGGAGACAAATGCATCCGATTATAGAGGTGGATCAGAAAAAACTCATTGAGAATCTTGCGGCGATTCAACGCGTTATTCAAGAAAATGTAAAAATTATGGCGATTATCAAAAGTAATGCCTATGGTCATGGGATGTTGGAAATTGCAAAGGCCCTATCCTTTCAAGTGGATTCTTTTGGGGTAGGATTTTTTCAAGAGGCTTTGTTACTCAGACAACACGGGATTATACAGGAAATTCTTGTGCTAGGACCTTCTTATGATTTTGACTTGGCCATTGAAAATAAAGTAACCATAACCATAGAAAGCACTGAACAGGCGATGTGTTTGTTTCAATACATAGAGGACCAAGTAAAAGGGACGAAAAAAAAGATTCAGATACATCTAAAAGTGGATACAGGGTTTGGACGCTTTGGGCTTGATAAAGAAGGGGTTGCCTCCTTTTTAAAGCACTACATGATGTATAGTAATTATATTGCGATTCGAGGTGTATATTCGCATATATCCATGACAAAGAAAACAGATGCAACGTGGGTAGAGCAGCAGAACAAATGTTTTTTAGCGTTTAAAGAACAAATTCAAGCGCAAATAGACACGAAAAATATACTTTTTCATTTAGCGAATTCAGAAATCGCCATTGATTATGCACAGTTACAATATGATATGATTCGAATTGGCAATGCGCTGTTTGGGCCAGTGGGAAGTGAAAGTCATATTGAATTAAAGTCTATTGCGTCAATAAAACTTCCAGTGGTAAGTGCCCATGAAAGAGGCAAGGGACAATGTATTGGATATGGGCGACGATATCGCTTGAACAAGGATGGTAAAATCGGCGTGGTTGAAGCGGGATTTTACGAAGGAATTGGCATTGAAAAAAGTCCGATTGGACAATCAAGAATACATCAGCTACGTTTTTTTGCACGGCGTGCCATTAAAGCATTTTTGCGAAAAGAGTATATGCTTTATCAAGGAAAAAAGCTCCCAATTATTGGTATGGTTAATATGCAGTATACAATGATTGATATTACAGGAATAGATGTCAAGATAGGGGACTTTGTAGAATATAAAAAATCACCACTATATTTTAAAGAGAATATTGAACGTCGACATATATTGGAGGAAGACAATGGAATTAGTAACAAATCTTGATCGTCAAAGCTATAAACGTTGGAATGAAGCACATCAGTATGGACAATTTTTACAGTCTGAAGAATGGGGACAGTTTAAAAGTAAAGGTGCATGGTCATATGAGCTTATAGGTCTAAAAGACCAAGGAGAACTTGTTGCAGCTTGTATGCTGCTAAAACGTAAGCTCCCTTTGATGAATGGTTACATGTATTATGCGCCTCGAGGATTTGTGCTGGATTATTCAAATGAAGCGGTGATTCGAGAATTCACACAAAAAATTGCTGCCTATGCGAAGGCGAATAAAGGGATTATGGTTAAGATTGACCCTTGTGTTATGTATAGAGAACATGACGCTGAGGGGCACCTTGTTGAGGACGGGTTTAATCATGAGAATATCATAAAAAGCCTCTGTAATTTAGGGTATCACCACAAAGGGATTACTCTTGATTTTGATGGGATACAGCCAAGGTTTGTTTATAGACTCCCATTGGATAGAGACTTAGATGAGTTGATGAAAAAATTTCACCATAAGACTCGTTATAACATACGTCTTGCAGAAAAAAAGGGTGTCGAAATCTATGAGGGTTCTCGCGAAGAACTTGAAATTTTTGAAAAGATTATGCGCGTTACTGGAGAACGGGATGGATTTATTCCAAGACCTCTTGAATATTTTCAAAGTATGTATGATGTGCTCTATCCAGCCGGAAAACTAAAATTTTATATGGCAAGATATAATGTAGAAAAAGCCTTAAAAACCGTATCGCAGCAACTTCAAAAAGAACAAGCAAAAGAAAAATATGATGAAAAACGCGTAGAAAAGCTCCTAAGAGAAGAAAAAGAATTGATGGAATTATCTAAGGAGCATCCAACGGGAATTATTGTTTCAGGAACAATTATGATCATTAATGGCAAAACAGCATGGTATTTATATGGAGCCAGTGATAATGCTTATCGAAATATCATGCCCAACTATTTAATTCAATGGAAAATGATACAAGATGCTTATAAAATAGGATGTAATATGTATGATTTCCGTGGAATATCAGGTGATCTGAGCCCGGAAAATCCACTACATGGACTTTATCGCTTTAAAAAGGGATTTACGGGTGAATTTGTGGAATATATTGGAGAGTTTGATTTGATTCTACGTCCAATACGATATAAGCTATTTGAACATGGGCTACCATTGGCTAAAAAAATTATTCGTAAACTAAAAAAATAATCGGGTTCGTCGTTCGTGAGGGAGAGGTATGAATAAGAAAATATATAACATTTGGTTAAGTCAAGCACCCGGGATTACACCTAGAGGTGCTTGGTATTTGTACAAAAAATATGCGTCGATTGAGAAAATTTACCAGATGCCGAGAGCTGAAATTGTTGGTTTTTTTCAGTCGATTGAAGGGACATTAGGATCTGGATTTATCCGAAATCATGACGCGCAGGAATGGGAGCGCTACAAAGATAAAATTACAGAGGTTGAAAAGTATTATGAAAAAATCTCTAAAAAAAATGTGCAGGTTTTGACACCGGATCAAGAGCTATTTCCCAAACGCTTACGTGAAATAGATGATTGTCCAATTGTGCTTTATGCAAAAGGAAAAGTGGATTTTTCTAAACCGGCGATTGGTATTGTAGGATCGCGAAGAGCAAGTGACTACGGAAAGGCGATGGCTAGATACTTTGCAAAAGAATTGGCAAGTTTTGGAATAAATATTGTCAGTGGTTTAGCATACGGAATTGATGTCAATGCACATATTGGATGTATAGAAGAAGGCTATAATACGACAGCGGTTTTAGGGGGAGGATTACATGCGTGCTATCCAAAACGTCATGAAAAATATTTTAACGAGATTCAACAGATGGGTAGTGTTTTATCTGAAGAACCCTATGGAAGAAAAGTAGAGCCATATATGTTTCCAAAGCGCAATCGAATTATTAGTGGAATAAGCGAAGGTGTCATCGTTATTGAGGCAGCTAAAAAAAGCGGATCTTTAATTACGTCAGATTTTGCATTAGAACAAGGAAGAGAAGTGTTCGCTGTTCCGGGACGATTGTTTGATACATTAAGTGAAGGGTCAAATGCATTAATCAAACAAGGAGCGAAGGCGGTCTTTGATGTCGATGATGTACTTAATGAATTGAGTGGATATGTGCAAAAACAAGTAGGACAAAAAGAGGATTCGGAAAAAAAACTTGAAGAAATAGAGAAAATAGTATATTCTTGTATAAGTTACGACCCTGTTCATATGGAACAAATCCTTCAGCAACTACATGGACAAAAAAGCAACGAGTGCATGTTAAGACAGGACGAAATAATGATGATTCTTTTGAAGCTCGAGCTGAAAGGATTTATTGAAAAAAAATCAGGGTGTTATTATACACGTTTGGAGGTTTAGAATGGCAAAGAACTTAGTTATTGTTGAGTCCCCTGCAAAAGCAAAAACGATTAAAAAGTTTTTGGGTTCAAATTATAAAATTGAAGCATCGATGGGGCATGTACGTGATCTGCCAAAAAGTCAGCTAGGGGTAGATCCTGAAAATGATTTTGAACCAAAATATATAACAATTCGTGGAAAAGGTGAACTCTTGGCAAAATTAAAAAAAGAAGCCAAGAAATCAACAAAAGTATATTTGGCAACTGACCCTGACCGAGAGGGTGAAGCAATCTCTTGGCATTTATATAATGTTTTATCTCCGCTAAATGAAAAGATATATCGGATTACATTTAATGAAATTACAAAAGAGGCAGTAAAAGGCTCAATTAAAGCAGCCAGAACAATTGATATGGATCTTGTTGATGCACAGCAAGCCCGTCGAATATTAGATAGAATTGTTGGATATAAGATTAGCCCTTTATTATGGAAGAAAGTCAAAAAAGGTTTAAGTGCAGGACGAGTACAATCGGTTGCGCTTAAGTTGATATGTCAGCGGGAAAAAATGATTGAGCAGTTTATTCCGGAAGAATATTGGACGATTGATGCAACGATCAAAGCAAAAGGTGTCAAAGAATCTTTTGTTGCTGCTTTCTATGGAAACAAGGAAGGTAAGATAGCACTTTCAAATAAAGAGCAAGTCGATAAGATTCTAGAGAATATTAATAATCAACCAGTATCTATTGAAGATATTAAGAATTCAGATCGGATACGTAAGCCTAACTTACCCTTTACAACAAGTACCTTACAGCAAGAAGCATCAAAAAAATTGAACTTTACAACATCAAAAACAATGCGTATTGCACAACAGCTGTATGAAGGGGTTGATATTCCGGGACGTGGGACAACAGGTCTTATTACATATTTACGTACAGACTCTACACGTATTGCAACGCAGGCGCATAATGAAGCCGTTGATTTTATTCAACAAAATTATGGGGAAGAATATGTCAATAGCAAGCCGATTGCTGTGAAAAAAAATGAATCGGCACAAGATGCGCATGAAGCTATACGTCCAACATATACAGAACTTGAGCCCTTGTCCATTAAGGCATCTTTGTCTAGAGACCAATATCGTTTGTATCAGCTGATTTGGACGCGATTTGTAGCTTCAAGAATGAAACCTGCAATCTATAATCGTCAACGTATTACAATGTATATACAAGATTATCAGTTTAGAACAAATGTGCAAACCATAAAATTTGATGGATTTTTAAAAGTCTATAAACATGATGATGATGACCAAGATGTTGTGGCTAAAAAGCAATTAGAGATTAATACAGATACAAAGCTAAATATGGAATCTGTTGAAGGAATTCAACATTTCACGCAACCACCTGCAAGATATACAGAAGCGGCGTTGGTTAAAACACTGGAAGAAAACGGTGTGGGAAGACCGAGTACATATGCACCAACGATTTCTACGATTCTGGCCCGTGGATATGTAGGGAAAGAACAGAAGAAATTGTTCCCGACAGAATTAGGTGAGATAGTCTATGAAATATTAAAAGGATATTTTAATGATGTCATTAATGTTGATTTTACTGCTAACCTAGAAAAAGAGCTTGATCAGGTTGAAGACGGGGATATTCCGTGGAAGCATGTTTTAAGAGAATTTTATCCGGGCTTTGAAAAATTAGTCGAAACAGCAGAAGAGGAAGTTAGTAAAATAGAGATTCGAGATGAAGAAACAGATATCCCATGTGAACTTTGTGGACGTAATTTGGTTATCAAAATGGGAAGATACGGTAAATTCTTAGCATGTCCTGGTTTCCCGGAATGTCGTAATACGAAGCCTTTGTTGGAAAAAGTTGATGATGTCCAATGCCCTCGATGTGAAGGGGATGTCTTAATTAAAAAGACAAAAAAAGGACGTAGATATTATGGCTGTGAAAACAATCCTGAATGTGAGTTTATGTCATGGAATAAACCTTCCACTGAGAAATGTGAGTTATGTGGGAGCATGATGGTTGAAAAAGGCAAGAAATTATTATGCATTAATGAAACTTGTAAGAACATTCAAGAAAAAAAGGAAGAAGACCCGGAAGATGTGTGAAATTTGTCTACAATTTCCTTGTCTTCTATTATGGATTAAGATATAATAATGTGTAAGCGTGTAGCGAAATTCTAAGTAGGAGGAAAAAGTAGTGAGTGTTGAACTATTAGACCGCACCCGAAAAATCAACAAGCTATTACAAAAAACTGGAACGGAGCGAGTGGTTTTTCAAGATATTTGTGAAGTGATGAGTGACATTTTAGATTCAACTGTATTGGTACTTAGTAAAAAGGGGAAGTTATTAGCACAGTATTCGAAGCAAACGATTGAACCTATTGAAGAGTTGCAAATATCCGAGAATGAGGAAATAATTGATTTGCAGCTGAATGAGCGGCTATTAAATATTTTGTCGACAAAGGAAAATATTAATTTTCTAACATTGGGAATAAAGAAAATATATACAGAACAAGGATATATTGGAATGGTTGCTCCTATTGATATAGCGGGGGAACGTTTGGGGACGCTGGTGATGTATCGTTTACATACATTTTATGATATTGAAGATATTATTCTAGCGGAATATGGTTCAACGGTAGTCGGATTAGAAATTATGCGTTCGATTAATGAAGAAAACTCTGAAGAAATACGTAAGAGCAATATTGTGAAATCAGCAGTTGGAACATTGTCTTTTTCTGAGCAAGAGGCAATTAAGCATATTTTTGAGGAACTAGATGGAAATGAAGGTATCTTAGTTGCATCTAAGGTTGCAGACCGTGTAGGGATTACGCGAAGCGTTATCGTTAATGCCCTACGAAAATTTGAAAGTGCCGGTGTAATAGAGTCGAGGTCTTTGGGAATGAAAGGTACATATATTAAAATTTTAAATAGTATTTTAAAAGATGAAATTGCAAAAATATAAGAAGAGATATATAATCTCTTCTTCTTTTTGTAAAAAGTAAATTTTATTTACTTTTTACAAAAAAGCGGTTGTGTTCTTAACAATAAACTGATACAATGTATGATAGATTAAAGCGAAAGGAGTAAGGGGATGTCTTTTTTTGATTCTATGAATGTAAGTGCAACAGGAATGACAGCACAACGGTTACGAATGGATACAATTTCACAAAATATTGCCAATGTTAATACAACAAAGGGAAGTGATGGAGAAGCGTATCGAAGAAAAACAGTTGTGTTTCAAGAATTAAATGACGGGAAGAATTTTCGCTCGCATTTAAATCGATATATGCAAAGAGGAAGTCAAACAAATACGGGTGGAGTAAAAGTACGACAAATTATCGAAGATAATTCACCATTAACACAAGTTTATGATCCTTCACACCCAGATGCAAATGAAAAGGGATACGTGGAGATGCCAAATGTTAATGTGGTTGAAGAAATGACGAATCTGATATCTGCTAATCGCTCATACGAAGCAAATATTACAGCGTTTAATGCAACAAAGGCAATGGCAGCTAAAGCGTTAGAAATCGGCAGATAATTTGAGGTGAGAATATGAATATACAAAGTCTTAATAATTTGGTAGGTGGACTTCCAAAAGTGGGATTGCAACAAAAAGAAGCGGATGCAACAATTTTTTCGGATATTTATCACTCGGCTATTAATATGGTAAATGAAACAAATACCTTGCAAAAACAAGCGGAACAATCTGCTCTAAGTTTTGCAATAGGAGATAGTGATAATATTCATGAAGTGATGATTGCCAATGATAAGGCGACGGTTGCTCTTCAATATACGGTTCAAATTAGGGACAAAGTCTTAGAAGCATATAACGAAATCATGCGAATGCAAATATAAATAAATTCAATGAGGTGTAAGAAATGCCCGAGTTTTTGAATCGGATATCAAATCAATTAACAGAATTTTGGAATAAATATTCAACGAAACAAAAAATACAGATGGCCACAACTATTGCAATTGGAATAATTGCGCTAGTTGTTCTTGTTGTGTTTTTAAATCGACCCAAATATGAATTGTTGCAAGGTGATTTGGAACCTTCACAGGTGAATGTTATTGTCGAGACATTAACGGCATCTGGAATTAACAATCAAGTCGGTGAAGATGCAAGAAGCGTGTATGTTGAACAAGGTTCTACACGGGATGCAACGTTAGCGTTGGCAGAAATTGGGATTTTATCAGGTAATGAACTGACGTATGATGATTTATTTGAAAGCTCAATTATGACAACGGAATCAGAGCGTGCACTTAAACGAAAAGAATTTTTAAAAACAAGTTTGGCGAATACCATTGAATTGATTGATGGGGTGGAGCAAGCGGAAGTCGAACTTGTTATGCCGGAATCGGAACGAACGATTTTGGATGATGCAAAAGAATCCAAAGCAAGCATACTCATTACAACGAATGAAAAGCTGGCGAGTGGGAGCGTTGAGAGCATTGCAAAACTTGTTGCTACAGGTGTTGATAATCTTTCTTTGGATAATGTGACAGTCATTGATTCGACAGGTAGGTTATTGTTTGATGGACAAACGGTGACAGACAGTATCGGCAATATTTCATCAAGAACAGAATATGAGATGCAAAAAGAACTCATGGTCAAAAGTAATGTCCGTTCAATTTTGCTATCAGCTGGGGAATATGATGATGCGATGGTAACGGTTGACTTAGTGATTGATTTTGATGAACTTGAGCAAGTGACTGAGCGTCATAGTACTCAAGATGGTAGTAATACAGGAATTGTAGTTGAAGATAATACTTATGCCGAAGAATCGACTAATGCAAGTACTGGCGGAACACCAGGAACGGATGCCAACGGTGTAACAGACACGATGATAGCTGATGGTAACGAATCAACGGTAACCATTGAAGAGCGAAACGTTGTCTATACATACGACACAGAAGTGGCAACGGCAGTAAAAGCAATAGGTGGAGTGAAATATGATAACTCAACAGTGTCGGTTTCTTTAACAAAGTATCGTATATACGACCAAGTAATGCTGGAAAATCAAGAGGATGGTATTTTGCAAGGCAGAACATGGGAACAGTTCAAATATGACATTACTCAACAGGGACGAACTAAAATTGAAGAAGTCGACGAAGATATTATTGAAATGATTCGTATGGCGAGTAATGTAGATAATGTTATGGTATTGGCATATGAGGTTCCTAAGTTTATTGATCGTGAAGCAGAAGAATCCAATATGAGTGATTACTTATTAATTGGAATTATTGTATTGATGATTTTACTTCTTGGTTATGCGGTATATAAAGGAACAGAGCCGGTAGAAATTAAGGAAATAGAGCCAGAATTATCCGTTGAAGAGATGTTAGCTTCGACACGTCAAACTTCAGATTTAGAGGCGATTGAGTTTGATGGAAAAAGTGAGGCAAGAGTTGAAATTGAGAATTTTGTAGACAATAATCCAGATGCGGTAGCCTTGTTATTACGCAATTGGTTAAATGAAGATTGGGAGTGATGCAATGGCTGAGTATAAAGGAATACAGAAAGCGGCGATCTTATTAATTGCTTTAGGTCCAGAAAAATCTTCGCAAATCTTTAAGCATTTAAAAGAAGAAGAGATTGAACAGTTGACATTAGAGATTGCTAATACACGAAGTGTAAGTCCAGAAGTAAAGGACAATATTATCAATGAGTTTTATGAGATTTGTATAGCTCAACAATATATTGCAGAAGGTGGTATTGGTTATGCCAAAGACTTATTAGAAAAAGCTTTAGGTTCGGATAAAGCAATGGAAGTTATCGGACGATTGACATCATCATTACAGGTTCGGCCGTTTGAATTTATCCGTAAAACAGAGCCAAGTCAATTGTTAAACTTTATTCAAGATGAACATAATCAAACAATTGCCTTGATTTTGTCCTACTTGAGTGCGGCGCAGGCTTCAATGATACTTGCAGCATTGCCGCAGGAAAAACAAGCAGATGTTGCACGACGAATTGCCTCGATGGACAGAACGTCACCAGATGTTATAAAAGATGTTGAAGACATTTTAGAGAGAAAACTTTCTTCCCTCGTAACACAAGACTACACTATTGTGGGTGGTGTCGATGCAATTGTTCAAATATTAAACTCGGTTGATCGAAGTACAGAAAAACATATTATGGAAACCCTTGAAATTGAAGATGCAGATTTAGCAGAAGAAATTCGCAAGAAAATGTTTGTATTTGAAGATATATTATCTCTTGATGATAGATCGATTCAACGTGTTCTTAGGGAAGTCGACAATAATGACTTGGGAATCGCCCTTAAAGGGTCGGCAGAAGAAGTTCAAAATGTTATCTTTAATAACTTGTCGAAGCGTTTAGGAACAATGATTCGAGAAGAAATGGAATATATGGGGCCTGTTCGATTAAAAGATGTCGAAGAGTCGCAGCAAAAAATTGTGAATATTATTCGTAAGCTTGAAGATAGTGGTGAGATAGTCATTAGCCGTGGTGGAGGTGACGAGATCATTGTCTAAAATCGTTAAATCTAGTTTTGTTTCTTTTACAGAACAAAAAAAAGAGATAAAGGTTATATTAAATAATGACCCTAAAATTTTGCAAAGCTCAGTGAAAGCTGTCGATAGAGAAACAGAAGAAATACTTGAAGGCAACCAGGAAAACTTAGAAGAAATTAAACATCAAGTAAAACAAGAAGCATACGAAAAAGGCTTTGAATTAGGGCAGCAAGAAGGCTATGACGAGGGTTATGAAAAAGGCTATGCGTTAGGTTATGCTGAAGGTAAAAAGCAAAGCCAAGATGAATGTATGCATAAGTTAGAACAAGAGCGAAGTGTTTTGCATCAAGAAGCTGAACATTTGCAGGAACAGATGGAAAAAGAACTGGCAGAAAGAACCGAGCGCCTTGAACCGAAGATGCTCAACATTATTGATGGTCTTGTTCAAAAACTTGTTGGAATTCAAAGTGTAAGTCAAGGAACAATTCTATATTTGATTCGTAGCGGAATGAATGAATTAGATTTGCATGGAGATTTAGTTATCAAAGTATCGGCATTAGATATTGATGAGGTGCTTGAGCACAAAGAAAAATTAACAGAGGGGTTAAGCGAAAAAATTGACGTGGAGATTCTTCTGGACCAACAGTTAGAGAAAAATGAGTGTGTTATTGAAACCAATATGGGAAGTATTGATTGTTCATTAGGGACGCAAATGGAGTCGCTTTTACAAGAACTTCGGTTAATCCGCGACAGTTTGGAAGGTGATGGAACACATGCCGGAAATTGATTTCAATAAATATGAAAAGCTTATGACAAAATCCTATGTAAAGCAAATGGGACGTGTCGTAAAAATCGTCGGATTGACAATTGAATCTTTAGGGCCCCAGGTTTCTGTCGGTGATGCGTGCATGATTACTTCGGTGAAGAATCATAAAAAAGTATTAGCTGAAGTTGTTGGGTTCAAAGATAATCGAATTTTGTTAATGCCCTTGGATGATATGGAAGGTATAGGTCCAGGAAGTCATGTTGAATCCATAGGACATCCATTAAAAGTCTCGGTGTCTAATCAACTATTGGGACGTATATTAGATGGTCTTGGAAAACCGATTGATGAAAAAGGACCGCTATATACAGAAGAACAATATACAATAGAAAATGAAGCGCCAGATCCGTTAAAACGTGATCGCATTAAAAAGATTTTACCGCTGGGAGTTAAAGCTATTGATGGCATGCTAACTGTCGGTGAAGGACAAAGAATAGGAATTTTTGCTGGAAGTGGCGTGGGAAAAAGCACCTTGCTTGGGATGATAGCTAAAAATACAAAAGCAGATATTAATGTGATTGCGCTCATAGGTGAACGGGGGCGTGAAGTTCGTGAGTTTATTGAACGTGATTTAGGAGAAGAAGGATTAAAACGTTCTGTCTTAGTTGTAGCAACATCGGATAAACCAGCAATGGAGCGTCAAAAAGCGGCTAAGACAGCGACGGCGATAGCAGAATTTTTCCGAGATCAAGGCAAAAATGTATTGTTGATGATGGATTCATTGACGCGTTTTTCTATGGCACAACGTGAAATCGGCTTGGCTGTTGGAGAACCACCCGTTAGTCGGGGGTATACGCCTTCTGTTTTTAGTGTGATGCCAAAGTTGCTTGAACGAACCGGAAATTCTGACTGTGGCTCAATCACAGCATTATATACAGTGCTAGTTGATGGAGATGACATGAATGAACCCATAACAGACGCCGCACGTGGAATCCTTGATGGACATATTGTTCTTTCACGGCGACTAGCTAATAAAAATCATTATCCGGCTATTGATATATTACAAAGTGTGTCTAGGGTAATGACAGAAGTTGTAACACCGGAGCATAAAGAATATGCGAATTATTTAACTTCAGTAGTAGCTACATATCGAGAATCAGAAGATTTAATTAATATTGGAGCCTATTCAAAGGGAAGTAACCCGGAAATTGATGAAGCGATTAATAACATAAAAGCGATTAATAATTTTTTACAGCAAAAGGTTGATGAGCAATTTAGTATTGACCAGGTCAAACAAGCATTGGAAAATATCTATTCGAATCGAACAAGCGAATGATAGGTGAAAATACATGGCTAAATTTCATTTTTCGATGGAAAAAATACTTCAAGTGAAAAAGAAATTGGAAAAACAAAAACAATTAGAACTTGGTAAAGCTATGCAAGCATTAAATGAGGGACGTCTGCGCTTAGAATCGATGGAAGTTCATCTTTATGAGGCAAATGAAGACTTTAAGATAAAAATAGGCAGTGGACGTGTCCATCATCTTGAAATAAAAAGTGCGCATGAGCGGATTCGATATTATCATGAATCAATCAATGAACAAAAAAAAGAAATACAAAGTCTTGAGGCTAAAGTAGAACAAGCAAAAGAGGTGTTGAAAAAAGCCTTGCAAGAAAGAAAAATCTTTGAAAGCCTTAAAGAAAAAGCTTATGAGGCATATATTGAACAAGAAAAAATTGATGAAGCAAAACAGCTTGATGAAATCGTAAGTTATAAATACAGGAATTCATAATTAGGAGGCAGGTTATGGCAGAAGAGATATCACAGAAAAAGAGTGGTGGAAAGATAGGCAGTATCTTAATTTTAGTTGGAGTACTCTTGTTAATTCTATTCGGTATTTTTGTCGCGCTTCTTAAATTTGATGTCGGATCACTTGGAACCAAGGTCATAGGACCGAAGATTCAAAATATTCCAGGAGCTACGTTCATTCTTCCAAAGATGCCTAGTGAAACAGATGGGGAAACACTTACAGATGAAGGCTACCAATCTTTTGAAGAAGTTGTAGAAATATTAAAAGTAACAGAAAATTTACTTAAGGAAAAGGAGGAAGAAGCCGAAACACTTATTGAGCAAATTAATCAACTTCAAAATGAAAATAAACGTCTCAAGACCTTTGAAGACCGCTATTTAGAGTTTGATAAGGAAAAAGCAGAGTTTGATCGTTTTATTGTTGAGCAATTTGATTCTGAAAGCTATCCGACGTGGTATGAAAAGATGAATCCAGACAATGCAGCCAAGATATATGAAGAAATGGTAGAAGAAAAAGTTGACAGTGAGCAGTTGCATCAGCTCATCACAACCTATGATTCTATGAAACCGGCAAATGCTGCAGCGATTTTATCTGAAATGAGTACAACACGTTTGGCGATGGTGGCTACAATCATTAAAAACCTAGATGCAGAACAAGCGGGAAAGATATTAGCAGCAATGGATACAAGCGTTGCCGCTAGAATTACAACATATCTTTATCCCGAAGAATAAGGTAAAGGAGGGAATAAATGAATAGTATTGCTATGAACTTCGTAGCAAATATGTTAAACACACAGACATTTAATGAAGGACATTATGTGAATCGTTCAGAGCAAAGTACAAGCGGGACAAAATTTAAAGACGTCATTCAAAAAACTCAAGAAGGCATTACACGTTCTAATGATACGCAAAAGCCGGCAAGAGAGCAAGAACTAAAGCGGTATGAACGTCCAAACGAGCGAACAACCCAATCTCTTGAGGCAAGAGTTGTAAAGAACGAAGAAAGTGTCGTAAGTGACAATGCGAACTTGGAGACGAAAGCGGATATCAAGGAAGTAGAAGTGCTTGATGAAAGCACTCTATTAAAAGGTATTGAGCAGATGGATACCATTTCATTAGAAATCATGCAAGCCATTGCCGATTTAATGAATGTGTCTATTGATGAGATTCAAGTAACGTTAGAACAACTTGACATGAAAATTGAGGACTTGTTTGATAGTAATCAACTGATGAAGTTTATGACAGCTCAGATGGGATTAGATTCTTCAACAGAAGTATTAACGACTGAGGGAGCAATGATCCAATATAAGCAAGTAGCTTCGTTGATGGAAGAGTTTTCCAAACCATTTATGGAACTTAAGCAGTGGTTAAGCGAACAGGGTGTACAAATGACAGATCAAAGTAAAGAGCAAATTGTTCTTAATCCTGAAACTGTTAGCGAAGTGCAACCGGAGACTAAACAGTCTGATATGAATTTTTCCAAAGAAGAATCATCGGAATTATTTAGTTCAAAAGAGCTTGACAAACCATTGGTTGCGACAGGGACTGAAGATAAGAATGCAATGCCTTCAGGATTTGAAACAACATTAAATCAAGTGGTGACGGAAAAAGTTGAAACGTTAGTTATGAATGGTGAACTAAGAACGGTTTACACGGAAGTTACAACAAAAGATGTGTTTGACCAGATTGTTACAGGTTTAAAAGTAGAAGTTACACAAGGCAAACAAGATATTATACTTCAGTTACAACCTGAAAATTTAGGGAAAATTGCGGTGAATATTTCAAAAGAAAATGGCGTCATGACAGGACAATTTATTGCTGAATCAGAGGCGGTAAAGAGTTTGATTGAAAAAAATGTACCCATTTTAAAACAACAACTTGAAGCGCAAGGTATTGATCTTCGAGATGTGAAAATTGTTGTAGGCGATTCAAAAGCTTTTTTTGCCGGGAAAGATAGTGAACGTGATACACAGAATTTTCAACAAACAATGTCTCAAAACAAAAAACGACACACACGGATAAACCGGGTGGAGCAAATGCTCAGTGAACAATTAGAGGAAAAAGATGGCTTAGAACAAGCAAGTCATATAGATACTGAAATGAGTTCAATTGAGTTTCAAGCCTAGGAGGTGAATGTATGGCGGCAGTAGACGCAGTACAGCAAATGCTGGATAAATATGGACAAAAAGAAGTGGCCTCAACGCAATCCAATGATTTTTTGGGTAAAGATGCATTCTTAAATCTGCTAGTTACTCAGATGAAATACCAAGATCCGTTGGAACCAACAAGCAATGAAGATTTTTTAGCTCAAATGGCTCAATTCTCTTCACTTGAACAAATGAAAAACTTAAACACAACGGTACAGTTGTCACAAGCCAATAGTTTAATTGACAAATACGTCAAAGGTGTAGCTATAAACAATACATCAGGAAAACAAACAGAAGTTCTTGGAATTGTTGATGCAGTTAACCTGAAAAATGGAGTTCCGTATTTGGTAGTTGGTGAACAAGAAATTGAGTTAAGTAGCGTATCAACAGTTATTAGTGACTTTGGAAGTGAAACAGTTGCGATGATTGAAGCTATTGAAGCAAGTGGAGCTAAAATTGAAGAAATTGAAGCTTTATTAAGAAAGTTGCTTGGAGAAGAAGACCCTGATGCTGGTGATGGAACTGATACAGGTGATGGGACGGATACAGGCGATGGAACAGACACAGGCGATGGCAGTGAAGAAAATATAGTAGAATAGGAGTTGATCCTATGATTATTAATAATCAAATGGCAAAATCGATTCAACAGTTAGGACAAGTAACCCAGACAAATGCAGTGAAACCTGCCGGACGTCAAAGTGGTCAGGGTGAGTTCCAAAAAATTCTTAATCAACAGTTGGATCAAAAAAATGAATTAAAATTTTCAAAGCATGCAAGTATGCGTTTAGAGTCAAGACGTATCAACTTCAGCGCCAACCAAATAGAACGTCTGCAAAACGGATTGGAAAGTGCTAGAAATAAAGGGGTTAAGGAATCCTTAATGCTTGTTGATGATGTTGCATTGATTGTAAATGTTGAAAATGCAACGGTAGTGACTGCTTTGAATAAAGAGGAAAGCAAAGAACACGTTTTTACAAATATTGACGGTGCTTTATTACTGTAGCTGGACCTTAATTAAGGAAGCAAAGCATTCTTGACTGATTGATAGAATGCCGGGTAAAGTCCGTTGACTTAGGAGGTCAATAAATTATGATGCGATCAATGTACTCTGGTGTTTCGGGATTGCGTATTCACCAGACAAAGATGGATGTAATTGGTAATAATATTGCCAATGTTAACACTGTAGGATTTAAGTCGAGTCGTGCGCTGTTTAGTGAGATTTTTTCTCAAACAGTTCAAGGGGCTTCAGGCGCTAATGCAAATAAAGGTGGAACTAACCCTATCCAAATTGGATTAGGTGCTTCACTGGGCTCAATTGATGTGAATATGACAGAAGGGGCATCTCAACGTACAGATAACCCACTGGACCTAAAAATTGAAGGTAACGGATTCTTCGTTGTCGCAGATGTAACAGGGAATAAATTCACGCGTGCTGGAGCCTTTACAATTGATTCAGTAGGAAATTTAGTTAGTTCAGGCGGCCTAAACCTTATGGGATGGGGGGTCGGAAATGACGGAGAAATTCAAAAAGAAAAAGTTCAACCTTTACGTATATTAAGCACTGATAATGTGTTTTCAGAGCCTGAGATGACGTCTAAAGCAATTATCGGAGGTAACATTAACATGAACGACCCACAACTAGACCCAGCAGAAGGGGGCGTTCCGTTTACAATGACTATTTATGATTCACTCGGTTACCCATACACAGCTGAGATGCTCGTTCAAGAAACAGGAACACCGAATGAATATGATATTACTATGACAGATGTTACGAATGAAAATGGTGACTCAATTATTGGCGCAGCTACTGGTGCAGTTACCATTACCTTTGATGAAACAACAGGAAAAATTACGAATGATCCGGCGACATTTGATATTACTGGATTAGATACGCCAAGCTCTGATTTTTCAGAAATTGAAGTGGATTTTAGTACACTTACAATGTTCTCTGGAAATACAACTGTTGAAGCAAGAGCAGGAGACAAAGATGGACTTGATTCAGGGAATCCGGCAGGAACGATTTCAGGATATGAAATTAGTGGCGACGGAAAAATCCTTGGACAATATACCAATGGGGCTACGAAATTATTAGGCCAAATTGCAATTGCGGATTTTGATAACCCTGCAGGACTAAAAAAAGAAGGGAATAATTTATTCTCAGCAACGAGTAACTCAGGTGAGTTCAATGGCATCGGTATCGATATTACATCCACTGGAGGAGCAATTAACTCTGGAGTACTTGAAATGTCCAATGTGGATTTATCCAATGAATTTACAGAGATGATTACGACTCAGCGTGGTTTCCAGGCAAATTCAAGGATTATTACTTCCTCAGATGAAATGTTGCAAGAGCTTGTCAACTTGAAGAGATAATGATAAAATAAAGTGATTGTGGTGTCAGGTGCTCCTGACACCACAAATAAAAAGAAAATGAAGGTGTGACGATATGATTTATATCACAAAATTTAATCATCAAAAAATATTGTTAAATAATGATTTGATTGAGCAAGTTGAAGAAACACCGGATACGGTAATTACCTTGACAACAGGAAAAAAATTAGTTGTCACAGAGTCAATGAATGAAATATATGAAAAAGTCATGAAGAGTAAACAAATAGCTAGACAAGATGGGTTTATTACGGACTGACGAGAATACTTGACGCGAGGTGGAAATAGTGGATTTAGCAACTATAATCGGATTAGTTTTGGGGGTTTTCTTCTTTCTCTTTTCTATCATAGTAGATAAGGGTGTTGGTGGAATTGCTGACTTTTGGAATGTGCCTTCGGTAATGATTACAATTGGTGGAACAATTGCTTCAACGATGATTAACTTTCCTATGAATAAATTCGTGGGAGCGTTAAAAGCATCAGCAATTGCTTTTAAAGTTGTCTTGATGAATGAAGGAGAAGTAATCAAAGAAATTATTCGCTTGTCAAATGTGGCAAGAAAAGAAGGTTTGTTGGCCCTTGAAGAGGCGGCAGAAACTATCGAGGATGATTTCTTAAAAAAGGGCGTTCTATTGATTGTTGACGGAACAGATCCTGAATTGGTTCGAAGTATATTGGAGACAGAATTAACTTTTATTGAGACACGTCATAGAGATGTACAAGGCGTGTGGAACCAAATGGGAGCCTTGGCGCCTGCATGGGGGATGATTGGAACCCTTGTTGGGTTAATTAATATGCTTGGAAGTCTAAGCGACCCATCAGCGATAGGACCGGCAATGGCTGTTGCCCTCCTGACAACGATGTATGGTTCTATATTAGCGAACTTTATATGTATACCTTTTGCTGGAAAGCTATCTGTTCGAAGCAATGAGGAACTATTGATGAAAGAAGTTATGATTGAAGGACTGTTATCCATTCAAGCGGGAGAAAATCCACGTGTGATTGAAGAAAAACTAAAAGCGTTCTTATCACCAGTACTTCGGGCATCATTATCTGATCAAAGCGCTGAAGGAGAAAGCGAAGGTGAATAATCATGGCTAGAAAACAACATACGGATGATGGACCTAAAGGATCACCGGCATGGATGTCAACGTATGGAGACATGGTGACATTATTGTTATGCTTCTTTGTCCTTCTGTTTTCCATGTCAAGTGTTGATATAGCAAAATTCAAAGCAGCAATGAGTTCATTTGCTGACCAAATTGATGTATTGCCTGGTGGTGAAGCGTTAACAGATGGAGAGTTGCTTAATAATGGAGTGTCGCAACTGAGTGATATTCAAATCATTATTCAAGGAAATATGAACTTGAATCAAAATCAAGATAACACGTTACCAGAAGACCAAGATACAGATGAAGATGTAGACAGTCTTGAAGAAAATACAGAAGAGTTTATTCGTGCAGGTAAGATTGCACAAGAGATTGAAGAACAAATTCGTAACGAAGGATATAATGCAGATGTCGTAGCAATATCATACACATCGAATTATGTTAAGATGACATTACAAGGTGAATTTTTGTTTGACAGTGGAAAAGCAAATCTTAGATCTGAAGCAGTAAGTGCAATAGAAGTTATTGCAACGATACTAAAAGAACAACAATACAATGCGTATGACATTCAGATTGAAGGGCACACAGATAACTTAAATATAAATAATGCGCAGTTTCCAAATAACTGGATTTTATCCTCATATCGTGCATATGCAGTTTTAGAAGAATTATTGGAAGCTCATGATTTTGATCCTGAAAAAGTCGCTGCGACTGGCTATGGAGAATATCGACCCATTGCAACGAATGAAACCCTTGAAGGGCGGGCACAAAACCGTCGGGTCGAAATTAAAGTAGTATTAGATTCTGATGAAATTCTTATAGGTGACTCAGTAGAAGAAGAAACTGTTATACAAGGAGCTCAAGAGACACCTAATACTGAAACGTTGGAATAAATAGAAAAAGAATGGAGAACAAATATGAGTAAACTTTTACCAATCATTAACGCCGCTTTAACTGGAATTATACTTGTGATTATGATTATTGTTTTAATTCAAGTCGGGAGTATTCGCTCCACATTGAACCCTGAAACTAAAATGGATGAAAATGGTGAGGTTGTCATTCCGTTATCACAACTTGAAGAAGTCAGCCTTGGTGAAGCAGATGAAGATGAGCAGTTTATATTGAAATTGATGAATGAGGAAACTGGAAAAAATGCAAATGTGGTTTTAAAAGTTGGCGTTGCGCTTGATACAAAGAACAAAGGTGCTGAAGAATCACGTGAAGTATTAAAAAGCCAGGGGCGAATTATTCGTGATCGTATTTATTCAATTCTTGTAAGTAAAGACTTGTCTTATTATAAAGACATATCTAAGCAAGAAGAATTAAAACAAGAGATTGTTTTAAAACTTCATGAGCTCATAGGAAATGAAGCCGTTGCAGATGTGTATTTTAATAATTTGATTGTAAGCGAATAATAAACCACTAAATAAATTTGGCAGGAGGTGAGGATATGGGTGAGGTGTTATCTCAAAATGAGATAGACCAGTTGCTTAATGCATTAAATACCGGGGAGCTAGACGTTGAAGAATATAAGTCGAACTCCAAAGAAAAGCAAGTTAAAGATTATGACTTTGCTCGACCGAGTAAATTTGCAAAAGAGCACTTACGGACATTAGAAATTATTTTTGAACATTATGCAAGACTTGTATCAACGACGTTACCTGCCTACATGCGAAACTCATGTCAAGTTGATGTAATCAACTCAGAGGCAGTCGCGTATTCAGAGTTTTCTAATGCATTATCAAACCCTATTCTTTTAGGCATCGTTGACTTTTACCCGTTAAAAGGTAACGTGGTTCTTGATATGAGTATTGATATTGGGTATTCAATTGTAGATCGCTTATTAGGGGGCAAGGGAGATGCGCTTGATAAAGCAAGAGATTTTTCTGAAATAGAGTTAGCAATTATTGAAAAAATTATGAACATTCTCGTAGAGCAATTAATTGATCCATGGAAAAATGTTGTGGAGATAGATCCTAGGCTTGAACAGATTGAAACCAACTCTCAGTTTGCGCAGATTATTGCACCGAATGAAATCATTGCATTAATCACGCTTAATCTTCGAATAGGTAAAGTTGAAGGACTATTAAATGTATGTATACCCTACATGAGTGTTGAACCGATCATGGATAAGTTAAATACGAAATATTGGTTTTCATCTTTGCAAGATACAGATGAAGAAACATATTCGGATATTATTGAGCGACAAATTTCAAAGACCCAAATACCAATTAGTGCAGTACTTGGAAGAAGCCATATTAGTGTCGATGATTTTATTAACCTGCAATATGGAGATGTAATTAAGCTTGATGCCAAGGTAACAGATGAAATTGATATTTTGGTGGGAAATATTAAAAAATTCAAAGGAAATCCAGGTGTGTTTGATAAAAATAGTGCGGTTAAAATATCAAAAGTTTTAAGAGAGGAGGACGATTAGATGGATGATATGTTATCTCAAGAAGAAATAAATGCGTTGTTAAATGGTTTGGATTCAGATGATTCGGATTCGTCCAATACAAGCTCACATGTGTCTGTATCAGAAGAAGAAAAAGATGCAATAGGTGAAGTGTCGAATATAAGCATGGGAACAGCAGCGACAACTCTTTATTCATTGGTGAATCAAAAGGTTTTAATTACGACGCCAAAGGTAAAAACGCTTCAGTGGGAAGAGTTTACTGAACAATATGAAACACCATGTGTTGCAGTTCAAATTGTTTATAAAGAAGGATTAGAAGGAACAAATTTACTTATTCTAAAAGAAAATGATGTTAAAATTATCGCGGATTTAATGATGGGTGGAGATGGATTATCACCGGATGAAGAAATTAATGACTTACACTTAAGTGCAATAGGAGAAGCAATGAATCAAATGATTGGTTCAGCTGCAACCTCTATGTCCTCAATGTTTAAGAAAAAAATTGATATACAGCCACCTTCATCATCTCATATTAATTTAAATGAAACTTTTGATCCAATTGAAGTAGCAGAATTCTTGACGGAGACATTTATTCAAGTATCATTTCGTCTTCAGATAGGTGATTTAGTTGATAGTGAAATCATGCAACTTTATCCTATCGACTTTGCACAAGATATCTACAAAGAATTTATGAATACAAATGAAGAAGTTGTTGAAAAAGCGGCGGGTACTGCTAAGCCTCAAGAGACTACATCAGGACAAGCGACTCCACAAGTAGCACCACCACCGATTCAGCCACAACCTCAAGTACAACCGCAGCAACCAGCGATGAACTATGCCAATATGGGGAATCAAAATATGCCTATGCAAAATCAAGGAATGCCAAATAGAAATATCGAAGTACAACAAGCACAATTTCAACAATTTGATGTTGGTAGTGTAATGCAGCAGAAGGAAAATATCGATTTGATTATGGATGTTCAACTTGAAGTTACAGTTGAGCTTGGACGTACACATCGATCGATAAAGGATATTCTTGAATTTGCCCCAGGAACAATTATAGAGCTGAATAAGCTTTCAGGAGAACCGGTTGATGTTCTTGTAAATGGTAAAATTGTTGCAAAAGGTGAAGTGGTTGTTATTGATGAAAACTTTAGTATCCGTGTGACAGAAATAATGAAGGGAAAAACAATCCTTTAATAAGAATACATGGACGTGAAGGAATTGTCGTCAATTCTTCACAAAAATGTTGGCGAAAACAAAAAATGTATGCTTAATGATAGGATATATGCTATAATGATAAACAAATACTACATTGATAAGGAGCGATAAAATGGCGGGAAAAAATATACTAATTGTTGATGACGCAGCCTTTATGCGAATGATGATCAAAGATATTTTAGGAAAAAATGGATATAATGTTGTTGGAGAAGCTGAAAATGGAGTGAAAGCAGTTGAAAAATTTTCAGAGTTATCTCCAGACTTAGTGATTATGGATATAACTATGCCGGAAATGGATGGGATTGAAGCGGTAAAAGCTATTCGTGGAATCAAAAGTAATGCAGACATAATTATGTGTTCGGCAATGGGACAACAGGCAATGGTAATTGAATCGATTCAAGCGGGAGCAAAAGACTTTATTGTAAAACCATTCCAAGCAGAACGGGTTATTGAAGCTGTATCAAAAGTCATTGGATAGTGCTCTATGACGAATGTAGGTTTACTTGTATTGGGAGAACGTGATTCGTTAGAGATGCTGTTTTTATTGATACTCTTTTTGATTATTATAATAGCGGCTTACTATGTCACGTATGTCATTGCGCGTGTTCAAAAAGGTACTAGGACGAATAAAAATCTTGAGATTATAGAAGTCATTTCCTTAGGGCAGTCGAAATATCTTGAGTTAATTCGGATTGGAACTCAATATGTTGTCGTTAGCGTCACAAAGCAACATATTGAGACTGTTTTGACATTAACAAAAGAAGAATTAGTATTACTCGAGGACAATCAAAAGCAGAAAATACTCCCTTTCCAACAAATTCTTGAAAAATATAAGACGGATAAAGAAAAGGATGTTAAGGATTGTGGAGACGAGAACGATGAAACAAATGATAAGTAAATATAGACCGATATTAATATTTATAGTATTTGCGCTTGTATGGTACAACTTTTCCATGACATCAATCATGGCGGTTGATGCCCAACAAACACCGATTCCTTTTTCTGTGGATTTAAATTTATCTGCAGCAGAAGAGCCGAGTGATGTTGTAAGTAGTTTGCAGATACTTTTTATTTTGACAATTATTGCATTGGCGCCATCAATCTTAATTATGATGACGTCATTTACACGTATTATCGTTGTTTTACATTTTATACGTAGTGCGTTGGGAACCCAGCAGACGCCGCCTAACCAGATTCTAATTGGATTGGCATTATTTATAACATTTTTTATCATGTCTCCAGTGATGACAGAAATTAATGAGAATGCACTTGTGCCTTATTCGGCAGGAGAGATAAGTCAACAGGAGGCAATAGAACGTGGAATAGATCCGTTGCGTGAATTTATGATGGGGCAAGTCAATGATAAAGATTTGAATTTATTTTTGAGTATTGCCGAAATTGATGCGGTTGAATCCTATGAAGACATACCTACAGAAGTTTTGATTCCGGCATTTATTATCAGTGAGTTACGGACAGCATTTATCATTGGGTTTATGATTTATATTCCGTTTATTATTGTGGATATGGTTGTAGCATCAACCCTAATGTCAATGGGGATGATGATGTTGCCGCCGGTTATGATTTCTTTACCTTTTAAATTATTGCTGTTTGTTGCAGCGGATGGATGGACATTAATAATCAAGCAACTTGTTGAATCGTTCTATTGAGAAAGGGGGTTATTATGTCAGCCGAGATGATTACTGATTTTGCGAGAGAAGCAGTATTTACTACGATATTGTCAGCATTGCCACTATTATTAACAGCTTTGACAGTGGGACTGCTGGTGAGTGTATTCCAAACAATAACATCCATTCAAGAACAGACACTAGCATTTGTACCCAAAATATTGGCTGTTTTTTTAGGGTTGCTTATTTTTGGACCACATATAGGAAGACAAATATTGGAGTTTTTTACCAATACAATGTTGAGCATTAACCAATTTATTCGATAAGCGGTGTGAACATGGAATTATTATTTGCGAATCCATATACATATTTAGATACACTTTTACTTGTGTTTACTCGGACGATAAGTATCATGATTATGATGCCATTTTTAAGTAACCGAAGTATTCCGGCTATTGCAAAAATTGCTCTTGGTTTTTTTTGCTCAGTGATATTAATAAACATCGTTCCACCATTAAGTGTTGATGGAACATTTACGCTTGTTGATTATGCGGTTTTGATCATCAAGGAATCAGCTACAGGGTGGATGCTTGGATTTGGAGCATATATTGTATTTGCAATATTGACCTTGGCAGGCCAATTTATTGACTACCAGATAGGTTTTTCTATGGTCAATGTGTTTGATCCAATGAGCCAAACACAACTTACGATTACGGGGAACTTTTATTACTTTACGTTTTTGTTGATTTTTTTGGTGACACGTAGTTATAGTTATATTTTTCGAGCACTCAAGACAAGCTATCAATTCATTCCGATAGGTCGTATTACCCCAAGTGATGCGTTGTATGTTTCTTTAATTGAATATTTTAATACGTTTTTCTTGTTAGCATTACAAATTGCAGCACCTATATTTTTTGTCATGCTAGTGACAAATGTTGTTTTGGGGATTTTAGCAAGGACGGTTCCCCAGCTTAATATGTTTGTTGTCGGATTTCCGATTAAAATCATATTGGGATTATTTATTTTATACTTTACATTAGCACTATTTGACAACGTGTCTGAAATCATTATTCGAGAAATAAAATTAATGATGGATATGCTGATTCGAGGGATGGCGCCATGATAGAGATAAGTGAAAAAAAGATGCTTACGTTAAATCTTCAGTTTTTTGCCGAGGATTCAGGTGCGGGAGAAAAAACAGAAAAACCCACAAGCCGAAAGAGGGAAAAATCAAGAGAAGAGGGGCAAGTTGCAAAAAGTATTGAGATTACAACAGCATTTTTGCTCATCACCCTTTTTTATACATTAAAAATTATTGGACCTTGGATTGCTAAGCGTTTGATTGACATTATGCGGGAAGCCTTTTCACTTTTTAAATACGATAATTTGGATCAAGTGTTGGCACATCAAATCTACAGGCATTTTGCAGAAAAAGTACTATTAATCATTTTACCTATTTTAGGGATATCATTCGTCGTTGCTTTTGTAAGTAATATTGCACAAGTTGGATGGAAACCAACATTAAAACCATTGACACCTAAATTGAATCGGCTTAGCCCAATTCAAGGGATAAAGCGGATGTTTTCCATGCGTACATTAGTAGAACTTTTAAAATCAATATTAAAAATAGTTATTATTTTACTCATTGTCTATTTTACAATTATCGATTTTGAGAATATGATTTATAATTTTTATCGGTTACCTGTTTTTGAAGGGTATGCCATGATTATAAATACGGTATTGGATATGGCGATAAGAGTTGGAATGTACTTTATAATCATTGCAGTTATTGATTATTCCTATCAACGCTATAAACATGAAAAAGATCTAAAAATGACAAAGCAAGAGGTAAAAGATGAACGTAAAATGATTGATGGTAATCCAGAGATCAAAGGAAAGATTAGACAAAAAATGCGGGAAGCTGCGATGCGGAGAATGATGCAAGATATTCCAAAAGCAGATGTGGTTATTACAAACCCCACCCATTTTGCTATTGCCATTGCATATGATGAACACCAATTTGGTGCCCCACGTGTATTGGCTAAAGGGGCTGACCTTGTGGCAGCTAAGATACGTGAACAAGCAAGAGAACATAGCATTGAAATTGTTGAAAATAAGCCATTAGCTAGAACTCTATATTATACAGTTGAAATTGGACAAGAAATTCCACCAGAATTATATCAGGCAGTTGCAGAAGTATTAGCTTTTGTATATTCATTAAAAAATAGGAGTGCTGTTACATGAAACCAGGAGATATCATACTCGGATTATTTATATTATTAGCAATTGTAATTATGATTATTCCTATTGAAGGAGCAGTCATTAGTTTTCTAATTTCATTAAATCTTTTGTTGGCATTAATTATTCTTTTTAATGCCATGTTTGCGCGAGAAGCTTTATCTATGTCAGCATTTCCTACAATCTTATTGTTTATGACAGTATATCGTCTTTCACTTAATGTGTCATCAACACGTGCAATATTAACAGGTGGTGAAGCGAAAGCTGGGAATGTTATAAAGACATTTGGCTCTTTTGTAGGTGGTTCGAGTCTAATTGTAGGTGTTGTTGTCTTTATGATTTTAGTTATTATTAACTTTATGGTTATAACTAAAGGCTCTGAGCGTGTTGCAGAAGTTGCCGCACGATTTACTCTTGATGCTATGCCGGGAAAGCAAATGGCTATAGATGCTGATTTGAACTCGGGACTAATTGATGAAGTGCAAGCCAGAGAAAGACGACAGAAAATTCAAGACGAAGCTAGTTTTTTTGGATCGATGGATGGTGCAAGTAAATTCGTAAAAGGAGATGCAATTGCAGGATTGATCATTACATTTATTAATATTGTTTTTGGGGTTATTCTTGGTGTGGTGATTCAAGGCCAGACATTAATGGATGCTTTTGAAGAATACACAATTTTAACAATAGGTGATGGTCTTGTAAGTCAAATTCCCGCATTGCTTATATCCCTTGCAACGGGAATGCTTGTAACAAAAGTTTCAAAAGAAGTCGATATCAGTGATACACTTATTCAACAGCTTTTTCAAATGCCTAAGGTTATGTTTCTTGCAGGTGGGGCTTTGACCTTTTTGGGGGTAGTCACTCCATTAAGTTTTCCAATCGTTGGTGGAACCGGAATATTGACATTGATTGCAGGATATCAAATGCATAAGAATCTAGAATTACAAGAAATTGTTGATGAAATATCAACGGAAGATGTTGAAGCAGAAGAAATCAGAAAGCCGGAAAACGTGGTCAATTTATTACAAGTTGATCCGATAGAGCTTGAATTTGGTTATGGTATTATTCCTTTGGCCGATGCATCGCAAGGGGGAGACTTGCTGGATCGTGTTGTTATGATCAGGCGTCAAATTGCATTAGAATTAGGTACAATTGTACCCATTATTCGTTTAAGAGATAATATTCAGTTAAATCCCAATCAATATATAATTAAAATCAAAGGCAATCAAATTGCAGAGGGTGAGATTTTGTTTGACCATTATATGGCCATGAACCCAGGGTATATTGAAGATGAAATTGATGGAATCGAAACCATTGAACCTGCATTTAACTTGCCGGCTTTGTGGATTACTGAAAGTCAAAGAGAACGTGCAGAAGCTATGGGATATACTGTTGTTGATTCGCCTTCTATCATAGCAACCCACTTAACTGAAATTATTAAAGGACACCTAGGAGAATTATTGACACGCCAAGATGTAAAAATACTTATCAATAATGTCCAGGAAAATCATCCGACTTTGGTCGAAGAGCTTGTTCCTAAAATCATGACTGTGGGAGATATTCAAAAAGTTTTAATGAACTTGCTTAATGAAGGGGTCTCCATTCGTGATTTAGTTTCGATTTTTGAAACCCTTGCAGATTATGGTTTGGCAAATAAAGACCCGGATATATTAACAGAATATGTACGACAATCCTTAAAACGAACCATTAGCAAAACGTTCTTTGATGAAGAGACAAACCAAGTGTTGACGCTTGATCCATCCATTGAACAAATGCTTATGGACTCAGTTAAGCGAACAGAACAAGGAATGTTTTTAAATTTAGAGCCAGATAAAATCGAGAAAATACTCAATGCGACACACGCGGCAGCGCAAAAGCAAGAAGCGATGGGAAGAACTCCTATTATATTGACATCGCCAATTGCACGTGTATATTATAAACGTTTAATCGAAGAAAGATATCCAGATATTGTGGTTATTTCCTATGGAGAAATTGATAATCAAGCAGAATTACAATCAGTAGGGATGGTGAGCTTTTAATGAATATACATAAGTATAAAGGTCAGACAGAAAAGGAAGCAATGACAGCAATTAAAGCTGAATTGGGACCAGAGGCACTTATTGTAAGTGTCAAACACGTTCGACCCAAAGGTATCTTTAAATTATTTAGAAAATCATTTGTTGAAGTGACAGCAGCCATTGATGATCGAAAAATATCTGAAGAAAATGTGGAAAAATCACTTCCTAAAATACGATTAAGCGCATCAACAATTGAAAAAAATAACCAAACATTTAATGGTCACGTAGACAATGATAGTGATGCCCAATTAGATGAATTTAAACGTTTTATTGAAAAGTTTTCTCAAAAGCAGGAACAGCAGGTTGAACAAGAACCCAAAATCCAAGAAAATAAAGTGCAAGAAAATAATGTGCAAGAAAAAGAGGAACCAATATCTTCTTCTGTAAGTAAGCCATTAGATACGATTATGCTAGATGCTATCCAGCTAGATAGCCAAGAAGATACATGTGATACTACAGATATTCCCATGCTCCAAGTTATTTATGAACAACTCATTGATAACGAGATTGATGAAAAGTTTGCGAATGAACTGATGATGGGGTTAGTTGAGTATGTTCAAAAAAATGAAACTAATATTGATGATATCGTATCCATTATTTATAAAAGAATCGTTAAAAATATGTCGGATTATGATACAATAGATATTAACAAAATGAATAAAAATATTTTCTTTATTGGTCCTACAGGGGTTGGAAAAACAACAACCATTGCAAAGATTGCTTCTTTGTTTTCGCTTAATCATGGAAAAGATGTTGCCTTGATTACATCAGATACGTATCGTATCGCAGCGGTTGAGCAGTTAAGGACATATGCAAATATTCTTGGTATTCCGATAAAGGTCGTTTATTCTAAAGAAGAAATGATGGAAGCCATTGAATATTTTTCGGATAAAGAGCTCGTGCTGATTGATACAGCTGGACGGTCATACAAAAATCAGGAACATCAATTTGAGTTGAAAGAACTTTTGGATGCAGTAGCAGACAAAGAGGTGTTTTTGACATTAAGTGTAGCAACCAAGTATAGAGATATGCTTAAAATGGTTAAAATATATAAGGCCATGACAGACTTTAGAGTGATTTTTACAAAATTGGATGAAACCATAAGCTACGGAAATATTTTTAATATCCGTAAGGCAACAGGCATCCAATTGTCCTATATAACATTTGGTCAAAATGTGCCGGATGACATCAGTGAAATCAACCCACATGATATAGCCAAAAGTCTTTTAGGAGGTGAAGCCATTGGATCAGGCAACTAATCTCCGAAATATTGTTAAAAACAGTCAGCTTGCAAATCGACGTCGTGCAAAAGTTATAACAGTCACTTCTGGAAAAGGCGGCGTTGGAAAATCTAATATTTCTGTAAACCTAGCTATACAAATGCGGAAAATGGGAAAGAGTGTTGTGGTTTTTGATGCTGACTTTGGTCTTGCTAATGTTGAAGTTATTTTTGGAGTTGTGCCAAAATATAACTTGTTTGACATTATATATAACAATAAAACTATCAATGAAGTGTTAACCAATGGACCTTTGGGTATAGAGTTTCTCTCTGGAGGCTCTGGCGTCAAAGAATTACTTAAGTTAGATAAAGTTCAGATTGAGTTTTTAATCAATAAACTAGCAGAGTTAGACCGCTATGCAGATGTTATTATTATAGATACAGGTGCTGGAATAAGCGATGCTGTACTTAGCTTTTTATCGGCTTCACACGAGGTACTTTTAGTTACAACACCAGAGCCCACATCGGTTACAGATGCATATGCTGTTTTAAAAGCGATTCGAAATAATAATATTGAAGAGATTCAAGGACACATTCATGTTTTAGTGAATCGTGTACGCAGTGAAAAAGAAGGGCGTGAAATCTTCGATAAACTGGACAAAGTAAGTAAAAAGTTTTTAAATGTTGAATTAAGAACGATTGGATTTTTGCCAGAAGATCGATTTTTGCCTCGAGCGGTTATTGAACAAAAGCCAATTTCAATTTTATACCCGAAAGCTAATATAGTTAAAAGTTTTGAAGAAATAGCGCTAAAAATAATGGATGATTACGAGACAGAAGAAAAGACATCACGTGGACTGGGAAATATTTTTGCGAGTTTTTTGCGACATAAAGATTGGAGGTAAATTTATGCAGACTTCTATAAAACTTGGTGACAAAATAGAATTAGTAAAAAAGACGGACTTGCTGGATGCAGATATATATTTTAGTATGATCTATAGTATAGATGATGAATTATTAAGGATACAGGCACCAATTGAAAGCGGAAAAATTATTCCACTGGAATTTGATGCGACGTATTATATGAATGTATATACAGAAAAAGGATTATTACGTGCTGAAACGGTATTAGAGCAACGCGAAAAAACGGAGCACCTTCATATTCTTGCGATGAAACCGTTAACAATGTTTAAAAAATATCAGCGTCGACAGTATTATCGATTAAATTGTACCTTAAACCTTATTTTTCAAGATGCTCAAACCAAAGAGGTTGGTGAGGGAACGGTACTTGATATAAGTGGTGGAGGAATGCGATTTTCAACAGCTAAACAACTAAGTGAAGAAGAAGTCATTACGTGTCATCTATGCCTTCGACTCAAGGAAGAAACAGTGGATCTTGATGTAAAAGGCAAAATTATTCAAAGTAAAATAATTGAACCGGAAAAGATTGCGTTTCAAAACAGGCTCGAATTTATAGATTTATCTTTAGAAAAACAAGAGACCATAATAAAGTTTATTTTTGAAGAAGAAAGAAGACGTCGTAAAAAAGAAAAAGGGATGTGAAGACATGGAAACTAAGAAAAAAATACTGGTAATTGATGACTCTGCATTCATGCGAAGGGTAATATCTGATATAATTAATGGAGATACAAGATGTGAAGTCGTTGGTACAGCTGCAAACGGTGAAGATGGTTTAAAGCTTATTGCAGAACTTAAGCCGGATGTAATTACCTTAGATGTTCAAATGCCTATTATGGATGGCTTGACAATGCTAAAAACCATGAAGAAAAAATACAACATTCCTGTGATCATGATGAGTACATTAACGAAAGAAGGCGCTACAGAAACAATACAATCACTGGAACTTGGAGCATTTGATTTTGTCGCCAAGCCAGATAATATTTTCAAAGTAAATTCTCAAGAAATTCGAAAAGAACTTATTGAAAAAATTATGGTAGCAACACAGTGTTGCGTAAAATATGAAGTTCCACAAAAATCAAGAGTAATACGTAAAATCGAACCATCACAAGAAGTCGTAAAACCGACTCAGCGAAAAGTATCTAATGACAAGGTATCAAAATTAGTCGCGATAGGAACATCAACAGGAGGCCCTAGAGCTCTACAGTACTTGTTGCCATATCTTCCAAAAGATATTGATGCAGGTATTGTTATTGTACAACATATGCCGCCAGGATTTACGAAGTCTTTAGCCGATCGGTTGAATAATCTTAGTCAAATTCAAGTCAAAGAAGCGGAAGACGGAGAACGGATACTAAAAGGGACTGCATATATTGCTCCAGGTGACCGCCATCTTGTGGTTAAACAAAAAGGACATGACTATGTTGTCCATCTGTCGGATGGTCCAAAGGAAGGGGCACATAAGCCTTCTGTCAATGTTATGATGACCTCTCTTAGCGATATATCAATACAGCATTTGATAGGCGTCATTATGACGGGGATGGGGGCTGATGGACGCGATGGTCTTGCTGCCCTAAAACAAAAACGCGATATTCATGTTATTGCACAAGAAGAAACGTCTTGCGTAGTATATGGGATGCCAAAAGCAATAGTGGAGGCGAATTTAGCAGACGATATCATTCCTCTTGAACAATTAGCAAAAGTAATAACAAAAAAAGTGGAGGTGCTTTAAATGGATGTATCACAATATCTCGAAATATTTATTGAAGAAGCAAAAGAACATTTACAAAACTTAAATGAAGCTTTATTGGAAATGGAAAAGTCAGATGATAATAAAGACTTGGTCAATGAGATATTTAGAGTTGCGCACACTCTAAAAGGTATGGCGGCAACAATGGGATTTAAAAAGATGACAGTGTTGACACATGATATGGAAAATGTACTGTCAGAAATACGTAATGGAAAAATCAATATATCCGCTGAGCTTTTAGATGTATTATTTCAATGTCTAGATGCTTTGGAGCAATATATTGATCAAATCATAGAGACGGGGACTGAAGGTGATAAAACAAATCAACCGATTATTGATCGTCTAAACCTTATTCTTGAAGGAAAAGATGCAAAAGCATCTCAAGAAGAAGCTCAGTCTAGTGAGAGTAAAAATACGCAAGCACCTCAGGCAGAGGCTGTCAAAGACGAACAAGAGACAACAAAACGTAAGCACAAAATGTTGTCGTTTAACGAATTTGAAAAAAATGCAATTCTAAAGGCGCAAGAAGAAAGTTATAATGTATATGGTATTACTATTGCCATTTCAGAAAGTTGCGTATTAAAATCAGCACGTGCATTTATTATTTTTAGAACACTAGAGGGATTAGGCCAAATTATAAAATCCCATCCATCGGTTCAAGATATAGAAGATGAAAAATTTGACTTGGATTTTTCGGTTTTCTTAATTTCAAGTGAAAGCCAAGACAAATTTTTAAAAGAATTAAATTCAATTGCAGAAGTTGAAGAAGTTTATGTAGATGAAATTCATCTTGAAGGAACGGTTCAAAACTTTGAAGCGAAAGAACATAAAGCGCAAGATAGTGAACAAGAAGAAGCTCAAGATGTAAAACCAAGCAAAGAAAAAGCTGATAACAAAGGACAGGCGCCAACGAAACCAAAGGCAAATAGAACCGTTCGTGTGGATATAGAACGCTTAGATAATCTGATGAACCTTGTAAGTGAGCTTATTATTGTAAAAAATGGTCTAGAGACTGTGGAAAATAATAATCAAAATATGAATGAACAAATTGAATATTTAGAGCGTATTACTACGAATCTACATGATGCCGTTATGAAAGTACGAATGGTTCCTGTGGAGCGTGTCTTTAACCGGTTCCCTCGACTTGTTCGTGACTTGGCTCGAAAACTAAATAAAAATCTTGAATTGCATATGTCAGGAGAAGAAACTGAACTTGACAGAACCGTTATTGATGAAATCGGAGATCCTTTAGTACATTTGATTCGAAACGCTTGTGACCATGGACAAGAGATGCCTGCTGAACGTAAGAATAGTGGGAAAAGTGAAATTGGAAATGTATATCTTGATGCATACCAAGATGGCAATAATGTTGTCATTGAAGTTGCAGATGATGGGAATGGAATCGATGTTGAAAAAGTTAAAGCTAAAGCACTAAAAAATGGTACAATAACAAAAGATCAGGCAGATGCTATGAGTGATCAAGATATTGTTGAACTATTGTTTAAACCAAGCTTTTCTACAGCGGAGCAAATATCTGATGTTTCTGGGCGAGGTGTAGGTCTTGATGTCGTGAAGACAAAAATCGAAGCTTTGGGAGGAGATATTGAAGTTAAAACAAAACTTGGCAAAGGATCGAAGTTTATTATTCGATTACCATTGACACTTGCTATTATCCAAGCATTGATGGTACGTTTAGAAGATGAAAAATATGCGATTCCACTAAATACCATTCAAAATATCGAAGATGTCAAAGTGGCAGATATTAAATATATTCAAAATCAAGAAGTGATTAATTTACGTGGCCATGTTATTCCAATCATTCGTTTAGATGGTCTATTAGGCATTGAAAGAGAAAGAACAGAAGAGTCTATGACGGTCGTTATTGTTAATAAAGGTGATAAGCAAGCAGGATTTGTTGTTGATGGACTTATTGGGCAACAAGAAATTGTTATTAAGACATTAGGAAAATACCTAACGAACATAAAGTTAATTGCCGGAGCGACAATCTTAGGTGATGGTGAAGTTGCGCTTATCCTAGACGTCAATTCACTAGTATAAACAGGAGGTGCAATCGGATGGAAACAAAACAAATGAAAAATGAAGATATCAAACAATTTATTGTGGTTAAATTTGGGCATGAGCAATATGGAATTAATATTCAAATTGTTCAAAATATTGTTAGAATGCCAAATATCACACGTGTTCCCAATGCTCCTGCATATATTAAAGGGGTTATTAACTTACGCGGGGAAATTATTCCTGTGATGAGTGTTCGCGTGAAGTTTGAATTGGAAGAAGATCAATTTACACATGCGACTCGAATCATTATTGTAAAAGTTGATGGCAATGCTATTGGATTAATTGTTGACGAAGTGTTAGAAGTTATACAACTCTCAGAAGCTCAAATTGAAAAAATTGTCAGTGATGCAGATGATGAAAAGTCAAAATATGTATATGCAGTGGGAAAAGTAGGAGAAGAATTAGTAACGTTGTTAAACGTAGGTTCAATCATAGGGGTTGAAGACTAAGAAAGGTGAGCGAATATGAGCAATTTGGATTATAATAGCTTAGATAGCATGCACCTAGATATTTTACGGGAAATCGGAAATATAGGTGCTGGAAATGCAACAACAGCGCTTTCTCAAATGATTAATAAGAAGATTGACATGGGGGTTCCACAAGTCAATGTATTAGAATTTAAAGAACTAGCAGAAGTGCTGGGAGGAGCAGAAAATCCTATTGTCGGCATTCTTATAGGCGTTGAAGGTCAGATTAATGGAATGATGATGTTTGTCCTTGAACAAAAATCGGCCCATAATCTTGTCAATATGCTTATGGAAAGAGACATAGACCGGTTTGAAGATTTTACGGAAATGGATTTGTCTGCTCTAAATGAAATCGGCAATATCATTGCTGGTGCCTACCTTTCATCTCTTTCGACGCTTACCAATTTAAAAATTATTGGTACAGTTCCTAATATGGCGATTGATATGGCGGGTGCAATACTAAGTGTTCCGGCAATAGAGTTTGGAAAAGTTGGTGACCGTGCACTTTTAATTCAGACAGATTTCGGTGGCGAACTTGAGCGTGTGTTCGGATATTTTATATTAATTCCCGAATTAGATTCGTATGCTGAAATTTTAAAAAGTTTAGGGATTATTTCAGATGACAATGATTAAAGTCGGAATGGCAGATTTAAATGTGTGTAAGTCACCAGATGCCCTTACTACGCTCGGTTTGGGCTCGTGTATCGGAATTATTCTCTATGATCAAAGAACAAAAGTTAGTGGACTTGCACATATTATGTTGCCGGACAGTACACAAATTAAAAAAAATGAAAATAAAGCAAAGTTTGCAGATACTGCAATTGTTGAACTCATAAAGGCAATGGAAAAAATGGGTGCAAGTAAATTACGATTAGTCTCTAAGATTGCTGGCGGAGCTCAAATGTTTTCATTTAGTGGAAATAATGATATGATGCGAATCGGAGAACGTAATGCAGAAGCGACACGAAAGATACTTCATGAATTAAATATCCCAATTCTTTCAGAAGACTGCGGGAAAAATTATGGGAGAACCATTGAGTTTTATGCAGAAACTGGAGAATTGCATATTAAGACAATAGGTAAAGAAATAAAAATTATCTAAGGCTAGGTGAAGATATGCGTATTCGTAATATAAACATAAGTTTAATGTTGATATCAGGCATAATTGTAGCAATATATAGTATTGTGTATAATTATTCGGCTATTCGAATAATAATTACAATGCTTATTGTTATGATTTTATTTTTTATCATTGGAACGATAATACAATCTCTATTAAATACTATTATTGAAAAAAACACCTTGGAACAAACAAAAGGAATAAATAAAGAATTAGATGAGGAAGTCAAAGAATTAGAAAATATTACTCCTGATCCTGAGCAAGAAAAAGAGTAGGAATAACATAAGGAGGATAGTATGAATGATGCAGCAAAAAATCGATTATGGGAACAATATTCTAAAAATAAAAATCCACAAATTAAAGAACAACTGATTATTGAATATGCGGGACTGGTTAAACTAGTGGCGGGGCGCTTGAGCATGTATCTTGGGAATAATGTAGAGTTTGATGACTTGACAGGATATGGGGTATTTGGGCTAATTGATGCCATTGATAAGTTTGATTACTCGAAAGGGATTAAGTTCGAGACGTATGCATCATTAAGAATACGCGGGTCCATTTTAGATAATATACGAAAAATGGATTGGATACCAAGATCGATTCGTAAAAAGCAAAAAATGATTGAAGCAGCAAAATTAAAAATAGAAAACGATTCAGAAGAAAGTATTACAGACAGTCTCATAGCAGAAGAACTAGAGATATCTGTTGAAGAATTATATAAATGGCAAGATCAAACGAAAGCACTGAATCTATCCTCGCTGGAAGAATTTGTAGAGCAAGGTGGCGAAGTAACATCGGATAAAGTGATGACAAAAAGATTTGATCAACCGGAGAAAGCACTTGAAGAAGAAGAAATGAAAAAAATACTGATAAAAGCGATTGAAGGACTTACAGAGAAAGAACGAAAGGTCATTACATTGTACTATTATGAAGAATTGACCTTGAAAGAGATTTCTCTCATAATGGAAGTATCAGAATCGCGAATCAGTCAATTACATACACGTTCATTAAAAAAAATGAAAGAAGTCTTAGGCGAGGATGTGGAGATATTCCAAACATGACGATATAATATATATCAATATAAAGTTCACTGGAGGTTTTACAATGAGCAATACAGCGTTTGATGGATACTATACAGTTATTGAAAAGACAGATGGTCACTATCTTGAGATATATGCACCCGTTGACGAAGGTAAGCCCGTAAATATAGAAACGATTAAAGATGAACTACGAAAAAGTGGAATGCGAAATGTTGACTATGAGCAACTTCAAGAAGAGATTAATTCCATGGAAGAAAAACTTGTGATTAAAATTTCGGACGCTGAAGATTTAGCCGAGATTAACGGAAAGCAAAATTCATATCGAATTGAAGTAACCGATAATTGGATGGAAGCATATATCACATTTTATCCTGATGCAGATACAGATAAGATTCCTCTAAATGATGTATTAGATGAGTTGGGACAACGTGGCATTAAGCATGGAGTCAAACTTGAGTATTTGGAAGAAGTACTGAAGAATCATGAATATAATATTTCGTATGTAATTGCTAGAGGAGATGACGTCATTCCGGCAACACCAGGAAAAATAGAGGTTTTCTTTAAAACCAATACGGATATGAAACCGGAAGTCGATACCAATGGAAATGTTAACTTTCATAAGCTAAGTGTTATAAGCTTAGTTAAGGAGGGAGACCTACTTGCGCGTCTTATACAAACTCAACCAGGTATAGCTGGGATTAATATTAAAGGTCAAGAAATTTTGCCTGCAAAAGGGAAGCCAATACGTATTCGTTATGGGAAAAACACACGTATTAATGAAGAAAAAACAGAATTATATGCAGATAAAAGTGGACTTGTGAAAGTCGTCGATGAAAAAATTATTGTTAACAATATTTATGAAGTTGCGGGTAATGTGGGAAGTTCAACAGGGGATATAACCTTTGATGGATCTATTGTTGTACATGGAAATGTGATAACAGGTTTTCGGGTTGAAGCGACAGAAGACATCGAAGTTATGGGTGGTGTTGAAGGCGCAACAATACTTGCAGGAGGTATGATAACACTCCATAGTGGGATTCAAGGAATGGGAAAAAGTAATATTCAATGTGGTGGCGACTTGCATACAAAATTTATTGAACAAGCAGATGTAGCGTGTGGAGGAAATATCTATAGTGAAGCTATCCTACATAGTAAGGTGTCTTGTAAAGGTGAGATTATAGTTGATGGAAAAAAAGGAATGATCTCAGGTGGAAATGTACGTGCAGGACAATTGGTCTCAAGTCGAATCTTAGGTTCCCATATGGGTACGGTAACAGAAGTTGAGGTGGGAATTGATCCGGCGTTACTTGAAGAATATAATGAACTACGTAAAGGTTTAGGAAAGATAAAAGAGGAAGCACAAAACCTTGAAAAGGTAATTTTACTCTTGAATAAACGTAAAGAAATGACTGGCGAACTGGATGAAGAAAAGGCGGAAATGTATAAATCAGCAGTTCGTAATAAAGTGTTTTTGACGAATAAGATTACAAAAAATGAACGTCGAATTCAAGAATTAAAAGAAGAAGTAGAACACAGAAATTCAGGCTTAGTCAAAGTATCTGGAAATGTATATCCAGGTGTAAGAATTGGTATAGGAAATGTATATTACTTTGTTAAAGAGGAAGTAAAATATGCAGCGTTTTACAAAGATGGTGTTGATGTTCGCATGCGGGCATTATAGAATACGACGGGTAAGGAGTTGATGATATGTCCATAAGACCTTTAGACATGCAAGTTATGGTACCTAAACTTCAAGAAGTATCTCAAATTAAACATGCACAAAATCAGCGGTCAAATCTTGAGCAAAACCATCTTGCTTCTCAAAATGAAAAAAATGTACAACACAATCAACAAAGTGTTGTAAAATCTTTTGAGGACCAAAAAGCAGACCAAGAAGCGGATGCAAAAGAAGAAGGAAAAAACACATATGGATATCAACCACCAAACAAAAAGCAAAAGCAGAAAAAAGAAAAGAAAAAACCAAAAAGCTATCATAAGATTGATGTACGCATATAGTGAGGAGACGTGATGACAAGTTTTGACGGTTTACTATTTACATTAATTTCCATTGGTGGTTTGTTGATTGTAATTAGTTTTTTTGCCATACGTAGCAATAAAAAACAGGGCATAAAAAATGTGCAGAGTGCTTCTGAACAAGAGGAATCCACCTATGATGAAGTTCGCAACAAGATATTAGAATTAAATGAATACGGAGAATATCTAAAGAGTGAACTTGACGGAAAACATAAGGAACTTTTGTTCTTATATCAAATGCTTAATGAAAAAGATAAAGAGCTTCGAGAAAAAAATCAACATGCTCAAACAACATTGACAGAGCAAGTGACAGAACATGTGCCAGGGCAAGCGCCAGAGCATGTGACAAAGCAAGTGGCAGATATAAATCAGGAAAATGTAGAACAAGAAGAATTTGAACAAGATGAGATTGAGCGATATAGAGATATGCAGTACAATAAAAAAATTATTGAATTATCCATATCCGGATATTCAAATCAAGAAATTGCACGACAGTTAAATATTGGAACAGGACAAGTTGAGTTAGTGTTAAATTTATTCAAATAAGGGCAAAAGGGATGAATGTATGAAGAAGGATAATGTTTTATGGTTGATTCAAGGGATAGGTATGGGACTGGTTTTAGCAGGTATAATCCTATTGATTTGGAAAGAGCCATTGGCAAAAAGTTTTCAAGACAACATATCCACAGAAACCATTAAAGAACGCGCTGAAGCACTAGGAATGATCCCTTTAAGTAAAATGGAAGATGTTTACCTTTCTGACGAAACGGTCATTGAAAAAGCAAAAGAGTTAGGGATGGAATTTATTGATTAAAAACTACTTGTGTTTTTTAGAGGTATGTGGTAAACTATCAGATGGGTAAAAAAGCACATATGATGATTTTTGGTAGGGTGCCGAATCGGTTTGCCAAGAAGAAGAGTTATATGGAAGAAGATAACCAATGGAGGTAGAAAAATGAGTGTTATTTCAATGAAACAATTATTAGAAGCAGGTGTTCACTTTGGACATCAAACAAGACGATGGAATCCTAAGATGGCTGAGTATATTTATACTGAGCGTAATGGAATCTATATCATCGACTTACAACAAACAACAAAGCTAATTGATAAAGCTTATGATGTTGTTAAAGAAGTTGTTGCAGAAGGTGGAAAAGTTCTTTTTGTAGGAACAAAAAAACAAGCTCAAGAAGCAATTCAAAAAGAAGCTGAGCGTTGTGGAATGTTCTATGTTAACAACAGATGGTTAGGTGGTATGTTAACAAACTTCGATACAATTCAAAGCCGAATCAATCGTCTTAAAGAAATTGAAAAAATGGAAGAAGACGGTACATTTGACGTGTTACCTAAAAAAGAAGTTATTGGCTTACGTCTTGAAATGGAAAAACTCGAGAAAAACCTTGGTGGAATCAAAGAAATGAATGGTGTACCAGACCTTATCTTTATCGTTGATCCTAAGAATGAGCGAATCACAATTCAAGAAGCGCATATCCTTGGCATTCCTCTTATCGGTATCGTAGATACAAACTGTGATCCAGAAGAGATTGATTATGTAATTCCTGGTAATGATGATGCAATTCGTGCGGTTAAGCTTATTACTTCAACAATGGCTAATGCTGTTATCGAAGCAAATCAAGGTGCACAAATGAATGTTGATGAAGAGGCAGAAGTACCAGCTGAATAAGTTCATAACATTTGATATCAGGTTATGTATAATATAAAACTGAATGCTTCAACATATGTTGAAGCATTTTTAATACACATTATGTTTTTAATGGATTTTAATGAATATTAATGAATATATATGGAGGTAATGATTATGGCAGTAACAGCAGCATTAGTAAAAGAATTACGTGAAAGAACAGGCGCCGGAATGCTTGATTGTAAAAAAGCATTAACTGAGACTGACGGAAATATTGAACAATCAATTGAAGTATTACGTGAAAAAGGACTTGCAAAAGCAGCAAAAAAAGCTGGCCGTGTTGCAGCAGAAGGTATGGTTGCGGCGAAAGTATCTGATGATCATAAATCAGCAGTTCTTGTTGAAGTTAACTCTGAAACAGACTTTGTAGCAAAAAATGAGAAGTTCCAAGTATATGTTGGACAAGTTGCTGATCAAGCAATGAAAACGACTGCAGCAGACATTGATGCTTTCTTGGCAGAACAATGGATTGCAGATGAATCAAAAACAGTTCAAGATGAACTTAATGCTCAAATCGCAGTAATCGGGGAAAAACTTAGCATTCGTCGTTTTGAAAAAGTAACAATCGACAATGGTGTAGTTGCTTCTTATATTCATGCTGGCGGAAAAATTGGGGTATTAGTTGAAGCTGAAACAGATGTTGTAAATGATGATGTTCAAGAGGCACTTCGTAATGTTGCTATGCAAATTGCAGCGTTGCCACCAGTATACCTTAGCCGTGATGAAGTTGATGCTGATTACATTGAATCAGAAAAAAATATTCTTAAACAACAAGCAATTAATGAAAATCCGGACAAGCCAGAAAATATCATTGACAAAATGATTATCGGACGTTTAAATAAGCAATTAAAAGAAGTTTGTCTTCTTGATCAAACTTACGTAAAAGACAGTGACTTAACAGTGCAAAAGTACATTGATCAAGTTGGCAAGAATGCTGGTACATCAATTACATTAAAATCTTATGTACGGTTTGAAACAGGCGAAGGTATTGAAAAGAAAGAAGAAAACTTCGCTGAAGAAGTTGCTAAACAAATGCAACAATAATTTGAACTGAAATTGTTGTCTTAGAGGAAGCACCTTGGTGTTTCCTTTAATTTTATCTAGTAATATTGTAGGAATTATGATAAATTATAAATGTGAGGTGTACGATGGAAAAGACCCAAAAAGTGTTATTAAAATTAAGTGGAGAAGCCCTTTCAGGAGAGGCTGGAAAAAGCTTTTCTGAAAAAAATGTACTTGAAGTTGCAAGACAGGTGAAAGAACTCGTAGCCAAAGGTATTCAAGTTGGTATTGTTATCGGAGGCGGAAATTTTTGGCGAGGTCGGACCAGTGAAAATATGGACCGAACAAAAGCTGACCAAATTGGAATGTTGGCAACGGTTATGAATTGTCTATATGCAGCTGAAGTCTTTAGAACCCTTGACTTAAAAACACTTGTAATGACTCCTTTTAAAGTAGGGCAGATGACAGTAGAATTTGACAAAGACTTATGTATGGAAAAACAAGAAGAAGGGGTTGTCACTTTTTTTGCCGGAGGCTTAGGTCATCCATATTTTTCAACGGACACAGCAGCAGCATTACGTGCAATTGAAACAGAATGTGATATAATATTATTAGCAAAGAATATTGATGGTGTCTATGACTCAGATCCGAACACAAATGCAAATGCTACTAAATATGATCGCATTTCGTTAAAAGAAGTAATTGACCAAGAGTTGCAGGTTATGGATTTAACAGCAGCAATCATGTGCTTAGAGCATAAAATCAATATGAAAGTTTTCTATCTGAATGATCAAGATAGTATTATCAACGCAATGAACGGTCAAAATAAGGGTACTTTAGTATACGTATAATTTAGGAGGATATTTATGGAGACAGTATTAAAAGAATATCAAGGAAAAATGGAAAAAACAATCCATGTGCTTGAGGAGGAATTTAATAGCATTCGTGCTGGTCGTGCAAACCCTCATGTACTTGATCAAATCAAAGTAGATTATTATGGACAACCATCATCGTTAAATCAAGTGGGTAACATTAGTGTTCCAGAGCCACGTTTACTACAGATTCAACCATGGGACAAGACAATGTTGGCGGAAATTGAAAAAGCAATTAATATGTCAGACATCGGTATACATCCTCAAAATGATGGAACATGCATTCGTCTATCTTTTCCGGAATTGACTGAAGAACGACGTAAAGAATTGACAAAAGACGTGAAGAAAAAAGGTGAAGATGCAAAAATTGCTATTCGAAATGTTCGAAGAGATGCAAATGATCACTTTAAGCGTGAAGAAAAAGCAAGCAACATTACAGAAGATGATTTAAAAGAACTTGAAGATAAGGTTCAAACACTTACCGATAAATTTATCAAAAAAATTGATGACCATGTTGCAAAGAAAAGCGAAGAAATCTTAAAAGTATAAAAGAAGCCCCTCGAAAGAGGGGATATTACTTATGTTCTAGAGGTGAGAAGATGGTGCCAAAACATATTGCATTAATTATGGATGGGAACGGACGCTGGGCAAAGTCAAAGGGCAAGCCCCGTACGTTTGGTCACAAACAAGGGAGCGAAACACTAAAGCAAATTTGTAAAGATGCGTATGACCTCGGAATTAAATACGTTACAGTTTACGCTTTTTCAACAGAAAACTGGCGACGTTCAAAAGAAGAGGTTTCTTTTTTAATGGGTTTATTGCGGCAGTATTTAAAAGAAAGTATACGAAATTCTCAAGAAAACAATATGCGTGTTCGTGTAATTGGACGACGAAGTGACTTAGATGATGATATTGTTCAAGCTATAGAAGCTTTGGAAGATGCCTCAAAAGATTTTGATGGGCTACAACTACAAATTGCACTTAACTATGGTGGAAGAGATGAGATCTTACGTGGTGTACACGGTGTGTTTCAACACCTTATTGATGCAGATGCGACGCAAGAGGTTTCAAAAAAAGATTTATTACTAGCAATGCAAGAATTGGATGAAGATAAATTTGCATACTATTTGGATACAGTAGGAATTCCTGATCCTGAACTATTGATTCGAACGAGCGGTGAACTGCGTACAAGCAACTTCTTGCTCTGGCAATTGGCTTACACGGAGTTTTATATTTCCGATGTATTATGGCCGGATTTTAATAAGGCAGAGTTAATAAAAGCTATTGATGCATATAATCGAAGAGAACGACGATTTGGAGGGGCCAAAAAATGAAGACACGTATATTATCTGCAATAGTTGCACTGCCTATTGTTATTTTGCCCCTTTATTTTGGGGGTTGGTTGACTACAGCCTTGATCTTGATTGCAATTTCCATTGGATTGTGGGAATTTAATCGGGCATTTAAGATGAATGAACGATTTATTTATGGGCTTCAACTTGTGATGACAGTAGGACTTTTTATTTTACAGCAACAACAGCGCTTGGAATATGTGTTCGTAAGCTTGGTTTTAATGGTTATATTACCTTTTATTTATTATATTGTATGCTATCCAAAAGTTGAACTGCAAACAATTTTTATTGGAATGATTGGATACTTATATATATCCGTTATGATGAGTCACATTGTCCTGGTTCGTAATATGGAACAATATGGGCATATTCTTATATGGCTAATATTACTTATATCTTTTGGAAGTGATACATTTGCCTATTTTTCAGGTGTCTTTTTAGGGAAACATAAGTTAGCCCCAAAATTAAGCCCGAATAAAACTATTGAAGGTGCCATTGGAGGAATTCTCGGTTCGGGGATTTTAACGACACTGTATACCTTCTTTTTATCATATACAAATACAGATATCAAAATGCATCATTTTATCGGATTTGCATTAATGGGTGTCATAGGGTCGATTTTTGGACAGTTTGGAGATATGGCTGCTTCTGCAATGAAAAGAGTGACAAAAATTAAAGACTTCGGTACACTAATCCCGGGACATGGAGGGATTGTTGACCGTATGGATAGTATTATTTTTGTTGCGCCGTTTGTGTATTATGCATCAATGCTAATTTTATCCATGTAAATGCACTGGATTATATGTTATCCGAATAGACATTACATAGGAATTATAGGATAAAGAAGATGAGGTAAAGATGAGAAAAAAAATTGGAATACTAGGCTCAACAGGTTCTATTGGTGTACAAACGCTTGAAGTCATTGATTTACATGATGCGTTTGAAGTGGTTGCATTAACGGCAAATACCAATGTGGATCGGTTGTTTGAGCAATGTCAAAAATATAAACCAAAGCTTGTATCCGTTATGGAGTTTGAAAGTTATAAAAAGCTATGTCAACGACTAGAGCAAGAGAGCGATTTGGATATTGAGGTTCTTCACGGTATGGAAGGATTGATTGCGGCTGCAACACATCAAGAGATAGATATTTTGGTGACGGCAGTTGTTGGAATGATAGGGTTGGTCCCAACAATTGAAGCGATAAAAGCGCATAAAACAATAGCTCTAGCTAACAAGGAAACACTAGTAACAGCAGGTGAAATCATTATGCCTTTGGCAAAGTCCAATAAGGTGGATATTTTACCGGTTGACAGTGAACATTCTGCAATTTATCAAGCGTTACAGGGAAATTCATATACAAAGATTGAAAAAATAATTTTGACAGCTTCAGGAGGTCCTTTTCGAGGAAAGGACAGCCAGGCATTGAAAAAAATGTCTGTTGAAGAAGCATTAAAGCATCCGAATTGGGAGATGGGTGCCAAAATTACGATTGATTCGTCAACTATGATGAATAAAGGGCTTGAGGTTATTGAAGCAAAGTGGCTATTTGATGTCAAGCCGGAACAAATTGAAGTTATCGTTCACCCGGAAAGTATTGTGCATTCGATGGTGCAATACATTGATGGTTCGGTTTTGGCACAACTTGGCGTGCCGGATATGCGATTGCCTATACAATATGCATTATTTGAAACGCAACGAGAATCAATGCCTTATGAACGATTGGATCTAATAAAATTACAGCATTTAACATTTGAAAAACCGGACATGGATACATTTCGATGCTTAAAATTAGCATATATAGCGTTAGAATATGGAGGCGTAATACCAACGGTTCTTAATGCGGCTAATGAGTATATTGTATCTATGTGTTTAAATAGAAAAATTCAATATTATAAAATTGCCGAGTACATAGAAGAAGTCATGAATGCATATATTAAAGAGTGCTATGATTCTAAGTTAGAATTGACATTAGAACAGATTTTAGATGCCCAAAAGTGGGTGGAAGATTATATTGAAAGCAGGTGGCATACATGAGTATTATTTTAGCATTATTTGTCTTTAGTTTTATTGTTTTTGTTCATGAATTTGGACATTATATATTTGCCCGACGAGGTGGCATTGCGGTGGAAGAATTTGCAATAGGGATGGGACCTAAGCTTTTTGGGTTTGAAAGAAAAGGAACACAATGGACAATTCGTTTGCTTCCCATTGGTGGATTTTGCCGTATGCATGGCGAAGATGGACAAGACAGCCAAGAAATTGAAGATACAGAAAATAAAAAGGAACTCAATGGGGGCGCATTTTACGAGAAATCGGTGGGTGTGAGGATTTCGACTATTTTTGGTGGCCCTTTATTTAATTTCATATTAGCGTTATTGTTTTCGTTTATTTATATCGGAATGACTACAACATATTCTAATGTGATAAGTGAAGTTCCCGAACAATTACCGGCATATGAGGCTGGGATTCGCCCGGGAGATGAAATTATATCCATTGATGGACATCGGATTCTACGATCAACAGAAGCTAGAATTTATATAAATATGCCGGCAGGAGATCCTCTAGATGTCAAGGTTCGACGTACTGAAAATGGAGATAAGAAAACACTGAATTTTACAGTTATTCCCCATGTAATCGAGCTGGATGAGACGGTCCCTCCAGAAGAAAGTGACAACTATTATGTCATCGGGGTCAACTATGAAAAAGTATCTAAAAATATATTGACAATTATAAAATATGGTGTATTAGAAGCAGCTTCTTGGATTAAAATCGTATTTTATTCTTTAGGTTTACTTGTTACAGGAGAAGTTTCTATGACCGCATTATCAGGTCCGGTGGCTATTGTTGATGAATTTAGTACAGGATATGAAGCGAGTTTAGCATATGGTATAAAAGCCGTTATTTCAAATATTGCATTTTTCATTGTATTATTAAGTGCAAACTTAGGTGTAATGAACTTATTGCCGATTCCGGCCTTAGATGGCGGACGTTTAATTTTTCTCTTAATAGAAGGGGTGCGTGGAAAGCCGTTAGCTCCGGATAAAGAAGGATTTGTACATTTTATCGGTTTTGCTTTATTGATGTTGTTGATGGTCTTCGTGTTATTTAACGATATTCAGCGGTTGTTTAATTAAGAGTTGTCGGGAGGCTGATTCAAGTGGTTTTAAGAGATGAAACACGAAAAATTAAAATTGGTGATAAATATATTGGTGGAGGAAGTCCTATAGCTATTCAAAGTATGACCAACACCAAAACAGAAGATGTTGAAAAAACGGTGGCTCAAATTATTGCGCTTGAAGAAGCGGGATGTGATATTGTGCGAGTGGCAGTGCCAACAATGGAAGCGGCACAAGCGATTTCAAAAATTAAAGCTCAGATTCATATACCCCTTGTCGCCGATATTCATTTTGACTATCGATTAGCCCTTGAATGTGTTCGCCGTGGCATTGATAAAATCCGTATCAATCCCGGAAATATTGGGAGCCAAGAGCGCATTAAGGAAGTGGTTGATGCGTGTAGGGAACACAAAATACCGATTCGAATTGGGGTAAATGGCGGGTCCCTCGAAAAACATATCCTAGAAAAGTATAAGCACCCAACGGCAGAGGCACTTGTGGAAAGTGCTTTGTATCATGTTCGAATTTTGGAGTCAATGGATTTTTATGATATAGCCATTTCAATTAAATCATCGGATGTATTGACAGCTGTAGAAGCTTATGAACGGATGGCGGATGCAGTAAGTTATCCGCTACATTTGGGTATTACAGAAGCTGGAACTAGAGAAAGTGGAACCATCAAATCTTCAGTTGGTTTAGGGATTATGCTTTCAAAAGGGATTGGAGATACATTAAGAGTCTCCTTAACTAGTGACCCGGTAGATGAAATTCACGTAGCAAGAAAAATATTACAAAGTTTAAACCTATATCCTAGTCAGATTGAATTTATCTCTTGTCCAACATGTGGACGAACTTCAATCGACCTCATACGCATAGCCAGTGAAGTGGAAGAACGACTGGCTCATATTAAGGCGCCAATCAAAGTGGCAGTTATGGGATGTGCAGTTAATGGACCAGGAGAAGCTAGAGAAGCTGATATTGGTATTGCTGGTGGCAATGGTGTGGGTCTGATTTTTAAAAAAGGAAAAATCATAGGAAAAGTTCCAGAGGAGGAACTGGTGGAGGCGTTAATTAAAGAAATTAATTTAATGATTGACAAAGAATAAGAAGGTGAACCTAGTGCGGAAAAATTTATTTGATGTATTTGAAGGATTGATGGTAAGTCCAGAAAGTCAAAGTTATGTAAAAGATGCAATGGTTTCTTCAATTGTGATGAATAAAGAGCAAGGGACAGTCAGTATTTCCCTTGCTCTCACTACGATTATCCCTGCACAATATATTGAACACTTAGAAGAAGCCGTTTATCGCCATTTGGGTTATCCTGAAGGGATAGCAATTCATATTAATGAATCCTATCAATTAAATTATGAATTATCCTTAAAAGATTTGTATAAAGCATTTGAAGAAGGGCTGTTATATAACCTTAAAAAGATCAACCCAGTTGGTGCCGCAGTTATTCGCAGTTCCCAAGTAGATATTGGTGAAGCTGACCTAGTGTATCAGGTGAATAAGACAGGATATCAATATATTAAGGATTTAAGTTTTGATGAAAAAATTGCAGTAATGTTTAAGCAGAAATTTGACCGAAGGATTGATATAGAAATCCTTGAAGATGATGCGAATAGCCATATGTATCAAGAATTTATTCGCAATCGGGACTTAGAACAAAAGAATTTATTGAAAAAAAGGGAACGACATCTTCATATCGAAGAAAAAATAGTCATTCAAGAAGAAGATATTACCCAAGAGACATACGAAAATTTAATTCTAGGAAAAAAACCTATTGTTGGTGAAGTATTAAAATTAAAAAATTTTGATGAAGACACGACATATGCAAATATTGATGTTCAAGTCATTAGCAAACCCGATGCAAGGGAGCTGCGCGGGGGTAAGATGATTATGAAGTTTGATGTGACCGACTTTACGGACTCGATATCGGCAAAAGTTTTCGTGGAAAAGGATGACTATCCGCGCGTCGAGGCTAATGTGAAGAAAAATAGTACACTTCGTATACGTGGACTATACAAATATGATGATTACGATCGTGCCAGAGTTTTTTTTGTCAATACAATCGAAACCATTGAAGCCAATCTTAAGATACAACGTAAGGATAATGCCAAAGAAAAACGTGTTGAGCTACACCTACATACGCAAATGAGTGATATGGATGGGGTGATGAGTGTCAAAGACGGTATTAATCAGGCGATTGCATGGGGACACAAAGCCATAGCTATTACCGATCACGGTGTAGTACAAGGATATACAGATGCCTTTCATTGTGTACACGATGACAATATAAAGGTGCTCTATGGTGTTGAAGCTTATTTGATTGATGATCAAAAACCTGTAGGTTATCATCTGGATAATCGTTCCTTTGATGATGTGTTGATTGTTTTTGATATCGAGACAACAGGACTTCGGGCTCAGAAAGATCAGTTCACGGAGATTGGTGCTGTCAAAATAAAAAATGGAAAGATTGTCGATCGATTTTCTGAATTTGTCAATCCGGGTGTGTCGATACCTCAACATATTCAAGAATTGACCCATATAACTAATGATACGGTAAAAGATGCACCACCGATTGAAGTTGTATTGCCTCAGTTTGTTGAATTTTGTGAAGGGGGAATTCTTGTTGCGCAAAATGCAGACTTTGATATGAGTTTTATTATTCATGCAATGCGTAACCTGGGCATTGACGAGCAGTTTACATATATAGATACCCTAGAAATTGCTCGGCGCTTGTTTCCGGATTTGAAAAATTATCGTCTTAATACACTGGCGGAAGCTCTTGAAGTCAGACTAGTGCAGCACCACCGTGCTGTGTACGATGCAGAGGCGACCGCAGGAATTTTGATTAAACTGATAGATATTCTTCGAAGTAAGGGTGTTGAACGAATGAAGGATTTTCACACCTTCGAAAAACAATACTTTGCAAGTTATAAGAAGTTAAGGCCATCACATGCGATAATTTTGTGCAAAAATAGAGAAGGGCTTAGAAATATGTATAAACTCATCTCTTATTCTCATACAGAAACTTTTTTCAAGCGTCCGTTGATTAGCAAAACAATGCTTGATAAACATCGTGAAGGGCTTGTATTAGGCTCGGCGTGCGAGGCGGGTGAGTTGTATCCGCTTGTACTTGAAGGGCGCTCAGATGAGGCGATACAGCGTATTATTGACTATTATGACTATTTGGAGATCCAACCCTCAGGTAACAATGCGTTTATGATTGAGAATGGTAAAGTCAAAGATATCAAGGAAATCGAGGAAGTCAATCGACAAATTTGTGAACTAGGAGAGGCGAACAACAAACTGGTTGTAGCCACTTGTGATGTGCATTTTTTAAATCCTGAAGATGAAGTCTATCGACGGATTTTAATGGCGGGTAAAGGGTTTAAAGATGCCGATAACCAGCCGCCGTTATATTTTAGAACAACCAATGAAATGCTTAGTGAGTTTGAGTATCTTGGTGAAGAAAAAGCCTTTGAAGTCGTGGTGACCAATACCAATCTTATTGCAGATTCACTTGAGTATATTGAGCCGGTTGAGCGAGATAAATATCCACCGGTCATTGAAGGATCAGAAAAAGAACTGGAAGAGATGTGCTATGCTAAGGCAAAAGCCATCTATGGCGAGCCACTTCCTGAGGTTGTCCAAGAACGTCTGGACCGTGAGCTTAACTCCATTATTAGTAACGGTTTTGCGGTTATGTATATTATCTCACAAAAATTGGTGAAAAAATCCAATGATGACGGATATCTTGTTGGTTCAAGAGGTTCTGTTGGTTCTTCCTTTGTTGCAACCATGTCAGGTATCACAGAAGTAAATCCATTATCGCCCCATTATGTGTGTCAAGAATGTAAATACAGCGATTTTGAATCTGAAGAAGTGAAAAAATATGCCGGAAGTTCAGGGGTTGATATGCCAGATAAAACTTGTCCAAAATGCGGTGCCCAATTATTAAAAGAAGGCCATGACATTCCCTTTGAAACATTTCTTGGATTTAAGGGAAATAAGGAGCCGGACATTGACCTGAACTTTTCTGGGGAATATCAGGCCAAAGCACATAAATATACAGAAGTTCTCTTTGGAGAAGGTCATGTGTTTAAAGCGGGGACGATTGGTACATTGGCAGATAAAACAGCATATGGATTTGTTAAAAACTATTTTGATGAACGTGAAATCCAAGTCAAAGAGGCAGAAATTAACCGGATTATTCAAGGATGTGTTGGTGTTAGAAGAACAACAGGACAGCATCCTGGTGGCATTATTGTTGTTCCAAAAGATCAAGAGATTTATACCTTTACACCGATTCAAAAACCTGCGAATGATCAAACTTCCGATGTTATAACGACGCATTTTGACTATCACTCCATCGACCATAATCTACTTAAACTTGATATATTAGGTCATGATGATCCGACGATGATAAGGTTTTTAGAAGATATGACAGGGATAGATGCGACAAAGATACCTCTTGATGAACCAAAGGTAATGTCCTTGTTCCGTTCAGGAAAAGCTTTAGGAGTCAAACCAGAAGATATTGGAGGCATTACATTAGGTTCTTTGGGGATTCCTGAATTTGGTACAGACTTTGTTATGCAGATGTTAATTGAGACACAACCAGCGACTTTTTCCGATCTGATTCGGATCTCTGGATTATCTCACGGAACAGATGTATGGACCAATAATGCCCAACAACTGGTCCAAGAAGGGAAAGCGATTATTTCCACAGTTATCTCTACGCGGGATGATATTATGACCTATCTTATTAATCAAGGATTAGACAAAGAGTTGTCTTTTACTATTATGGAAAGTGTACGTAAAGGGAAAGGACTTCGAGATGAGTGGGAAGCTCAGATGCGAAAGTTTGATGTGCCAGACTGGTACATCTGGTCGTGTAAGCAGATCAAATATATGTTCCCCAAAGCCCATGCAGCGGCTTATGTAATGATGGCTTATCGTATTGCCTATTTTAAAGTTTTTTATCCACTAGAGTATTACACGGCCTTTTTTAGTATTCGTGCGTCAAACTTTGACTATGGATTGATGTGCAAGGGGAAAAGTGTTCTTGATGCACATATTCAAGATTATAAGAATCGCTTCAATGAATTAACAAAAAAAGAAAAAGATATGATAAAAGATATGCGTATTGTTCAGGAGATGTATGCAAGAGGGTATGAGTTTTTACCGATTGATATATATCAAGTGGATGCAAAACGCTTCCGAATCATTGACGGTAAAATCATGCCATCGTTGTCATCGATTAATGGAATGGGAGAAAAAGCAGCAGAAGGTGTAGTTGCCGGTCGTGAAGGCGGAGAATTTTTATCCTTAGAAGATTTTAGACTTCGAACTAAAACCGGAAAATCTCTCATTGAACTGTTAAAAAGCGAAGAAATATTAAAAGGACTTCCAGAGACGAATCAGATGAGTTTGTTTTAAAGAAAGGTGCAAGATACGATGAAAAAGATTGATATTTATACAGACGGAGCATGTCGTGGTAACCCAGATGGACCAGGAGGTTATGGCGCTGTGTTAAAATATAAAGATTCAGATGGTAAGGAACATGTTAAAGAATTAAGTGACGGATATTTAAATACTACGAACAATCGGATGGAACTTATGGGGGTACTTTTTGCAATCAAAGCGTTAAAATCTCCATGTTCAATACGTGCACATACAGATTCTCAATATATTGTGAAAGCATTTAATGAAGGTTGGCTTAAGAATTGGATAAAAAACAATTGGCGACGAGGCAAGAAAAAAGAACCCGTTAAAAATCAAGACCTTTGGGAAGCTCTTGTTGAAGCTGTAAAGCCCCATCAAGTTGAGTTTATATGGGTTAAAGGCCATGATGGACATCCTGAAAATGAACGATGCGATGAATTGGCAACCCTTGCTGCGGATAACGAACCACAAAAAGTGGATCAAGACAATTAAAGGAATATTTCTTAAAAAAAAGGAAATTAACGGTTGTTGTTGTATATATAGAAGTATGTATTAATGGTTTTTGTGAATGAACATCTCAGTTAGGAGGTTGTTATGAATTTACGAGAATTACAGGAAGAACGTGAGTTTGAAATTTTAAGCCCATATTCGTCATTTAGTCGAAACAGTCGTGGACGAGAAGTGGAAGAGACACCTTGTGATATACGAACAGATTATCAAAGGGATAGAGATCGTATCTTACATTCCAAAGCTTTTCGCCGATTAAAGCATAAGACGCAAGTTTTTATCGCGCCGGAGGGTGATCATTATCGCACAAGGCTGACGCATACGTTAGAAGTATCTCAAATTGCACGTACCATTGCTAGAGCATTACGCTTGAATGAAGACTTAACTGAGGCGATTGCTTTAGCACATGATTTAGGACATACGCCGTTTGGACATGCAGGTGAATATGCATTAAATCAAATATCCGAATTGGGATTTAAGCATTATCGCCAAAGTTTGCGTGTTGTTGAAGTCCTTGAAAACAAAGGAAAAGGATTAAACCTTACCTGGGAAGTTCGGGACGGAATTCTTAATCACCCAACAAAAGGTAAACCGGCGACATTAGAAGGAGCGATTGTTCGTTTGTCAGATAAGATTGCTTACATTAATCATGACATTGATGATGCTCTTCGTGGGCACATACTCAGTGAAAATGATTTACCCAAAGCGTTTACCGATGTTCTTGGATTAACATCTAAGGAGCGCATTAATGTTATGGTTCATGATATTGTTACAAATAGTATGGATAAAGATAAAATTATCATGAGTGAGCATATTTTAAATGCAATGACAGGTATGCGACAATTTATGTTTGAAAATGTCTACATTGATTCAAAAGCAAAAGAACATGAAGAAAAAGCACAAAATATGTTGACACAGCTCTTTTTATATTTTAAGGAGCATACCCATTTGCTTCCGCCTGAGCTGCTTGTTATGATTGATGACAATGAGCCGATTGAGCGTGTTGTTAATGATTATATAGCAGGGATGACTGATCGATATGCTATTCGTAAATTTATGGATATTTTTGTCCCATCTTCATGGAAAGAACTTTAAAATAGAGGTTAGAAGCTGTGATAATACAGCGAACCTAAGTGAAAAAGAACGGAGAATGAAAGGTTATGTTTTATCCTGATGAAATAATTGAAGAGGTACGACTTCACAATGATGTTGTTGATGTCATCGGGGAATATGTACATCTTCAAAAAAAAGGGAGCTCACATTTTGGGTTGTGTCCTTTTCATAATGAGAAAACCCCATCATTTTCTGTGAGTAAAGATAAGCAAATGTATTACTGCTTTGGATGTGGAGCTGGAGGCAATGTTTTTAGCTTTATTATGGCCTATGAGAATTTTTCGTTTGTTGAAGCGGTCAAACATTTAGCTGAACGAGCCCGGATAGATTTGCCTGAGCCGGAAGTGTCCGAAGAAGTAAAAAAAGCGATTAATTATAAACAGCGTCTATATGATGCCAATCGCTTAGCAGCAAGGTATTACTATATGCTATTACGCAAAGAGATAGGCAAGCATGCCTTGGCATACTTAGAAGAGCGACGCTTAAGTCCGGAAATTATGAAACAGTTTGGTCTAGGTTATGCATCTCAATTTCGAGATGATCTCTATAAGCACTTGCAAAAGCAAGGGTTTTCCAATCGAGAACTCCTCGATTGTGGTTTGCTGTTAGAAGATAAAAAACGACAAGGCGAATATTATGATCGTTTTTTTAATCGAGTGATGTTTCCGATTTTTGATGTACATGGAAAAGTGATTGCCTTTGGCGGACGTGTTATGGGAGATGGGCAACCAAAATATTTGAACTCTCCAGAGACTAAGCTGTTTGACAAGAGCAGAAATCTATATGGATTAAATATTGCACGAAAATCAAGAGAAAAATATATGATTGTTGTTGAAGGATATATGGATGTTATTGCATTACATCAGGCTGGATTTGATAATGCAATTGCATCGCTAGGGACGGCGTTTACTAGTGGACATGGTCAATTGATTAAACGTTACGTTGATGAGGTAGTTATTGCCTTTGATAGTGATGGTGCGGGAGTCAATGCAGCACTGCGTTCGATTCCTATTTTAAAGTCTGCGGGCCTAATTGTTCGAGTACTTAATATGGAAACAGCCAAAGACCCGGATGAATTTATTCAAAATCAAGGGATTGAAGCATTTAACGAGCTACTTAAACATGCGACAGCAAGTTTTATGTTTGAAATCAAGCAATTAAGTAAACGTTTTGACCTGAGTGATCCAGAATATAAGACGCGCTTTAGTGATGAAGTGGCTAAAAAGCTATTAACCATTGAAGGCAAAATCGAAAGAGATAATTATTTAGAAGCGATTGTTGCAGAATATAAAATGTCAAAAAATGGATTATATGAACTTATGGCCAAGCATGGGAATAATGTGGGGATTGCTCAGCGAGAGCCAAATGTGTTATCAAAAGAGTTGAAAAGTGGTTCCCATAAAAAACGTGAAGAAGGCACTATTTTAGCTCAGAAGCAATTATTAGCCATTATTGTCTCTAACTATAAAATTTTTGCACATATAAAAGACATTATACAACCAGAATATTTCACACAAGATACCTTGCAAAAAGTAGCGTATATTGTGTTTGATATATATAATACTAAACAAGAAATAGAACCTGCTGATGTTATGCGTCGATTCACTCAAATTGAAGATCAAAAAATGATTGCGAATATCTTTAGCGAGGAGTTAAAAGTCGAGAATCAGCAGCAACTAGAAAAATTGTTAAACGACACCATAAGAAAGATCAAAGGTGATTATCTAGAGCAAAAACGCATGAATGTCAATGATCCTGCTGGATTAATGTCTCTAATTCAAGAAAAAAAAGCGTTACTTAATTTTTATCTTCACCTAGATGAAATCGATAGAAGGGATTGAAAAACATGGCAGCAGAAGAAAATGTAAAAAGTTTTGAAGCAAAAATCTTAGAATTGGTCGCAGTAGCTAAAACAAAGAAAAACGTTTTAGAATATAAAGAGATAGAGGCTAGATTCAAAGATGAAGAATTAGAACCGGATAAAATAGAGATTATCTATGAGGTTCTTGAAAAGAGCGGTATTGATGTATTAGGTGAGGTAGAAGAAGAGGAAGAAGAAGAAGAAAAAGAATTAGATTTATCGTTGCCGGAAGGAATTAACATTGATGATCCTGTGCGCATGTATTTAAAGGAAATTGGGAAAGTCCCTCTACTTACCGGTGAAGAAGAGATTGCGTTGGCAAAACGTATGGAAGCCGGGGATGAGATTGCAAAGCAAAGGTTAGCGGAAGCAAACTTGCGTTTGGTTGTTAGTATAGCTAAACGTTATGTAGGACGTGGCATGCTCTTTTTAGATCTTATTCAAGAAGGTAACCTCGGTCTGATTAAAGCGGTTGAAAAGTTTGACTATAATAAAGGTTTTAAGTTCAGTACGTATGCAACATGGTGGATTCGACAAGCGATTACTCGGGCTATTGCGGACCAGGCAAGAACAATTCGAATTCCGGTGCATATGGTCGAGACAATTAATAAGCTTATTCGTGTGTCACGACAACTCCTTCAAGAATTGGGTCGAGATCCGGTTCCAGAAGAGATTGCTGAAGAATTAGATATGCCGGTGGATAAGGTTAGAGAGATCCTTAAAATTTCACAAGAGCCGGTATCGCTAGAGACACCGATTGGTGAAGAAGAAGATTCCCACTTGGGGGATTTTATACAAGATGATAACGTTCCGGTTCCGGCAGAAGCCGCAGCATTTACCTTGCTTAAAGAGCAATTGGTTGAAGTGCTAGATACATTGACTGAACGCGAACAAAAAGTGTTGCGTTTGCGCTTTGGGCTAGATGATGGTCGAGCAAGGACGCTAGAAGAAGTGGGTAAAGAGTTTAACGTTACTCGTGAGCGAATTCGACAAATTGAAGCAAAGGCGTTAAGAAAACTGCGTCACCCTAGTCGAAGTCGAAAATTAAAGGACTATCTAGAATAAGTATGCATAAAACCATGAATGATAACTATTATTCATGGTTTTATTGAAAGTGGGGATTTTATGGAAATTTCAAGACGTTTAGAATGGATTGCGTCATTTGTAAAACAAGGAGAACGCGTGGCGGATATAGGAACAGATCATGGATATATTCCTATATATTTAGCTCAAAACAAAACATCACCAAAGGTTATTGCGATGGATATTAACTTTGGACCTTTGGATAAAGCAAAAAATAATATTCGCGCTTACCACCAGGAAGATATTGTAGAGGCACGGCTAAGTAATGGATTAATGACCCTTGATGAAGGGGAAGTTGATTGTATTATTATCGCCGGAATGGGTGGTCGCTTGATTGATCAGATATTACGGGAATCAAAAGAAAAATTGATGACATACAAACGGTGGATTATTTCACCGCATAAAGATATAGATATCGTTCGAAAGACATTGCTTGAACTTGGTATTGCTATTATTGATGAAGATATGATGTATGAAGATGGGCATTATTACACAGTGCTTATTGCGATTACAGATACAAAGGATGTGGCATATTTACCTTATTCACCCAATGAAAATCCATTATTTTTTGTCTATGGTAAGTGCCTGGTTACAAAAAAACATCCATTGCTTTTGGAACAGCTCAAGATGAAAAACACTCGAGATAAGCAATTGATAGATATTTTAAAAGAAAAAGGAATCATTAATCGTATAGCAGAGCTAGAACATGATATAGTGATTCGAAATAAGGTGATTAAATGGATGCAATAACGGTTAAAGATATAATGGAATGTATTGAACGTATTGCGCCCCAGGATTTAGCGCAAGATTATGATAATGTAGGATTATTAATTGGAGATTCAAAGCGACGGATCAATAAAATTATAGTCGGTCTTGAAGTGACCAATAGTTTAATTGATGAGGCAATAAATAAGGCATGTGATATGATTGTTGTTCATCATCCGCTTATTTTTTCACCACTGAATAGAATCGTGGAACAAGATCCGATTGCGCATAAAGTTATTCGATTAATCAAGGCAGATATTAATGTTTATGTTGCACATACGAACTTAGATATGGCTCAACATGGGCTAAATGATTATCTGTGTGAAGTACTGGACATAAAGCCAAACATTGAAATAGGTTTTGAGCAAAACAGGTTACTTCGCATTTGTGATGTTAAGCAACAAGCCTTTAAACAGCTGGTTTGGCATGTGAAGGAGCGTTTAAACCTAGATACGATTCGCTATGCGGGGCATTTAGACAAACAAATTAAGCGCATTGGACTTTGCTCTGGAAGCGGGATGAGTTTTTTTGATATGGCTATCGAACAAGGTGTTGATGCATATATCACAGGTGATCTAAAGTATCACGATGCGGTAAAAGCTATGGAGTTAGAAGTGCCGGTTATAGATGCCGGTCATTATGGTACGGAGATTATCTGTCGACAACTTTTTGAAAACATTTTGAAAGAAAACTTTCAAGAGGATATTCAGATTCTTCAACACAATGAATTTTTAGATCCAATTTGTACATTATGACGATGAGAACATTATACGCAGGAGGTATTTGAAGTTGACTTTGAAAATATTTTTAAAACATAATAATACAACCATTGAGGTTGAACAGGGGACATCTTTAAAAGAAATTGCAGCACGGGTAGAAGATGATTTTGATGCACCAATTACACTAGCCATTGTGGATGGAAAATTAAAAGAAATCTATAAGCAGGTTAAGTCGGATTGTGAAGTGGAATTTTTAGATTTAACGAATAAAGATGGATACCGAACATATCAGCGTTCGTTGACATTACTTTTTATTAAGTCGTTGCGAGATGTATATCAGGGATATGGAATCAACCATGTCGATGTTCGGGTACAATTTACAATTCAACGTGGTTTGTATTGTGAAGTGCTTAATGTTGAAGAAAAACCTTTGACGCAAGAGATTATTAAAGAGATTGAAGATCGCATGAAAGCATATGTAGATATAGATGCAGTGATATACAAAAGTACAGTAACCACAAGCAAAGCGATTAAACTTTTTGCAAAACAAGGCATGAAGGATAAGGTCTGCTTATTAAAGTATCGTAGTGTTTCCAATACCAATATTTATGAGCTGGATGGATTTTACGATTACTATTTTGGCTATATGGTTCCATCTTATGGAAAAATAGGAAAGTTTGAGTTGCACCCACACGATGAAGGGGTCATGGTTCAATACGTATCAAAAGCTGAACCTAAAAAAGTTGCCCCATTTAAACCGGCGCTTATGTTATTTGATACGCAAAAGGAAACTTCACGTTGGGCGCAACTTATGGATGTAACTACTATAGGAGAATTAAATGAGCTTATTGCTGCAGGAGATATTAACGATTTACTTTTAGTGGCAGAAGCGCTTATGGAAAAACGTATCGCATCAATTGCTGATGAAATTGTTAACAATCAAAATAAAAAACGCTTTATTTTTATTGCAGGGCCGTCTTCATCAGGTAAGACAACTTTTGCACATCGCTTAGGCATCCAACTTCGTGCTTTTGGTATGAATCCGAAAACGATTTCACTGGATAATTACTTTGTAAATCGTGAGCAGACGCCATTGGATGAATACGGGAACTTTAATTTTGAAACGATTGATGCGATTGATCGTAAATTATTTAATGAAAACATGTTGGAGTTACTTGCTGGACAGTCTGTGGATATTCCTCACTTTAACTTTATCTCTGGAAAGCGTGAATATCGTGACAATCCGATTGAACTAGGCGACAATGGTATTTTAATTGTAGAGGGGATTCATGGACTTAATGATATGCTTTCCTATGATTTGCCAAAAGAAAATACATTTAAAATTTATATTAGTGCAATGACACAACTAAACTTAGACTATCATAATCGTATTCCAACGACGGATGGGCGCTTATTGCGACGTATTGTTAGAGACTATCAATACAGAGGTGTTTCAGCGTTGCAAACAATCCGTATGTGGGAATCCGTACGCCGTGGAGAAGAAAAATATATCTTCCCATTTCAAGAAAAAGCAGATGTGATGTTTAACTCTGCCTTGATTTATGAAATTGCTGTACTTAAACAATATGCAGATCCTTTGCTCTATAGTATTCCTGATGATTGTCCAGAACATATAGAAGCTAAGCGATTGATAAAATTCCTGGATTATATTCTTGGGGTCACAAGTGAACATATTCCTCAAAACTCACTCATTCGTGAATTTATTGGAGGAAGCTGTTTTAGAACATGATGGGTTACTGAAGGAGGCTATAAATGAAGATAACAAAATTAAAGAAACTATCAAATGGGCTATTTATTTTGAGTGTTATTTTTTCGGCAGGAGTATTATTTAAAAATTGGCTTGATCAGCGAAATCTTCCTGAAGGGGTATGTCCAATTGAAAATAATTCTGAATGGATGATTGCTGCTATAAGTTTATTAGTGATAAGTTTTATTGTAACTTCAATTATAGATTATCGAATTAAGAAGCTTAATAAGGGGGAGAATCCGTTTGAGGGAGAAGATTAAGCGATTAACGGAGAATATGGGGAAGGTAATTGTAGGAAAAGATGAGGTTATTGAGCTCATTACATTGGCATTTATGTGTAATGGACATGTGCTAATTGAAGATGTACCCGGCACGGGCAAGACAACACTTGCCCTTGCGTTGGCAAAATCCGTTGGTGGGCAATTTAGCCGAATATCTTGCACACCGGACGTTATGCCATCAGATATTACAGGTTTTAGTATGTATAACCCAAAACATGAACGTTTTGAATATCATGAAGGGGCGATTATGGCCAATGTATTTTTGGCAGATGAGATTAACCGTACGCCGCCTAAGACGCAATCGGGTCTTTTAGAAGCAATGGAAGAGCATCATGTGACGGTTGATGGCAAGCATTATGAGCTTCCATATCCGTTCATGGTTATTGCAACACAAAATCCTGTAGAGTATTTAGGAACGTATCCGTTGCCAGAGGCTCAAATGGACCGCTTTATTATCAAAATGAATATTGGCTATCCAACGCTTGAAGAAGAACTTTTGATTATGGAGCGATTTAAAGATGATCATCCTTTAAAAGACTTACAACCAGTACTTTCTTTAGAAGAAGTACAACAAATCCAACAAGATATTTTAAAGGTTAATATGGATCCAACAATTCAAAAATACATATTAAAACTAGTTCGACAAACCCGACAAGCCAAAGAGACCTTGCTTGGAATCAGCCCAAGAGGGAGTTTGTTTTTGGGACGCATGGCTAAAGCAAAGGCATATTTTTCTGGACGTCATTATGTGATTCCTGATGATGTCAAGAATGTGTTTATCCCGGTGTGTGCACATCGAATGATGATCAAACCGGAGATGAAATATGAAAATCAATCCAGTGAAGATATTCTTAGAGATATTCTAAAAAAAGTTGATGTTCCGGCAGGTGAGTTTATTGTATAAAAGATGGGGAGTCTATGGTATTACACTTATATGTAGTATGGTTTTTAACCGGAGTTATCCCGGCTATATTTCTAGTGTACTTTTTTATAGCATATTAATGCTTCCGATCATTAGCCTGTTGCATATGGGGTTAACATATACCGTATTTGAACTGTCGCATGATGTGGATCAGCGCTTTGTCTCTAAAGGAGATACGCTGACCTATCGATTGAGTTTATATAACTCTAGTTATTTGATTTTAGCACCTATGCGCGTACATTATATCTCTTCTGAGGACTTATTCCATCTTGACAAGGCATCCCAAAGTGCGTGGTTTGTTATATATCCAAAATCACAGCAAGATCTTCATAAACAATTAACGTGTTTTTATAGAGGAAACTATCCCGTTGGTATTGACTATATTAGAATACAAGATTTCTTTGGTTTTTTTTCAATCGTATATAAAGAAATAGAACAGCATAAGATTTTAGTCTATCCCAATCTTCTTGAATTTAAGTCGAGTGCTATTCGCCAAGTCTTAAGTGAAACAGCAGAGTCGATTGTTGGCCATGATATAACTAATTCAACGGTATTTACAGATATACGACAATATATGCCGGGAGATGCACTCAATAAAATCCACTGGAAGCTCAGCGCAAAAAAGGGAACGTGGATATCTAAAGAATATACGGGGCATATTACAAATACGACCTATTTCTTTTTAGATACGTGTGACTTTGAACTCTCAAATGAACAAAGAGTCATTTATGAGGACTATATGATTGAAGGCTCTATGGCGATGATTTATTCTTTTTTAAAAGAGCATGTACATCTTAAACTGTATTATGATTACCATGGAATTAACATGGTTGAGACAAAGCGACAATCCGATTTTGACAAGTTTTATGATGTGTTTGCCCATTTGAGTTTTTATCACGAAAATGCATACTTTGATATGATTTCAAAAGTAATGGGACAAGACCATGAATCTGCACATCTCATCTTTGCAACACAGCAAATTCAACCCAAATTAGTGCACTATTGGGTTCAGCTAAAAAATCGTGGACATGAAATTACAGTCATTATGGTTCCTGTGTCGAGGCTGAATCTTCAAAGATTGAAAAATGTAAGTGACGAGAGATTGCTTCAAGTACTTAATAGTTCAAGCATTCCTATATATTCTATGGGCATAGATGAGGGTTCGCTAAGACTGGAGGTGTTCTGATGGGGATACTTATTGTTTTAGTGTATTCAATGGTGGTGGTTATCTCAGCAACATTTGGCTATGTGTTAAATGAGATACAGCTTTTTTTTATTGTAGTTGGAGTATATGCTATCTATCGGGTCATTACAACATATAAAAAAGGTGTTGTCATATTTTTAGCGACGGTTTTAAGTGTGTATATTGGCGCTTTGTTTTATTATTATCGACAAGAGCATGTGGAAAAACTTCTGCATCCAATCCGGGATTTTTTTAATGTATACTATTATTCGGTACGATTAGATGGATATTATATTAATACTTTTTATCAAGCCATTTTAATGGGGAGTATTAGTTTAATCCTTTTTATTATCTATCCTTTTTTTTATCGAAGAAAAAAATTGCAAGGTGTTCCGATCATTTTAGGACTTGGGGTTATTTTCATAGCATTTTTTTCAGATATGTTAACCAGCTCAAAAGATTACCGTAGCTTTATAATTTTTGTTATAGGAAGTATTGTGTATTATTTTGCCATCTTTGCTTCGAGAAATATTGAAAATATTCAACGAAGGCAAAGATATTATTTTTATGGAATGGGCATAATTTTTGCAATTGGAATTGTAGGCTCAAGTATGGTGTGGAATCATTATTTTCCAAGTCCTTTTGAAAAAAAAGTGACATCATCTGGTCAAAACAGTCGTTCTGGCGACATTGACGAGCTGACATTTCAATTTGAACGGACCATTATTGAAAAAATATCGGATGACACATATCAGATAAATGATTCTTTTGAACATGAAGGTATTGCTTTATTTTCTGTGAAGGCAAACACATTAAAATATTATATGACGGACAGTTATGATATATATCAAGATGGGATATGGACGCAGTCAGAACAAGATATAGAGCCAGTGGCAGTAGAGTTTGATGACAACATTCATACACGAGAAACGGTTGAGATTACTTATGGCAATATTCGAACGAATCGCTTATTAGTAAGCCCTTACTGGGACACTATACATATTTCTGAGGATATGCAAGCTTTTTTTGATGAAGAGCAGGTATATCAACGTGGTTTTAATTATACGTTGGAAGCTGTCATTCCAAAATATAGAACAAATGTTTGGATGCAAGCGATTATGCAAGGTGAAAAGGCACAAGATGTCCAAAAAATTGAAGGATACATGCAATTGCCAGAGCAAAACGAACGTATTCAAACACTGGCAACGGAGATTACATCTGAGGCAACAACAAATTATGAAAAAGCACGACAAATTGAAGCGTATCTCTCATCAACGTATACTTATAACGAAGAACCCCAGTATTTGGGTACATCAGATATGGTTCAGGAATTTTTGTTTGAAACGGAAGAAGGTTTTTGTCAACATTTTGCTTCGTCAATGGTTCTAATGATGCGAAGTGTAGGTATACCCTCACGCTTTGTTGTAGGGTATGTCCTCGATATGGAAGCATATGAAGATATTCCGGATTCGTTAATGTATTCATATGGAGAGATTCCGGATAAAAAAATTATATATGATTATAATGCCCATGCATGGGTTGAAAGCTATTTTCCAGGTGTTGGTTGGGTGCAATTTGAGCCTACTGCGGGACAAAGTTTTTACTCGTCAGATGAATCGGATACACTTGATATTAGGCAATATCAACAGATGGGGCGTGAAGGAGGTAGCGCATGGATAAACCGAAACCGTAGGGTAATAATTTGGGGGAGCATTGGTGCTATTATAGTTTGTGTGTTGGTAGGTTTTATTCTTCTTATACAACGTCGCTACGCCAATAGAACGAACTATCTAAAGCGCCTATTGCTAGATTATCAAGTATATCTGCTCTATGTACAAGACGCGTCTAGAAAAAAAGATGCGGGAGACTCGATACGTGAGTTTATAGAGCATCTTTATAAGGAGCTGCCATCATTACGCTATCGGTCAAAAGATTTTCTTGAAACCTTAGAGAAAGCGTTCTATAATAGGGATGTACCGACGCTAGAAGAAGTTGAAGTATTTGAACAAGAGATTCAACACATGAAAACAAGGGCAAAACGACGTTTACCTGTGTTGACTTATTATAAAAAGCAAATTATTGAAATGATGACATATTATAGATAGGAAGAGAACATGGAAAAAAAATTAGTATTATTTGATGTGGATGATACCATTATTGATCATGGAGCGCCAAAATCAATTATACCCGAAGAAACAACATATGCCATTAATGCACTTAAAGAAAAAGGATACTGCGTTGGATTAGCTACTGGACGAAGTTTTCATCATATTACCTATGTTATGAAAGCACTTGATTTAAATACGGCGGTAAGCTTTGGCGGACATCTGGTTACCCATCAGGGTGAAGAGATTTTTAAACAGCCGATTGATCGAGATGAATCAAAACGGCTAATCAAGAAGATTTTTCGAACACCATTTCCTATGTTAGCCATTGATGAAAAAAATATTTATATTAAAGATTTTTTTGGTCGTCTTCGTAAAGAACTTTTCCGCCGTGAAAACATTTTGGAGGGCGAAGAACCTGTGACGCGCTTAACGCCTTTGAAAAAGCTTGACACGACACCAAGAGATTATTTAAGCATGATGATTTTTAGACAAAATATGCTGGATTCTACAGACTATCAAAAACTAGATTTTAATGCTTGGGGGAAAAAGGGCTTTGAAGTCTATGCAAAAGGTGTATCTAAGTTATCAGGGATACAGTTTTTAGCTAATCATTTGGAGATCCCTATGAATCAAGTGTATGTGTTTGGGGATAGTTATAATGATTTGCATATGCTTAAGCATATTGAAAATTCAGTTGCCGTTGGTAATGGTGTAAAGGAAGCTAAAGAAGTTGCATCGTATGTATCTCCTCCCATTAGTGAAGGTGGTATTTTAACAGCATGTTATCACTTAGGACTTTTGGAGGAAAAAGCATGACAAAATTTTTACTGTTTCTTAAAGGATTATTTATGGGAGCGGCAGATATTATTCCTGGCGTTTCAGGTGGAAGTATTGCCCTTATAACAGGAATATATGAGGATTTTCTTGAAGCCATACATTCCATTAACATTGACGTAGTCAAAGATATTTTTTCAGGTAAGATAATAAAAGGAATCAAGCGTATTCATTGGGACTTTTTACTACCATTATTTTTAGGCATCCTTACAGCAATTTTTACGATGGCAAAGTTAATGCACTTTTTACTGGAGACTTATGAATTATATACATGGAGCCTCTTTTTCGGATTGATACTTGCTAGTGCATTTGTTATTAGTAAACAATGGGAAATGGAAAAAACCCGTTTTGTAATTTTTGTATTTGGTGGAATCCTTTCTTTTATCATTGTTGGCTTGGTACCTATACAGACACCGGAAGCACTATGGTTTATTTTTCTTGCAGGGGTGATTGCTATTTGTGCGATGATTCTACCGGGAATATCGGGAGCGTTTTTATTACTGATTATGGGAAAGTACCACTATATTACAGGGATATTAAAAGATCCGTTTCGTATGGATCATCTAGTTGTTTTGATCGTTTTTGCTTTAGGCTGTGGTGTTGGAATCATAGGATTTTCAAGAGTCTTAAGATGGGTTTTACATCGCTGGCATAAGGGAACGTTGGCTTTTTTAACAGGGATGATGTTAGGGAGTCTTCGAAGAATATGGCCGTATAAGGTGATTTTGGAAGAAGAAATTTTGGGAGACAAAGTTATTATACTTAAAGAGGCAGCTGTATTGCCATGGCAAATTGAAGGGAATTATCTTTTGAGTTTTCTTTTTATACTAATTGGAATGTTGCTTATACTGGGATTGGATAAATTCTCAAAGAATAAAATGGGTTAATGGTTGAAAAAACCTGACTTCGGGTGTATAATAGGCATATAAAAGATACCTGAGATGTACGATACTCTCGATATTTTGAACCTACATATTGAATATGGGAATCTTATATTTTATCATTGATGCCATGCCTTAAGTGGAAGGCAGATGTGATAGTGCGGATACCCACCTAGCTACGCTAGGGATCAAAATTCGGGAAACGGCATTTTGGGTTGTAAAATGATGAATAATAAAAGCTGCTTGATTATCAAGCAGCTTTATTTTTATATATTATATTAATAAATTTATATGCTCAAAAAATGAGGGATAGGAGATGTCAATGCATCGACTTGCATTAAGCTTAGATGGAGTGGAAGCTGCTAATGCTGCAATAGTTAAACTCATAGCAATGCGATGATCATGATAGGACTCAAGTTCAGCACCAGACAATTGTTTTGTTCCTTCAATAATCATACCATCTTCTGTAGCTTCAATATTGGCGCCCATCTTTTTAAGCTCTGTAACCATCGTATCAATACGATTGCTTTCCTTAACTTTTAATTCTTGAGCATCTTTAATATGCGTTTGGCCCTCGGCAAAACATGCCGCAACAGCAATTGCAGGGATTTCATCAATCAGTGTAGGGATAATGTCGCCACTAATGGTTGTACCTATAAGCTGACTAGAACGTACACGAATGTCTGCTCGGCGCTCTTCATTTAATGTTTGTTCATTGAGATATTCAATTGAACCATTCATCTGTTTAAACACTTTTATAATGCCATCACGTGTCGGATTGATTCCGACGTTTTTTAGAATAATATCACTGTCAGGTAAAATCAATCCTGCAACTAGGAAATACGCTGCAGAGCTTATATCACCGGGAATATCTATGGATGTTGCTTCTAAGTAAGGATTAGGTTTAATTGTTACCTGAGTGTTTTGAGTGTGTATATCAGCTCCCAATGACTTAAGCATTAACTCGCTATGGTTTCTTGAGAGACTTGGTTCAATAATAGTTGAAGCCTGATTGGCATAGAGTGTCGCCAAGAGAATACATGACTTCACTTGAGCACTTGCAACCTTTGAATGATAGGTGATGCCATGAAGTTGACTTGGCTGTATGATTAATGGAGCAAGTCCGTTGTTCGCCTTGGACGCAACATTTGCACCCATGGATTTTAAGGGTTCAATAATACGATTCATGGGTCGTGTTTGAATGGAAGCATCTCCGGTTAGGGTGCTTGAAAAAGTTTGACCGGCAAGGATTCCAGAGAGTAGACGCATGGTGGTACCGCTATTTCCGACATCTAAGATAGTGTCTGGAGCTTTTAGTCCGTGAAGACCTAGTCCCTCTAAAGTTAATGTTGTCGGATTTTCAAAGTGCATTTGTACACCCATATGCTTAAAAATCTGAGCAGTAGATAGACAATCAGCGCCATTTAAAAACCCTGAAATATGTGTAGTTCCTTTAGCTAGAGCGCCAAACATGATGGAACGGTGGGAGATGGATTTATCACCAGGTACTGTTACAGTACCATTAAGTTTTCCTACAGGATTAATCTGCATAGTGTTCACCTTAACTTTCTATTATTTTATAGTGTGCGTTTTCAATGACGATAATAGCATTGGTCAGACTAAGGTCATCATAAAAAAGGATTTCAAGGACACCACCAAAATCTTCACGATTATTGTTGATGCCAATATTCTTAATACTGATACCTTGCTGACTTAAGCGAGTAGCAATATCAGCAATAACTCCCGTCTCATCATTGATATCAACAAATAAAGCGAGGGATTTGTCGATACTTCCTCTGGCTTTATTTTGAAAGGTATTTCTAAATCGTCTTGCTTGTTGAAAAAATTCAAAAATGGAGACGTCATCTTCATCGGTGACTTGCTTACGGATTGCCTTAAGCTGATGGATATATGCATCAAGAATAGAAGTAATGGCTTCATGATTTGCCACACATATTTGTTGCCACATATCTGGAGAAGAAGATGCAATTCGTGTAAAATCTTTGAAGCCGCCAGCGGCTAGAGTGTACATTTCTTTTTCAGGTGTGTCAAGTGCTTCGACCATATTCACCAGTGATGAAGCCAAAATATGCGGGACATGACTGATGGCAGCTACGATAAAATCATGTCGCACCGGATCAAGAAGCGTGGGAATAGCATGTAATGTAGCAACTAATTGCGACATGGCATCGATATATTTTTGAGGTGTGGAAGGCTCTGGGGTCAAAACATAATAAGCATTTTCAAAAAGCTCAGCTTTAGTGGCATCAAATCCCGATTGCTCAGAACCTGCCATGGGATGACCGCCAATAAAATAGCCGCTGTATTCATATTTGGATAGAGCATCATATATATCGTTTTTTGTACTTCCAACATCCGTTATGATAACATTTTCTTTTAGATAAGGTTTTATAGACTCAAAAAGTTGAATGTTGATATTGACAGGGCAGCATAAAACAATAAGGTCGCAATCCTCTAAATCTTTCCAATTATCTACAATAACATCAATTGCACCTACATTTTTTGCCTGTATAAGTGCAGCTTGATTACGATTATATCCATAAATGGTTGCTGGATAATTGTATTTTTTTAAAGCGCGAGCAAGCGAGCCGCCGATTAATCCGAGTCCGAGTATTCCTATTTTTGCAAACATAGATATCCTTTCGTAGAACAATGTGTTTAATATTACCCCTATATTACATTTTTTTATTAGGTAAGTCAATAAATTCATGCACTAAAGTGAAGACGGAATATTCTGACTATTAAAATAAAGAAGGAATTCTATTCATTATGTAGAATATTAAGAGTATTACCGAGAAATTTTGTTAAAATTCAACGAAACGCAATGCACAGTAATTTGTTCAAAAATCTTACGAATGGGGGAATCCTTATGAAAATTTATTCATCCGAACAAATCCGTAACATTGTCCTTTTGGGACATGGTGGCGCAGGTAAGACAACACTTGCAGAAGCCATGGCCCGTGTTGCAAATGTCACCAAACGACAGGGAAAAGTAACTGATGGTAATACAATTAGCGATTTTGACAAGGAAGAAATCAAACGAGGTTTTTCAATCAATACCTCATGTATTCCACTTGAATGGGAAGAATGCAAAATAAATATTCTTGATACTCCGGGATATTTTGATTTTGTCGGAGAAGCAAAGGAAGCGACTCGGGTAGCCGATAGCGCTATTATTGTTGTGTCCGGAAGATCAGGTGTTGAAGTAGGAACTGAGATTGCATGGGAACATGCAGATGAGATGGAGATTCCAAGAATGATTTTCGTCACCGATATGGATGATGATAAAGCAGATCTTCACAAAATACTTGAACAACTTCAGACATCTTTTGGAAAATGCATAGCACCCTTCCAAGTGCCTATACGTGAAGGTGATCATTTTGTTGGTTTTGTCAATGTCATTAAGATGGAAGGCCGAAAATTTGTTAAAGACCATGTAGAAGCATGTGATATACCACAAGCCCTGAAAACGGAGATTGAACCTATTCGAGAGATGATTCTTGAAGCTGTAGCTGAAAGCGATGAAGAATTGATGGAAAAATACTTTGCAGGTGAAGAGTTTACATTGGAAGAAATCCAATCAGCACTTCACAATGGTGTCGTTGAAGGATCAATTGTTCCTGTGTTATGTGGATCGGGAATAAACACAACTGGCGTAGGCGTACTTATGTCCTCAATCAATAAGTATATGCCGGCACCAAAAGAAGAACATACGGAAGTGATTGGCGTTAATCCGAGCAATGAATCAGAAGAGATTCATGTGATTTGTGAGAAGGATCAACCCTCATCAGCGCTTGTATTTAAAACAATTATTGACCCTTATATTGGGAAAGTATCTTTATTTAGAGTGTATTCTGGAATTATTCGTAGAGATGATGTATTACTCAATGCAAATAAAGAAGAAAATGAAAAAATTCCCCATATATATATATTAAGAGGAAAAGAACAAATTGAAGTGGATGAAATTCACGCAGGTGATATTGGAGCATTTGCAAAACTAAATAATGTCAGTACAGGCGATACGTTATGCAACCCTGAACGACCGGTACGATTGCCTGGTATAACGTTCCCTGAGTCTCTTGCATATCGTGCGATTGTTCCAAAGACCAAAGGTGATGAAGATAAAATTGCATCTGGATTGCATCGTTTAATGGAAGAAGATCCAACAATTAAGGTGCTTATGGATACGGAAAACCATCAAGAATTATTATATGGTGTTGGTGGTCAGCACCTAGAAATTATAACTAGCCGATTGGAAGAAAAATTCAAAGTCTCGGTAGAACTTCTTAAACCGAAGATTCCATATCGCGAGACGATTAAAGCGAAAGTGTCAGTGCGAGGCAAGCATAAAAAACAATCGGGCGGACATGGACAGTATGGTGACGTTGTAATTGAGTTCGAACCGTCAGGGGATTTAGAGACACCATTTGTCTTCGAGGAAAAAGTGTTTGGTGGAGCGGTTCCAAGAAACTATTTCCCAGCAGTGGAAAAAGGACTGCAAGAGTCTGTAAGTAAAGGGGTGTTAGCTGGATATCCTTTTGTTGGATTAAAAGCAACCTTAGTGGACGGATCGTATCATCCTGTGGATTCATCAGAGATGGCCTTTAAAATTGCTACCCAAAATGCATATAAGGAAGGGATTGCAAAAGCAAAGCCGACGTTACTTGAACCGATTGCATCGGTCAAGGTGTTAATCCCAGATGATTATATGGGGGATATTATGGGCGATTTGACAAAGCGTCGAGGACGAGTTCTAGGAATGAATCCGATAAAAGGCAAACAAGAAATTGAAGCGGAAGTTCCAATGGGTGAAATGTATGGATATTCTACAGATCTTCGCTCATTGACCCAAGGACGAGGCGTCTTTTCTTTGACCTTTAATCGTTATGAAGAGGCACCGAGAGAGGTTCAAGAAAAAGTAATTGCTGAACGCGAAAGCGATGAAGAGTAATCTTTGCTAAATGTTGTGGGCTGTTTGGAGTGACTAAACAGCCCACAATTTATGAGAGGAAAGATACTTAAGAGGAAGGAACATACAAAATGAAGGAACTTAAGTTATCCATGCAACTGACAAAAACCGAAAAAAGTTGGATTATGTATGATTGTGGTAATTCAGCATACTCATTGGCTATTACAACAGCACTGTTTCCGGTATATTTTGCGATGATGAAGCAAGGAAACAGTATGGACCTTGGGTATTTTAATACAATGGCAAGTATATGTGTTGCAATGCTTAGTCCAATTCTTGGAACAATTGCAGATTATAAAAACTTTAAAAAACGATTTTTTACTTTTTTTGCATTATTAGGTATATGTGTCACTGGATTATTAGCGACCATTCCAGAGGGGCAATGGCTTGTTTTAGCGATAGCCTATGTACTAAGCGCCATAGGATTTGCTGGTGCTAATATTTTTTATGATTCCTTTTTGGTGGATGTGACGGACAATGAACGTATGGATCGCGTATCATCTCAAGGGTTTGCATATGGATATATAGCCAGTGTCATTCCGTTTGTATTAACTTTAGTTGCAGTTTTTCTTCTTGGGATGGATAAGCAAATAGGATATCAATTAGGTTTTATCATTACAGCCCTTTGGTGGGGACTTTTTACGTTGCCATTACTTCGCAATGTCTCTCAAACACATTTTATAGAGCCGGAGGAAAAACCGATACAAAAAAGCTTCAAGCGTCTGTTTTTAACGTTTAAAAATATACGGCAATATAAATTAGTGTTTACTTTTTTGATTGCCTATTTTCTTTACATCGATGGCGTGGATACCATCATCAAAATGGCTGTGCCCTATGCTCAAACAACCCTTGGGCTAGACTCGATGGACACATTTATGCTCTTAGGTATTTTGTTAATTATCAATATCATTGCCTTTCCATGTGCGTTAGTCTATGGCATGCTTGCCAAACGTTTTAGTGCAAAAAAAATGATTGTGGTTGCGATTATGACTTATATAGGTACTACGTTTTTTGCTTACTTAATGACGGAACTTTGGCATGTATTTATTCTAGGAGGACTTATTGGTTCTGCGCAAGGAGGAATACAAGCCCTTAGTCGTTCATACTATGCAAAAATAATACCTAAACATAAGTCCAATGAGTTTTTTGGTTTTTATAATATTTTTGGTAAGTTTGCAGCTATTATTGGACCGTTTATTATGGCGTTCACAACGACAGTAACAGGCAATGCAAGATATTCAATACTATCGATTGTCCCATTGTTTGTTATTGGATTATTTGTTTTTGCAACATTACCTTCTGAACCTCAAAATATGATATAATATGGATGGAAGGAGTGAACATCATGCCAAGACCGACAAAATGTCGTAAAATAAGTTACGTGCCAAAGCACAAATATTTCAAGCCATCCGAAGTCGACGCCGTCGAAGAATATCAATTAAAATATGAAGAGCTTGAAGCCATGCGACTTAAAGACATAGAAAAACTCTCACAAGAACAAGCGGCTAAATTAATGCAAGTCTCACGTCAAACATTTCAAAATATTATTGAAAGTGCAAGATATAAAGTAGCCTTAGCGCTTGTTGAAGGCAAAGCGATTCGTATTGAAGGTGGTAACTATAAAATAAAGGAATGTACGATACAGTGTCTTCACTGTGGCAAAGAATATCGGATAGAATATATGAGGGACAAACAATCGTGTCCAAAGTGTACTTCAAAAAAAATACAATGTAAATCAAAAAAACAATGTTGTAAAATTGCTGAACAAGAGCAAGCATAACTTATATATGCATTAGTTTATTAAATGGAAGGAGCTTTAGCAGAAGCTCTTTTCATTTTTTTTGTTTTTATTTGGAAGATTCTTGACATATAAGAAAAAAGGTGATAATCTATTTTTAGCTTAAATCCTAGTTATTTAGTAGGGATTAAGGAGGTGCGTTATGAGACTGTCAACGAAAGGTCGATATGGGCTTCGTGCAATGCTTGATTTAGCTTTAAATTCCACAACAGATGTGGTATCCATTAAGAGTATTTCTGAGCGCCAAAGTATTTCAGAAAACTACTTGGAGCAAATTATTGCAACACTAAAAAAAGCAAAATTTGTGAAAAGTACCCGTGGAGCCAAAGGTGGATATAGTTTAAACAAAGATCCAAAAGAAATATCTGTTGGTGATATACTTCGTGCATTAGAAGGGGATCTAAACCCTGTCGATTGTATAGCAGTAAATGAAGATAAAGCTTGTGATGAATCGGAAATGTGTGTGACCAAATACGTCTGGAAAAAGATTAGCCAAAGTATTAATGATGTTGTTGATCATATTACATTAGAAGATTTAATAAGGGAACAACATAAAATTGACGAATTATTAAATGAAGAGGTGTAAAAATGGAGAAAAAAATATACTTAGATCATGCGGCTACAACATCAACAAGACCTTCTGTTGTTGAAGCGATGTTACCATACTTCACAGAAGAATTTGGCAACCCGTCGAGTATCTATGAATTTGCGCAAAATGCAAAACAAGCAGTTGATGATGCACGTCAGACGATTGCAAATGCTATAGGTGCTGAATCAGCAGAAGTTTTTTTTGTGTCCGGAGGAACAGAAGCGGATAATTGGGCGATTTCAGGTGTCATTGAAAACTATGCAAAAAAAGGGAACCATATTATAACATCAAAAATCGAGCACCATGCAGTGCTCCACACATGTGAATATCTTGAAAAAAAAGGATGCGAAGTGACGTATCTTGATGTAGATGCGAACGGTATGATTTCACTGGAAGAACTAGAAAATGCGATTAAAGAAAATACAGTGTTAATTACAATTATGTTTGCAAATAATGAAATCGGAACAGTTCAACCCGTTAAAGAGATTGGAGCAATTGCAAAAAAACATAACGTACTTTTCCATACAGATGCGGTGCAAGCGTTTACACATATTCCCATTAATGTCAACGAAATGAATATTGACTTAATGTCATTAAGTGGTCACAAAATATATGGCCCCAAGGGGATTGGCGCCCTATACATTCGTAAAGGTGTTCGTATGAAAGCTTATATTCATGGAGGCGCTCAAGAACGCCGCCGTCGTGGGGGTACGGAAAATGTTCCGGCGATTGTAGGTTTTGGAAAAGCCGTTGCAGAAGCGATGCCAAAGTTAGAGAGCGAAGCGTCACGTGAAGCCAACCTTCGAGATTACTTCATACAAAAAGTCATAGATACGATTCCATATGTTAAACTTAATGGACATCCTACACATCGACTACCCAATAACGCCAATATCAGTTTTGAATTTATTGAAGGTGAATCCTTATTAATTATGTTAGATATGAAAAATGTGTGTGCGTCTTCAGGGTCGGCTTGTACATCAGGCTCACTTGATCCATCCCATGTGTTATTAGCCATCGGACTTCCACATGAGATTGCACATGGTTCGCTTAGGATAACACTCGGAGAAAAGACAACACAAGAAGAACTTGATTATGTGGCAGATGAACTCGTGACAATTGTTAAACGATTAAGAGAGATGTCACCTGTATATGAAGATTACACCCAAGAAAAAATTGAATCTGTCATTGAAACCAAGTATAATCTAACATCAAAAATATAGGAAGAATAGAAAGGAACGATTCTATGTATACAAAAAAAGTTATGGACCACTTTACGAACCCAAGAAACATGGGTGAAATCGATCACGCAGATGGTGTAGGAACTGTTGGAAATGCAAAATGCGGTGATATTATGCGCATTTACCTTAAAGTTGAAAATGATATTATTCAAGACGTTAAGTTTAAAACTTTTGGTTGCGGCGCAGCAGTAGCAACAAGTAGTATTGCCACGGAACTTGTCATGGGAAAAACTATTGAAGAAGCGTTAAAAATAACGAATGATGCGGTTGTTGAAGCCTTAGATGGACTTCCAAAAGCAAAAGTGCATTGTTCATTATTAGCAGAAGAAGCTTTACATGCAGCTATATGGGACTATGCACAAAAGAATAATATTCAGATTGAAGGACTAGAGCCTCCACAAGATACAGATGACTATGATCACCATGTAGAAGAGGAAGATGATTTTGAATAAAAAAGTTGTAGTAGGTATGTCCGGTGGGGTTGACTCATCGGTAGCTGCTTATTTATTAAAAAAGCAAGGCTATGAAGTCATAGGTGTTACGATGCAGATTTGGCAAGATGATGATCGGTCACTTATGGAAGAAAACGGCGGGTGTTGTGGGCTCTCAGCAGTTGATGATGCACGACGTGTAGCTAATGTACTAGAAATTCCGTATTATGTCATGAACTTTAAGGAAGATTTTAAGCGGGATGTTATTGATTATTTTGTTAAAGAGTATAAGCAAGGGCGTACACCAAACCCTTGTATCGCATGTAATCGCTATGTGAAATGGGAGTCGCTATTGCAGCGAAGTATAGCCATTGGAGCTGATTATATAGCTACAGGGCATTATGCCAAAGTTGTTCAATTGGACAATGGACGTTATACACTTAAAATGTCAAAAACAGCCAGAAAAGATCAAACGTATGCACTGTATAACCTGACGCAAGATCAATTAGCAAGAACGTTGATGCCCGTTGGGGACTATACTAAAGACGAGATTCGAGAGATTGCGGAAAATATTAGTGTGCGCATGGCTAATAAGCCAGATAGTCAAGAGATCTGTTTTGTTCCAGACAACGACTATGCAAAGTTTATTGAAGAGTATTCAGGAGATACATTTGAACCGGGTAATTTTGTCGATACACGTGGTAAAATTATTGGGCGACACAAAGGTATTGTTCACTATACTATTGGACAACGTAAGGGATTGGGTCTTAATTTGGGACGCCCAGGTTTCGTTGTGGATATTAATCCGGAAACAAAAGAAGTTATGGTCGGAACGGATGATGATGTATTTTCAAGTGGCTGTGTTGCAATGGATGTGAATTTAATGGCTGTAGAGTCAATTGAGGATGGACAGGAACTAACGGCCAAAATCAGATATTCCCACAAACCAGCTAAATGTAAAGTGCGTATACGTGAAGACCAAAAAATGGAATGCATTTTTGAGGAAAAGCAGCGCGCGATTACACCGGGACAAGCCATTGTTTTATACGATGATGATGTCGTGGTTGGTGGTGGAACCATTATAAAACGTATTGAATAATTCTCATGTAGCATAAAACTATAAACGATGAAAGTAGGGTTTTCTTTTCACATAAGTTGTGAAATAAGAAAACCCTGCTTTTTTTAATAGTTCTTTTCCTTCATCAAAATGACGTATAATATCTTTTGGGGTATGGGCATCTGAACCAAGAGTAATAAGTTCTCCACCAAGTTCCCTATAGCGCTCAAGGATAGTGTATGAAGGATGGGGTTGCCCAAGACCGTAGCGTATGCCGGAGGTATTAAGTTCGATACCTTTTCCATGCTGGATGATTGTAGATAAAATAGAATCTAAAAGTTCGCTATAGTCTGGATAATGGATATGTTTATTTTCAAAATCACCATAGCGTATGACATAGTCTAAATGGGAATAGATATCATAATCTGTATAATGGGTTACATTATAAAGCATGTCTTCAAAATACGCTCTGTAACCTTGTTCTTGAGTTCTGCCTTCAAAATATTTAGGGTCGAAGGGGTCGACACCATCAGCCAAATGATTTGAAGCGAGCACAAAATCAAAAGGATATTCCAGCGTTATCTTAGATAACTGAGGATATATATGGGGTTGAATTCCAAGTTCAATGCCAAAAAGCAGTTGGATTGTGTCAGCATACTGCGCTTTGTATTTTTTGAATTGCTGATAATATGCATTGATATCCAAGGTGAAATCAATACCGACATCTGGAAAATCGATATCATGGTGTTCAGTAAAGCAAAGTCGCTTCACCTTTTTTTGAATAGCGGCTTCAATCATCTGTTGCATAGGGACATTACAGTCCCCACTAAAATCACTATGTAAATGGTAATCAGCTAACATGTTTTTTGTGCCCCTTTCTATATTTCGTGTTTTTAGTGAAAAACACAGCTTTTTTTTGGTAAAAATGAACAGTTTTGATTCACTAATTCTATCATAATTTACAGAAATTAGGAAGGAAGTATTTCTTGAATTCTTCTTTTATGAATGATAATATAAGGAAGGACATGTTAACATGTCCTAAACACGTAACTAACGTAAAAATAACAAGATAACAGGAGAATGTTATGACGACAGAAATGCTTCATGATGTATTGTTTCAACTATTTTCTTTTTTAGGTGGATTTGGTATGTTCCTTTATGGAATGCATATTATGGCTGAAGGACTTCAAATGTCTGCCGGTAAAAAGATGAAATCATTACTCGCCATGTTAACATCAAATCGCGTTATCGCTGTTGGACTAGGGGCACTTGTAACGGCAATTGTTCAAAGTAGTTCAGCAACGACGGTTATGGTTGTCGGATTTGTTAATGCAGGACTGATGAATTTGTTTCAAGCAACAGGAATTATTATGGGTGCCAACATTGGTACGACAATTACTTCTTGGATTGTATCAAGTTCTGAATGGGCTGCTTTTTTAAAGCCGTCTGAAATTGCTCCTCTTGCAGTTGCCATTGGTGTATCATTGATGTTGTTTGGTAAAAATCAAACAAAAAAACAAGTTGGGGAAATAATTGTAGGGTTTGGTTTACTGTTTATCGGTTTAGAATTGATGAGCTCAGTCATTAAGCCTTATCGTGATAGTGATGTATTTAAACAAGCTTTTATTGTCCTTGGTGAAAATCCATTTTTTGGTGTCTTAGCCGGATTTGTAGTTACAGCGATTATTCAAAGTAGTTCGGCTTCAGTGGGTATACTACAGACATTAGCAATGAATGGTTTAGTTCCATGGGGCGCAGCTGTATATATTATCTTAGGACAAAATATTGGTACATGTGTGACAGCGATGTTATCAAGTATAGGAGCAAATAGAACTGCTAAACGTGCAGCTGTTGTACATTTACTCTTTAACTTGATTGGTACAATAGTCTTTGTCATAGGTACACTCATCTTCTTTAATTGGATCAATACATCGTTGGCCTCTGAAATTGTAAATGCGACAGACATATCGATTTTCCACACGATATTTAATGTGTCAAATACAATTATTATGTTCCCATTTGCTAAGTTTTTGGTTAAAGCGGCTGAACGTATTGTGCCTGGAACAGATGTATTGGATGAATCAGACGAGGCGATTACATTACGTCATCTAGATGAACGTATTTTAGAGACACCAAGCTTTGCAGTTGAAAACTCAATTAAAGAAGTTGTTCGTATGGGTCGTATTGCCAAAGAAAATTTGATACTAGCTACAGAAGCACTTATACAAAAAGATATCTCAAAAATTGAGAAAGTTAAGGCGACAGAAAAAGATGTCAACAAACTAGACCAACTAATTACAGGATATTTGATTAAAATTAATAACACTCCGTTAACAGAACGTCAGCAGCTCGTAGTGACCCATTTATTTAATTCGGTCAATGACATTGAACGTATTGGTGATCATGCAACCAATATTGTTGAATTGGCAGAATATAATGTAAATAATGAGTTGGAGTTTTCGGATATTGCCATCAAGGAATTGACAGAAATGTCCGAATATACCATTGAGACAGTTGAATATGCATTGTTAGCACGAGAAAATAATGATCAAAAATTAGTCAGTAAAGTGGAAGATCGTGAAGATGAAATTGATGCGATGGAAGAATCTTTACGTGAATCCCATATTCATCGATTATCTACATATGCTTGTCAGCCTCAATCAAGTGTTGTGTTTTTAGATGTCATTAGCAATTATGAACGTATCTCGGATCATGCGTTGAACTTGGCATATTATGTTAAAGATGAAGTCTTATTATAAAAATAGCTTGAAATTTCACTAAGAATTGTTATAATTATGAGAGAGATAATTGTTCTCTCTCTTTTTTTGTAGAGAAAGGGACTTAATTTGTTCGCTGGGACTTAATAGTCCTGCAAGGAGAAAGATATGTTTCCCAAAATGACATTGTTATATAAAATAATCCCAAAAGAAATGGATATTCTTAAACGTAGATATTATATGTTAGCAACAATTTATTCGGTTCAACCGATTGGACGGCGTATGATTGCAGCAAAGTTAAATATCGGTGAGAAGATAGTACGCTCAGATATTGATTTTTTTCGTAAAGAAGGCTATGTAAATGTTTCAACTAGTGGTATGATATTAACAGAGGCTGGTATAAACCTTTTGGATCAATTAAAAGAACTTATGAATGAACTTGAAGGCATTAAACGGTTACAAGAACAGCTAAAAACGGTGTTTGGTTCTACAGATATTCATGTGGTTTCCGGTAACTCAGATGAGGATCCACAAGCCCTTGGTAACATTGGACGAAGTGCTGCAAAATTATTGCAATCACTTATTACGAATACATCTGTGGTGGCTATAACCGGGGGCCATACGATGAAAAGTGTTGTAAAGTATATTCAGCCCAATAATCAATCCTTAGAAGAAATGTTTGTCGTTCCGGCAAGAGGAAGCTTAGGCAATAATGTTGAGACACAAGCCAATACACTGGTTGAAGAGATGGCTAAAAAAATCGGCTGCCACTATAAATTGTTGAATTTACCGGATAATTTAAGTGAAAAAGCCATTATTAGCGTTTCAAAGGACCCAAAAATCAGCCAGGTCATTGAACAAATAAAAAAAGCAAACATTATTGTGTTTGGAATTGGTAATGCAGAGAAAATGGCCTATCGACGTGATTTGAATAAAGCAGTAATTGATGTGCTAACTGAGCGTAGAGCTGTGGCTGAGGCTTTGGGCTATTACTTTAATAAGCAAGGACAGATTGTATATGATTCTAAGACAATCGGTTTTCATTTAGATGAACTCAAGAAAAATGTTCACCCTATTGCAGTCGCCGGGGGAGAGAGTAAGGCGCTGGCGGTTTTATCCGTAAGGCATTTTATTCAAAATGGAAGTATTGTCCTTGATGAAGGTTGTGCAAGAAAGGTATTAATGTTATCCAAAGAACTAAATTTATAGATTAACTTTTAGGAGGAAAATTATGTTAAACAAAAAATCAGTAGACGATATTCAGGTAAAAGGAAAAAAAGTACTCGTACGTTGTGACTTTAATGTACCAATTAAAGAAGGGGTTATTACAGACCTTAACCGCTTGAATGGAGCTTTACCTACAATTAAAAAATTAGTAGGAGATGGTGGAAAAGTTATTCTTTGTTCTCATATGGGAAAACCAAAAGGAGAACCAAAACCTGAGTTATCCTTAGCGCCGGTTGCAAAAAAGTTAGCTGAACTTTTAGGGCAAGACGTTGTTTTTGCGGCAGATGATACTGTTGTAGGCGACAATGCAAGAAAAGCAATTGATGCAATGCAAGATGGAGATATCGTTTTATTAGAAAATACACGTTACAGAGCAGAAGAAACAAAAAATGGGGAAGCATTTAGTAAAGACTTGGGTTCACTTGCGGATATTTTTGTAAATGACGCTTTTGGAACAGCTCACCGTGCGCACTGCTCTAATGTTGGAGTAACAGAATTTGTTGATACATGTGTTGTTGGATATTTAATGCAAAAAGAAATTGATTTCCTTGGAAATGCTGTTGCAAATCCAAAGCGTCCATTTGTAGCTATTTTAGGAGGCGCTAAAGTATCAGATAAGATTAATGTTATCAATAACTTGCTTGACAAGGTAGATACACTAATTATTGGTGGTGGAATGGCATACACTTTCTTAAAAGCACAAGGATTTTCAATTGGTAAGTCATTATTAGAAGAAGATAAAATGGACTATGCTCTTGAAATGGTTAAAAAAGCAAAAGAAAAAGGTGTTAACTTATTGCTTCCTACAGACCATATTGTTGCAACAGAATTTAGTAATGATGCACCATTTAAAGAAGTTGAAGATGCAGGCGAAGGTATAACAGGGGACTACATGGGACTTGATATAGGTTCACAAACGATTGCAAAATATGCAGCAGCTGTTAAAGATGCAAAAACAGTTGTATGGAATGGTCCAATGGGTGTATTTGAAATGGAAAACTTTGCAAAAGGAACTAAAGCAATCGCTCAAGCATTAGCTGAAACCGATGCAACAACAATTATTGGTGGTGGCGACTCAGCAGCAGCGGTTAATATCTTAGGATTTGGTGACAAGATGACACACATCTCAACAGGTGGTGGAGCATCATTAGAATTTTTAGAAGGAAAAGAGTTGCCAGGTGTAGTTGCGGCAGATGATAAATAAAACAACTTAAAAACGAGGAATTTGAAAGGACAAAACTTATGAGAAAAATGATTATTGCAGGAAACTGGAAAATGAATAAAACACCTAAAGAAACAGTTGAATTAATTAATGAATTGATTCCTTTAGTAAAAACAGAAGAAGCAGATGTGGTTTTTTGTGTGCCAGCAGTATCGTTAATGGTTGCAGCAGATTTAACAAAAGACACAAACATTGAAATCGGTGCTCAAAACATGTATTTTGAAGAAAATGGAGCATACACTGGTGAAATCGCACCAAATATGTTAACAGAAATCGGTGTAAAATATGTAGTCATCGGTCATTCAGAGCGCCGCGAATATTTTGCAGAAACAAATGAAACAGTTAACAAAAAAGTGCTTAAAGCTATCGAGCATGACCTTGTACCTATTCTTTGCTGTGGAGAATACCTTGAGCAACGTCAACAAGGCGTTACAATTGACTTGATTCGTCAACAAATCAAAATCGGATTAAAAGATGTTCAACCAGAAGATGCAAAAAAAGTTGTCATTGCTTATGAGCCAATCTGGGCAATAGGAACAGGCGTTACTGCAACAAGTGACCAAGCGGAAGAAGTATGCGCTGCAATTCGTGAATTATTAGTAGAGCTATATGGACAAGCAGTTGCAGACGAAGTACGCATTCAGTATGGTGGTTCAGTGAATGCCGCAAATGCAGCAGAATTATTTGCAAAACCAAACATTGATGGCGGTCTTGTTGGTGGAGCAAGTTTAAAAGCAGATTTTGGGAAAATTGTTAACTATAAATAGTTTGCTCTATAAGTGGATTAATTTATAGAAAAGGAGCAAAAGATATGAATAAGAAAACTACAGTTTTAATGATCCTTGACGGATATGGAATGAATGAACGTGAAGAAGGCAATGCAGTGGCAAAAGCAACTACGCCAAACCTTGATAACATGAAAGTAACATATCCATTTGTAAAAGGATATGCTTCAGGGATGGATGTCGGTTTGCCTGACGGACAAATGGGAAACTCAGAAGTTGGACATTTAAATATTGGCGCCGGACGTATTGTGTACCAAGAATTAACACGTATAACAAAATCAGTTGCAGATGGGGACTTCTTTGAAAACTCTGCATTTTTAGCTGCAGTCGATAACGCTAAAAAACATGATAGTGCTTTGCATCTATGGGGCTTACTCTCTGATGGTGGCGTTCATAGTCACAATGCGCACCTTTATGCATTATTAGAATTAGCAAAGCAACAAGGACTTGAAAAAGTATATGTGCATTGTATGTTAGACGGACGTGATACACCACCTACATCAGGACGTGGGTATGTAGCTGAGCTTCAGTCAAAAATCGATGAAATTGGTGTTGGGAAAATTGCTACGGTTATGGGGCGATATTATGCAATGGACCGTGATAATCGATGGGAACGTACCCAACTGGCTTATGATGCCATGACCAATGGAAAAGGTGTACAAGCATCAGATGCAGTTCAATGTGTTGCAGACAGCTATGCAAACAATGTGAATGATGAGTTTGTTCTTCCGACAGTGATTACTGAAGATAGCAAGCCTGTTGGAACCGTTAATGAAAATGACAGTGTTATTTTCTTTAACTTTAGACCGGACCGTGCACGTCAGATTACGCGACCATTTTGTGAAGAAGACTTCACAGGGTTTGAGCGTCAAAAAGGATTCATGCGATTAACATACGTTTGCTTTACCAATTATGATATTACAATTCCAAATAAATTGGTTGCCTATGAAAAAGTTTCTTTAGAAGGAACATTAGGTGAGTATTTGGCAAGTCTTGGTAAAACACAATTACGACTTGCGGAGACAGAAAAGTATGCTCATGTGACCTTTTTCTTTAATGGTGGAGTTGAAGAGCCAAATGAAGGAGAAGAGCGCGTGCTTGTGCCCTCACCTAAAGTGGCGACTTATGATTTGCAACCAGAGATGAGTGCAGCAAAAGTTGGAGAAAACCTTGTAAATGCCATTAACTCAGGAAATTATGATTTGATTGTTGTAAACTTTGCAAATCCAGACATGGTTGGTCATACTGGAATTGAATCCGCAGCCGTTAAAGCGGTTGAAGCCGTCGATGCTTGTGTTGGAGATGCTGTTGAAGCAATTAAAAACAATGGCGGAACAATGTTTGTATGCGCAGATCATGGTAATGCAGAACAACTTATTGACTATACAACACATGAAGCCTTTACAGCCCATACAATCAATCCGGTACCGTTTATTCTAGTGAATGCAGATGCAGGCGTATCCTTACGTGAAGGTGGAAAGCTTGCTGATATAGCACCAACACTACTTGACATCATGAATATTGATAAACCAAAAGAGATGACAGGTGAAAGCTTGCTTATCAAAGGGGAATAGAAAACCCATATTGACAATATTATGAAGTCATACTACAATGGTAAGGATATTCAAAGCATTTGGATATCCTTATTTTTGTGCTACTCAACGTTACCTTAATAATGATGATGGGTAGTAAAAATCTTGATAATTGGAGTAATTATGGTCTTTTCAAGTTTGTTTTTCATATTTCTATTTTTACCAATATGTTTATTTTTATATTATATAATTCCTTCGAAAAAGTGGAAAAATGGTGTGCTCATTGTTTCTTCGCTTGTTTTTTATGCGTGGGGAGAGCCGGTATGGGTTGTTCTACTGTTATTTAGCTCCGTCGTAGACTATATTCATGGGCGCATAGCTCAACGTTATCTACATCGATGGCAAAGCACAGCAGCCTTAATTTCTTCGCTTATAATTAACCTAGGTATTCTAATTTTATTTAAATACTCTGGAATGCTTGCCAACACACTAGATACTTTATTTGGCTTGTCATTAAATTTCACAGGATTTTCCTTGCCAATAGGTATATCTTTTTATACGTTTCAGACAATATCCTATGTGTTTGATGTATATCGTGGAGAAGTAAAAGCGCAAAAATCTTTTTGGAAGTTTTTAATGTTCGTATCCTTATTCCACCAACTTGTGGCAGGTCCTATTGTGCGTTATAAAGACATCGCTAAAGAAATAGAGACACGTTCTTTTTCTGTTGAACAATTTGGAGAAGGCGTTCGTCGATTTATTATCGGACTTGCAAAAAAAGTGTTATTTGCTAATACAGCAGGTGCATTAGCAACGAACTTTTTAGATGGACAGTTAGGTGAATTAAGTATGGGAGGCCACTGGTTTGGAATGACCTTGTTTGCGCTGCAAATATATTATGATTTTTCAGGATACTCAGACATGGCCATTGGGCTAGGACGTATGTTTGGATTCACCTATCAGGAGAACTTTAATTATCCCTATATTTCAAAAAGTGTCACTGAATTTTGGCGCCGCTGGCATATGTCCTTAGGGAGCTTTTTTAGAGACTATTTATATATTCCCTTGGGCGGGAACCGTCGATTTCAATTTCGCAATTTATTTATTGTATGGTTTTTGACCGGATTATGGCATGGTGCAAGCTGGAACTTTGTCCTGTGGGGGTTATATTATGGAGCGTTAAGTGCTTTTGAAAAAATCCTGAGGTGGATTTTTAAATCCTTTCGACTTCCGGCAATGTTTAATTACTTATATATGTTTGCAGTGACAATTTTTGGTTGGACGTTGTTTTATTATGAAGACTTATATCGTGGGATAAGATTCATGCAAGGGTTGGTTAATGTGAACTTTCTTTGGGATACAACGACAGAAGTTATGCTCATGAATAATGCATGGTTTTTATTTGCTGCACTGATTGGAATGACACCTATAGTGATGCTTACCCTTAAAAAGATTGAGGCGGTTATAACCAAAAGCTTATTTAGACCGATATACTCAGTAGTACTATATCCTCTATCAATTATCACAGTATTTATTGTGGCATTTATCATACTTATTGGACAGACATATAATCCATTTTTATATTTTAGATTTTAGATTTGAGGCGAACGTATGAGACGGCATTTAGCAAAACATTGGATTCTTATAATTTTATTTGTAACTATATTGTATGGACTAGGAGCCATGACTTTATTGTCCACAAACACAAGCGAAGTGTCTGAACTTGAAAACAGGCAATTAGCGTCATTTCCTAAATTGAACAGAAAAGATCTTCTTAGTGGAAGGTGTTTTCAAGGAATTACAGATTATTATGCTGACCATTTTACACATAGAGAGAGGCTGCTTATGGTTAGTAAAACCATTGAAGCATATAAAGGAACACAAGGCGAGGATCGAGTAGAGATAGTCTTAGCATCAAATGAAGATGCATATAATCCACCCATAGAAGTACAAGAGGTTGTAATGCACCAAGAAGAGCATAAGCCTATTAGCAGTGTGTATGACTTAAATCAACGTGTGATGAACTTTGCTTCAGAAGATATTGAGCGTTTTTCAGATATGAATCCTTTAGAAGTAGAAGAAGTTGACAACGACAAAATATTAGAACAGTTAAAGATTACCGATGATGATACGTTGGTTGGACAGCGCAAAAATAGTTTGTTGATTATTGAAGATACGATTTATGAGATTTTTGGATACTCTAATAGCGCATGTGAATATTATGCATCAGCTATTAACCAATTTGCTGAAAGTTTTGATGATCAGATGAGTGTCTATTCTATTGTTGTACCTAGTCATATTGAATTTTTGAAAAGTGAAAAATACCGTAGTTTAGCGGATTCCCAAGCAGATGCAATTAATACCATTAACCAAGCGTTTATCGATCCCATTATTCCTGTACATATTTATGATGCGTTAGGAGAACATATTGATGAATATCTATATTTTCGATCAGACCATCACTGGACCGCTCTGGGCGCTTACTATGCATATACGGTATTTGCTGACAAAATTGGGGACAATGCCTATGGGTTGGATCAGTTTGAAAAAACAGAAATCGAAGGCTTTTTAGGATATCTATATAATAAAAACTTTAATCGTAATGTTAAAAATAATCCTGATACAGTTGAAGTGTATCATCCTTTTGTTGAATCAGAATATACAATAACAACTCAGGGTAACCGAACAATCAACCTTGATTTGATTAACATGAATTATGCAAAAAAAAGTAATAAGTATATGGTGTTTTCAAGTGGGGATAATCCACTAGCTGTTATCGATACAAACCTTGATAATGGACGAAAAATACTTGTATTTAAAGATTCCTATGGAAATGCGTTTGTACCGTATTTAACATCACATTATGATGAAATTCATATTATTGATCCAAGGCATTATAAAAAAGGGGCTGTAACCTATGCAAAAGAGCAGGGGATTGATGAAGTTCTCTTTTTAAATTCCGCGGTAGTTGTCGCTGGGAACAAAGGATTTTCTAATCATATCAAACGTGTTTCTTATTAAGAATTTAAATGCGTAGTATATCTTGAGTAAAATAATAAAAAACTTGAATTTTTTTGTTTTACTGATATACTTGAATAGTAAGTGTTATGACATATAACACAATGAATAGAAGTTTATAATTTACATGGTTGAAAGGAGTTTTATATGAAAAGTTTTTTAGAAATTACAGATATTTATGCACGTGAAGTATTAGACTCAAGAGCCAATCCAACAGTTGAAGTTGAAGTTGTTATAGAAGATACATATGTAGGGAGAGCAGCAGTACCCTCAGGCGCTTCCACAGGGGCCTTTGAAGCCGTAGAACTACGAGACGGTGGTAACCGCTACATGGGTAAAGGTGTGCAACAGGCCGTTGATAATGTCAATACTGAAATTGCAGATGCGCTTATTGGCTCTAATGCTTTAGACCAACGTGATATTGATATGCGTATGATTGAACTTGACGGAACAAAGAACAAATCTAAACTTGGTGCGAATGCTATTTTAGGTGTGTCCTTAGCAACAGCTGATGCAGCAGCAAAAGCTTTGGGAATGTCTTTGTACCAGTACTTAGGTGGGTTTAATGCATATACATTGCCAGTGCCTATGATGAATATTTTAAATGGTGGAGAGCATGCAGATAATACGGTTGACCTTCAAGAGTTTATGGTTATGCCAGTAGGAGCAACTTCTTTTGCAGAAGCACTTCGTATCTGTTCTGAAGTGTATCATAACTTAAAGAAAGTTTTAAATGATCGTGAACTTTCAACAGGAGTAGGTGACGAAGGTGGATTTGCGCCAGACCTTAAATCTTCTGATGAAGCGATTGAAGTTATTCTTGATGCTGTTAAAAAAGCTGGTTATAAGCCAGGTGACGATATTCGTATTGCTATTGATGCAGCAGCAAGTGAATTGTATAATGCAGATACAGGAAAATACTTCTTCCCAGGTGAGAGTAAGATGAAAGGCGAAGATGTCTATCGAACACGTGAAGAAATGGTGGATTACTATGAAGCACTTGTTGATAAATATCCAATTATATCGATTGAAGATGGTTTAGATGAAGAAGATTGGGAAGGCTGGGGTCTTTTAACTGAACGTATTGGCTCAAAAGTACAGCTTGTCGGCGATGACCTGTTTGTAACGAATACAGAGCGTTTAGCACGTGGTATCAAAGATGGTGTAGCGAACTCAATCTTAATAAAAGTAAACCAAATAGGAACATTAACAGAAACTTTTGATGCGATTAAAATGGCAAATCGTGCGGGCTATACAGCAGTTGTTTCTCACCGTTCTGGTGAAACAGAAGATACGACGATTGCAGACATATCCGTTGCGGTTAATGCAGGTCAAATCAAAACAGGTGCACCTTGCCGATCAGACCGTGTTGCAAAATACAACCAATTATTACGTATTGAAGATGAACTGGCAGATGTTGCCGTATATCCTGGTTTAGACGCATGGTTTAATCTTAAGTAGAAAAAAAGTATTGAAAAGGGTTCTGCTTTATGCTAGAATACTACTGTTGTTATTTTAGGAGGTGTAATCATGGGAACAATGTTGGTTATCATTAAAGTACTCTATGTACTTGTATGTATAGCGCTTATCGGAGTTGTATTATTTCAACAAGGTAAGACAGCAGGTTTATCCGGAGCTATTGCCGGTGCAGGTGAATCATATTGGGGAAAGAACAAAGCAAGATCAATGGAAGGCGGCTTACATAAGCTAACTGTAATATTGTCTGTTGTGTTTATCTTCATGACCATGTTGATTAACATACTTGCAGAGATTGGATAAATCATCAATCACCATTCATTGTCCATGACTACGGCGAATGAGATACTGGTGAACAATTACATAATAAAGTAAAGAGTAAGGCTATATCTTTTTAGATATAGCCTTTTTTATTCTTCCCTAGTATATTTTTAGGAAATATATTATAATTAATGTAAAAGGTTGAAGGAGAATATGAATTATGGGAAGAATGATGAAAGGGAGTATCATCGCTGTTTTGTGCCTGATTTTTTCAATGACAGTTGCACATGGGGTTCAAGAGCCTAGTCAATGGGCTGTAACAGAAGTAGAGTCTGCAATTCAGGCAAATATCATACCTGAACAATTTCAAAAAAATTATCAACAAAATATTAAACGACATGAATATGTTCTACTTGCACTGAGCATATATGAAAGTACATCAAAAAGGATTGAGGTGACAAAACAACATCCTTTTTATGATGTTGTTGACCATCCGTATGAAGAAGACATTGTTAAGGCATATGCGGCAGGTCTTATTCGTGGCAATGGGGATGGGACATTTAACCCGGATGGGGAAATAACCCGTCAAGAAATTGCTTCGTTGGTTGTTCATCTGATAAAAAATCTGAATAGTTCCCTCGAGGTTAAAGCAGAAGGTATGCCGATATATGCCGATCAAGAGATGATTGCACCATGGGCATATGAGTATATTGCATATTGCTATGAACAAGGGATTATTAAAGGTACAGGTATGGATAGTCAAGGAAGACCAATCATCAATCCTAGGGGAAAGGCAACACGTGAAGAAGCAATCGTCTTATTATATCGTTTATTTAATAATGAAGCGATAATGCATGAGAATTCATTGGGAACTGTGGAGGTTGTTGATCCGATTCGTTCTTTAGAGTCTCAACGTATATTTATGCAGACCGATTTAATCCAAGATTTTGCATGGAATTTTGACAAGGACATCGCTCGACATGTTCAGCAACTAAGTCAGGAACAAGCATATACGTTATTGACAATAGATGAGATGTCGCTTATTTTGGAACTGCCTCAACAGGCAAGCCTATCCTTAGCGATAGTCAATGATGTACGGTTATATAATCTTTCGTTTTTATTTTATGATGTTCAGGCAGAAAAAATCTTCAAAGAGACTGTTTCTAAGCGTATCGAACAACAGTCCCTATGGACTGCTTACGAACAGATAAAAGAACAATTAAAAGTACAAGAGAGTGCAACAATACGTATTGACAATCGACATACGCTTTTTGGACAAAAGGATGAAATTGTAGAGAATATGTACCATATTGAACTAAGAGAAAGCAAATAGGAGGGGAATTGGATGAGGAAAAATGCAAACAAAAAAATAATTGCATGGATGATGAGCTTTTTAATATGTATACTAGGGATGCAAGTGGACAGCTTAGCAGGCAATGTCAATATGAATGTATATGATTATAAGACGATTCAAGGCTATAGCCTAGGAGATGCGGGAGCCTTTGGAATATTTGCCAATACTTATGAAATCGCTGGCTCGATTGAGTCGAATTTTGCGGCGCAGACGTTTATTCGCCAAGGAAATCATACCGTTGGTACTAAACTCAACAATGGAGTGGCGGGTAATACGGAGACCTACCTATATGTAGGCAACTTTGATGAACTTACCAATGCAGGAATAAATAGTGAATGGGTAGGTCCTATGAATCTTAATGCACCTGTCAGTGTGTTTAGCGTAGGCGAAGATTATGCAGTTGAAAAAAAAGCGGATGGAAAATATTATATTCGTGTACCCAATCATTCCATTGAAAACAAAATATCTGACCATCCGATAGAAGTTCTTGATAATTCCAATAGAACATTTGATGTTCAGATGGTACAAAGTCTTCGTCGCCTGGAAGCAGTTGCGCATAATTATATGCAGCTTGAAGCGACAGCTGGAACGATGTTTGATCGCTCTAGCTGGAACCAAAACAGTGAAGGCGTCAATCTAGAAGATGGAGTTAATGTTTTTCATATTGATGTTATGGATTTAACCAAATATCAAGACCGATCCTTTGTGTTTGATAATATTCACCGAGCAACCCAAGTCATCATTAATGTGAATATTCCAAGAGATTATGAAGAAACAGTTGTGTTGCGAAAGAATATGGATGCGCTATCTGTCTATAGTGAAGAGGTTGGAAAAATTCTTTGGAACTTTGGGGATTTTGACGGAACAATTGAAATCGGAGCAATGCGTGGAACGGTTTTAGCACCAAATGCTAGAATAATAGGTTCTTCAAGCGCAACAGCAGGAAGCCTTATAGGAGAATATGTATACACACAAGGAACACATTATAAAAATGATTTTGTAAAGGGAGATTTTGAAGTTGAGATTCCCACATTTGACTATAAAGCGACATTTGCAATGGATAAAACAGTAAATCCTTCGATTCTTGAGATGGATTTAGAGAATCCGGAGCTAAATACGATAGAAATCAACTATGAATTAAGTTTTGACCCTGTTCCGGCAGATGTTGTCCAGATAGCAAAACAAAAAGAAGTTGTATTAATTATCGATACCTCAGGAAGTATGGAGTGGGACATTCATGGAGATGAAACACATCAATATGCAAAGCAGCGGATGACTATCGCAAAAAATGCGGCCCACCTTTTTTTGGAGTCCATGGCAGAAGATGAAAATACACAAGTTGGTATTGTGAGTTTTTCAACCAATGCTTCGGTACGTTCTGAGATTAAAAACGTTGCAGACAATTTGCAAAACCTAAAAGGAACAATTAATCAATTGCGCTCTGGGGGTGGAACGAATATAGGTGATGGACTTCGTTTGGCAAAAAGCATGTTAAATAATGGGAATGATGCTGAAAAGTATGTTGTTTTCTTAGGAGACGGGAAGCCGACGGGATTTTCTTATGAGCGATATTATACCGACTGGCAAAGTCCGCGGGTCAACTTATTAGTTGATAATCGACGCTGGGAGAGAATGCGCCTATCAGATGTTGACTATTATTATGGAGCCGGTGAGACCGAAAAAACATTGGTCAATAGCGGCCAACTTGATTATGGTAACTATGCTTCTGATTATGCGCGCGTCATGTCCGGTGCACTAGATACCCAACAGATTAAAGGATATTACATTGGCTTCACAAAAGATGCAGATGTAGAAGGCTTGATATTAGACAGTGATACAAAAAACAGTAGCTTCCATTATGCAGAAACAGCCAATGACTTGGAAAAAATATATCAAGAGATAGCTAATGAGATTAAGTCTTCGGTATATTTACAAGATATTATATTTGAAGAAACGCTGCCCCATGGATTAAAAATTAAGACGATTAATTATTTATCCGATGAACCCAAATTATCGCGTATATCTGAAGACAAAAAAGAGATTCATACAGAATTTGGTAATAGAATCTATGTTCTTAACGATGAGCAGACAGCATATGTAGCAGAGCCGATACGATTTAGCATGATTGTAGATGTTGCCTCTACAGGAGACTATATTATAGGAGCAAATAATAGTTCGGCATTTCATTATATTGATTTTGATACATCCCCAGGACACCAATACTTTGATGAAATCGCTTTTAAAGCGGTTATGAAAAATACTGATAATGTACTTACTATTGATACGCACTTAGATGCACCTACAAATCTTGTGGAAGCAGATAATGATGGCGTCTATATACGCGCGACAAGCCAATACTTTGATATTGCAGGGGTTTATGCGACATATTCCGATTCCGATGATGTTAATGCTGAAGACTTTGAACGCGATCAAGCCACTGGTAATAAATGGCCAACCATTAATCCTGCAACCTCAGACAATGTATATAACGCTACAGAGGCAGACCCGGATAATAACCCGGACACACCAGCACCGGCAGATGTTGTCATCGGACAGATTGCTGTAGATAAAACAGGATATTATACGGTTTATGCAGTGGACATTTATGGTAACTATACAATACAGACAGTTTATATCATTGTAAAAATTGATTTGCCAGATATAATTTAAACTGTTACAATAGAAAAAAAGAGCACCGTCAGGGTGCTCTTTGCCCGTTAGCAAAAACGAAAAGGAGTGCATATATGTACGAACAAAGAAAAGACATTTTACAAGATCATAAAAAACGTAAAAAAATTCTCATGGATATTATATCCAGTAATGAATATAAACCATTGAAACTCAAAGGATTTAAAATATTACTTGGCCTTGATGACCAAGAGGTAAAAGAACTGGAATTTTTATTAAACGAACTTGTTACCGAAGGAAAACTTCTTGTAACAAATAAACAAAAATATATTCTCAATGAAGATAAAAACTATTTGGTGGGCACATTTGTATCCCATCCCAAGGGCTTTGGGTTTGTTGAGATTGAAGGACGGGATGATGATATATTTATCCCAGCGGATTTTACCAACGGGGCTTTTCATGGGGATACGGTATCGGTAAATATTAAAGTAGAAAAGTCCGGTGAGCGCCGTGAAGAAGGGGAAGTTGTTCAAGTACTTAAGCGTGGAATTGATACGCTTATTGGGACTTTCCAAAAAAGTAAAAATTTTGGTTTTGTTGTTCCGGATCATAAAAAACTGACCAAAGATATATTTATACAAAATGGAAAAACCAATGGTGCCGTTAATGGACATAAAGTTGTTGTGAAGATACTCAACTGGGGACGTGAAGGCAAGAATCCAGAAGGTGTTGTTATGTCTATTATTGGACATATCAATGATCCTGAGACAGAGATTAAATCCATAATGATGGCCTATGGTCTACCGACAGAGTTTTCTCAAGAGTTGTTGGAAGAAGTCAAGCAGGTGCCGGATCAATTAACCCAAGAGATGATTGACCAAGAAGGTCATCGAGAAGACTTGCGTCAAGAGATGACGGTGACCATTGATGGTAAAGATGCTAAAGACCTGGATGATGCGATTACCTTAAAGAAAATATCCAAGGGGTTTGAACTTGGTGTTCATATTGCCGATGTGACGCATTATGTGCGGGAAGGAGCAGCCCTTGATCAGGAAGCTTTAGAGCGCGGCACAAGTGTGTATTTGGTGGATAGGGTTATACCGATGTTACCCCATCGCTTATCCAACGGGATATGCTCTCTTAATGCGGGAGAAGACCGGTTTGCCCTAAGTTGTATTATGGAAATTGACCAAAAAGGAAAAGTAAAAAAACATCGAGTGGTTGAGACCATCATCAATGTGAATGAGCGCATGAATTATGATGATGTCAAACAAATTCTGGTGGACCATGATCTTGAATTGAAAAAGCGATATCATCAGCAGATGGACATGTTTAACACGATGGAAGAACTACAGAAGATTTTGCAAGAGCGTAGACGTCAACGTGGCTCCATTGAATTTGATTTTCCAGAGGCTAAGTTCAACCTAGATGACAAAGGAAGAATTGTTGATATCTATCCATATGAACGTAGTGTAGCGACCAAGGTTATCGAGGAGTTTATGCTTTTGGCTAATGAAACGATTGCAGAAGAGTTTCACTGGCAAGAGATTCCTTTCCTCTATCGAAGCCATGAAGAACCCGATCCAGAAAAGATTCGTAACTTAACGGAGTTTATCCGTAACTATGGCTATAAATTAAAAGGAAAGGAACTTGAACCGCATCCCAAGGAGATTCAAAAACTTTTGGTTGAGATAGAAGGAAGCGAGCAAGAGACTATCATTAGTCGATTAGCTCTTCGATCTATGAAACAGGCGAAGTATACAACTACAAGTGATGGACATTTTGGTTTGGCAACGGACTATTATACTCACTTTACTTCGCCGATCAGACGGTATCCGGATTTGCAGATCCATCGTATTATTAAGGATGTCATCAATGGACGTTTGGATGACAGGCGCTATGAGCACTATGAAGATATTATGGATAAGGTTGCGGCACAGACATCCAAATTAGAACGACGTGCTGAGGAAGTTGAACGGGAAGTATCCAAGTTCAAAAAAGCAGAATATATGGAAGATAAAATCGGGCAAATGTTTCGTGGTGTTATCAGTGGCTTGACCAACTGGGGAATATATGTGGAACTTCCTAATACCATCGAGGGATTGATTCCGATGAATCGATTGACCGACGATTACTATAATTATGATGAAAAACACATGACGTTGATTGGAGAACGTAGTGGACGAATCTTTAGGTTAGGTGAACCTGTAACAGTAGAAGTCCTATCTGTGGATAAGCGCATGCGTACCATTGATTTTGGAATTCTTTATGAAGACATCGACGACGAAGAGTAAAGATGTAGAATTTAGTAATAAAACTGTAATATCAGAACGCTTGCATTTTGAGATGAGTATGCTATAATAAAATGCACGTGTTCTGACACGTTGTGAACATGTAAAGATAGATAAGGTGGTGAACATATTGGCTAAATCAAAAGATGCCTATCGTTTAGTAGCACAAAACAAAAAAGCATATCACGACTATTTTGTCGAAGAAAAATTTGAAGCCGGTATTGTTCTTGCTGGAACTGAGGTAAAGTCTATGCGACAAGGAAAGGCTTCAATTAAAGAAAGCTATGTCCGTATTCGCAACAAAGAAGTCTTTATCCAGGGAATGCACATAACGCCTTATGAAAAGGGTAATATCTTTAACAAAGATCCATTGCGTGAGCGTAAGCTCTTACTTAACCGTTATGAGATTAATAAGCTTGAAGGCGCTATTGCGACGAAAGGTTATACCTTAATGCCGCTAAAAGTATACCTCAAGGGAAGTCTCATGAAGGTCGAGATTGGCCTATGCAAGGGTAAGAAAATTTATGACAAACGTCAAGATATTGCAAAAAAAGATCAACGTAGAGCTGCCGAAAAAGACTTCAAGGTGAAAAACCTATATTAAATCTTTTGGGTAAAAAGCTTGCCAGTACGGGGGTGTACTGGTTTCGACGGGGATTTTGAAGTCAGGGAAGCCATTCGCAGTTCCGGCGTCTGCGTCAACAAGCTGGAAAATATTTAAACGCTGAAGATAATAATTTAGCATTCGCAGCCTAAGGCTGCGTGTCAGCCTCTAATCACCCGCTGTTAGAGAATCTGGCATCGACTTTGCGGGGCACTTGCATGCCTAAGCTTTGCGGCTTGTAAAGACTATCATGAAGCTACTGAAGCGATAAGCCTGTCGGCCGGCGTATCGTAGAGGGAATGTCAAAAGACCAACTATAATGGTAGAAGTCTGATGGACGGATTTTCGGACAGGGGTTCGATTCCCCTCACCTCCACTATCTATATCCCTGCCCACCTTAAAATTAAGATGGACAGGGATTTTTTCGAACTCAAGTATATATTGTAATCTATAAAGAGAGTGTGAGATGAGAATGAAAATACGCGTGCCGAGTTATTACAAGGAGTTTAAATGCATAGCATCAGCATGTGAAGATACTTGTTGTGCAGGGTGGGATGTTGTAATTGATGCTAAAACCTATCAGGCCTATCAGAATATGGACGGTGCCTTTGGAGAACGCTTAAGAAACAAGATGATTGTTGATAAAGAAGGTGACAACATTTTTGTTTTAGATGGTATACGATGTCCGTTTTTAGATAAGGAGAATTTGTGTGACATACATAAAAATCTTGGAGAACAGTATCTTTGCCACACATGTAAGCAATATCCACGATATACAGAAGAGTTTTTTGGCTTAAGAGAAATGGGGATTTCCTTATCTTGTCCTGAAGCGGCAAGAATAATACTAAGAAATCCTGCAGGAATTGAATTTGAACTTAGTGAAGATAGTGCGGTTTCTAAAGAGCTAAATGAGGGAGAAGAAGATATATTGCAGGAGTTCTTTCGGTGCAGAGAGACTATTTTTCAAATCCTAGAGACCAAGGATATGCCCTTAGGGATTAGAGCAGCGATTGTGCTTAAGTTTGTACAAGAGATTCAAGATAGAATAGATTTTAGTGAACTGAATGTCTTGCCTGAACTTAGACAAAAATATGAAGATAGTCACTTTATTTCGGAATTGGTTCAAAAATCATGTGCTTTTATAGGAGCAGAGGATATTAAGTATCATAACGTACATGCGTATTTTAATACATACAGTAAGTTAGAGCATATCAACAGCGAGGATCCCTTAGAGCTCAATAGGATTTTAAGTACATACTGGACAAGTACTAGAGCAGATCAAGGGCTTTATACTCAAAAGCATAAAGAGTTTAATTGGTATTACATGCAGAAGATGGATGCATTTGAAAAGATTTTGGTGTATTTTGTCTATAGGTATTTTATGAAGTCATTTTACGACTATGATATGTTATCAAAAATTAAAGTGGCACTGATGAGTACAATTATGGTTAAAGAACTGGCTGTCATAAGGTGGATAGAGAAGGGAGAACTGAGTGAAAGTGATATGGTAGACATAAGTCATACGTATTCAAAAGATATCGAACACTTAGAAGAGAATATAGAAACTTTAGCGACAATTTTTGAAACAGAGGACGTATATACTGTTGATAAAATTATAGAAACCTTGATACATGAATTTTAAGTTGAGCAGACAAGACTATCATTTTCAAAAAACTAGAAAAAATATGGAATTTACGATAAAATAGTATCAACTATAAAATATTCCATAAAAGTAATCCGAGGTTATTTAATGATCAATAAAATGTTTAGTAAAACACCCAACGTATATTCTTATGACATAACAGAAGAAAACATTCAGCAAATTGGGAAAAACATTAAAGCAATCAATTATAAACGATTAGTGATATTTAGTTTTTTAACAATGGTATTAGAAGTTTTACTAATTGTGTTTAATGATATCCCGGCTTTGACAAATCAAAAACATGGAGAGGGAATTGATCAGGCATACTTTCTCTTGCATGGAATTATATTGATGACTAGTTTAACGGTACTTATTCTTCTTAAGGTCTATAATAATCGCCGTGATAGCTATGTGTTTGATTTTATTGCAGAAGGAACTATTTTCATAGGGATGACTTGCATGGCTTTTATTGGAGTACTAGATCAGCTTGTTGTGGGACAGATTACATCCTATGTAACAATGTTGATTATCTGTGGTATTGCAATTCTTATCAAACCGCCCAAAAATTATATTGTCTATTCGATTCCGCACTTTATTTTTTTAATGCTAACATTTAAATTTCAACAAAACCCAAATATGCTAGTTGATGTTGCTGTCAATAGCACATTATATTACATGTGCGTTTTAGTTATATCAAAAATTGTATATGACAATCAAGTAGAACATATGCTTAAGAACATGATGCTTGAAGCATCAAACAAGCAGTTAGAATATCTATCTAATTATGACCATCTTACAAATTTGTATAATCGGCGTTATTTTGAGTCAGTGATTATACAAGAGATTACCGATAATCCAGCTTATGCATCGAGAAATATTATTGTTGGTATTATGGATATTGACCATTTTAAAAAAGTCAATGATGCCTATGGACATAAGGCTGGGGACAAGGTGCTTCAGGAAATTTCTAAGAGGATAAAAAAACACATAACAGGCAAAAATTCGTCATCAAGATGGGGAGGAGAAGAGTTTAGTTTTGTATTTATAGATATGACACGGGAGCAATGTCATACATTAGTCGAAGAACTTCGTGTTATAATTGAAGATATGATTGTCGAGTTTGAAAAATATTCGATTCGTATTACTTCGAGTTTTGGGTTGGCAAAACTTCAAGGCGTTAGGGAACAAGATGTGTCTATAGGATTTATACAAGCTGACAATGCTCTATATATTGCTAAGGAAAACGGAAGAAACTGTATACAATGGACAGATATTCAGTTGTAAGGAGTGAATAATCCCAATCTATGGCATATGTGTGTAAACATGGTATAATGAAAAAGAATCAAGCAATTCAAAACACATATGGGAGGGATTATGATGACGATGGACGATGTAATGAAAAAATTAAAGGTACGTGATGCAGATCTTGTTATATATGAAAGATCATATACGCAATACCAACACTGTCAACTCCAAATGATAAGACTGAATAAAGAAAAATATATTGTTATTATAGGAAATGGAGAACTTAAAGATCAACTGGAAGGTGAGCTAAATGATGGGTACAAGTTATGCCCATTGACGCATCACAATCGTCTGGTGCTTAATAAATATTTTGAATTTACTAAACCGATGGCATTTGGGCACAAAGGTGCGACCATTGGATTAGGTGATCGCTTGGGACTTGCATCTTCAGGACATATTCAAGCTATTGTAGATAAAAGGATTCATCCTGTGTTAGCGCAACAAAGCATCCGTGAACTAAACTTAACGGATAGGACATATGCGGATGTTCTTGATGCGGCGTGTTTTGCGGTTTTCCAAGAAGGCTATACCGGAGGGTTTGGTGCAGATGGAGACCATTTAAAAAAGGAAGACGATATTCAAAAATCTATTGAGTTAGGTATTAGCATGCTCACGCTTGATTGCACAGACTATATTGATGAACGTTTTAGTGAGACAACAGAAGCAATAATTAGAGCAGGCTTTATGGAACTTTCACAGGAAAAGCGATCCTATTATGAAAGTAAATATTTAGACCAGACATTTAACATAGAAGGGACAGCGCTTCATTTTAATGAGATTAAGCTCATGAAGAATAGCTTAATCTATGGAAAAGCTATTGAGTATATGGAATATATTTATAGAACATATATCCAGACAGCAGACCGAGCTATAGATTTTGAAATATCGATTGATGAGACGATGACTCCGACGACACCGGAAGCACATTTTTTTATAGCAAATGAACTGTATCAACATGGTATTGAAGTCAACAGTATGGCTCCCAGATTTATTGGAGAGTTTCAAAAGGCGATTGACTATATCGGAGATCTCAATGCTTTTGAAGAAACCTTAATCGTTCATGCGCAGATAGCGGATTATTTTGGATATAAGTTGAGTATCCATTCGGGTAGTGACAAGTTCCGTGTGTTTAGTTTGATTGGAAAACACACTCATGGACGTTTTCATGTAAAAACAGCTGGAACAAATTGGCTAGAGGCAGTGCGCTTGGTTGCACAAGAAAATCCGGCACTATATCGAAAAATGCACATCTATGCATTAGAACATTTCCATGAAGCAAAACAGTATTATCATGTGACGACAGATACACATGCGATTCAAGATATTCACCAGGTATCGGATATAGATTTGCCTGCATATATGGATGATGATAATGCAAGACAGCTTTTACATATTACTTATGGACTTTTGCTTCAGGCGAAAGATCAGAATCAAAATTTCATGTTTAAAAATGCGTTTTATAGAACGCTTGTAGAGAATGAAGATAAATATGCTCAGGGGTTAATAAAGCATATTGGTAAGCATATCACTTATCTTGGCATCAAAGAAAAAGAATAAAATGTAATATATATAACTCAACTTTCCCACTTAAAAAGCTCATCACATAGTGAATGGGCTTTTTCCTTGTACTAATTTGGAAATAAAATATGATATACTATAGATATAAAATACTTTATTTGAGTTCTAGAAATAAATAATGTATGAACGAGGGAGACTACAGATGTTAATATTTCTAAATGTTATAGAGGATCGGGTTCTTCGAAGTCGACTAGAAGAAGCTTATCATTTGTATAAGAAAGAATTATTGTACATTGCACATGATATATTAAAAGATTATCATGAGGCAGAAGATGTTGTTCAAACAGCTTTTATTCAATTTGCTGATTATGTAGATGAAGAAATGGATATCAAGTGTCACAAAACGAGAGGGTTAATTGTTATAATAGTTAGAAACCTATCTATTAATATTTACATTAAAAGAAAAAATAGGGAGATAGCCAATATTGATGATCTAACAGACGTCATTTATGATGAAGAAAACATTGGCCCGGAAGTAAATGACTGAATTGGCAACACTTTTCTAGACAACTTTTTTAAGGTGAATGTCTTTGAATTGTTTTGGGTTTAAATAACCAAGTGATGAATGTATGCTATGATTATTGAACCAGTTTACATAGTCTGCCAGTTCGATTTTAAGCTGCTCGATATTTTCAAATTTGTTTTGCCTAATAAACTCAGTTTTGATGATCTTGTAGGTAGCTTCTGCCATGGCATTATCATAAAGGCACCCTTTCATTATCAGCGCCGCTTGCTTTAGTATGTCGTTTTACATCTCCAATTGCTTCATCTTCTTACGAAGTTCAATGGATTCTTTCTGCTCTGGAGTTAAGTTGTCCTTCTCCTTGAAAGAACCGCTGTTTGCCTCCTGTTCAATCCATCTTTCAATGGTTGAATAGGCCAGGTCATACTCCTTGGCAAGATCACTTTTTCGCTTTCCATTTTTATATAGCTGAACGATTTAGTGTTTAAATTCTGGGGTAAATGTTCGACGTTTCTTGCGTGATGTACTCATAGTTAATCTTCTTTTCGTTGAGTCTATTGTACATCCACCTAAGAAAACTGTCCAACTAAGTGTAACCTATCCAGTATATGAAAAGAGGTTGTTAAATGAAAATATATAAAAATAAAATAACTTTTATGGTTACTATTATTATTGAGTGCATATTATTAGCTGCATGTGGCAATAATATAGATGAAAAAAATAATATTAATATCAACGAGGATGCAAAAGAAATAGAAATACCAGTGGTCAATAAGATTGAAATTGGTATTAGCGTTGACGAGCTTTTCGATAGAATGGAAGGTGAGTATAAAGTGATTGAAGAAAAGAATAATAAGTTTATACACTACTATCCATCTGTGCAAGATAATAATGATAGTCTAGGTTCTGACTCAAAAAAAGAAATAACAGGTTCGGGTATAGATTTTTTTATTAATATAAGTACAAATACAGTATCAGGATTCGAAATCATGTCTAAAGGTTATGATTTTTCTGAGGATGTTTCAATTGGAGATAAGGAATCTGATGCAATAAGTGTTTTGAGGCAAAAATATTCGGAATATAATCCGGAGGTGGTTATTTTGGATGAAAATTTTAAACTTTTTGAAATTAATGAGGATTATGTTATAGGAATATTTATTAACGAAAACACCTCGTTAGTTCAAAGTATTTATGTTGTTAAAAAGGAATATTTTTTATCGTAACAATATTGCGTTAAATATATGTAACTTTACAGTACCTGTTAATTTGAATAGAAACATGTATTAAAATGAGAACTATGAAGAGAAAAGCTATTTTTAGAAATATTATTTTATTGTGTCTCATATTAGTGATTATATTTTCTATTAGTTATTTGAATTATTATAATAATAGCAACTAGTTTTTCAAAAATTAAAGTCTAGAGAATTCATAATATTTTATTTAATCTTGATATTTGTGGTAAGGTACTGAGTCCTCTATGATAGAATAATTTATAAGGAGGTTAAGGAGGAACGTTTATGTTGAAAAAGTCTAGTACAACAGCTGTAATTCTTTTTTTATGCATTGCAATAACTGCATGTAGCAGTAATAAGGTCATTACGCCAGTTAAAATAGACAGACAGAAGATATCTATAATTGGGATAAACAAACTTCAGCGCTAAGTATTGGCAAACGAAACACCATGTATAAATGGGCCCAACGGCTTCGTAAAATAGTCGGTTAGGAGCTTGGTGAAACGAATCCGTTACAATGAGAAGGTGCATGGTAGCCTTGAGCAAGGCAACACAGTTTTCTTTTATTGTGATGCCGAGATGGGCAAGAATCATGCTCCTAGAGGCTCATTATCAAGGACAAACGATCGAATGAGAAAAATGTCTTAGCAATTTAGAAAAAAATATGATAAACTTTAACCAACGATTTCAATTAAATTTACGAGGAGCTACTCTGTTCTTCTTTTTCCGAAACTAAACTAACGCAACCAACATCGAGGTTCAACGTGACAAGTGTAAAAACTTGTGATAAAATATATAAATAAGTAAAAACTTTCATTGAACTAAAAATAGGATAAAATCATCAAGGGGACATAAGTAATAACCAAAGCAAATGACAAGAGGGAGTGATTTGTTTGAAGGTACTTGTCAAATGGCAAGAGAGAATTAATAAGGTGGTTGTTAGTCCATATTTTTCATATCAATTTTCTTTTTCCATATTCGATACGCAAATATATAATATATAAGACGCACTTGAGTTGTTGAGTGAACGTCAATTTAATTGAACCTTTTTCTGCATGTAAAAAAGGCGGTGAATAATAAGAGGTAACGGATTGAGGAGAGTATTTTGGGGAGCGAAAGGTCAACAAATCATAGATAGACAATCTCTAAAATTCCGAGCTATTTTAAATTTCATGAAGCAATAGAGGAAAATTCTTTTCCTTTATTTCGTGTACATAAAATTCATCAAAATTAAGGATAGGAGGAAGAAAATGAAAAGGTTAATGATTGTAGATGATGCAGCGTTCATGCGAGCAACGATAAAAAGAATGCTTGATAGCCATGAATATGAAGTGGTTGCTGAAGCTCCAGATGGAAGTGAAGCTGTAAAGCTATATAAACAGTATCAACCGGACATTACAACAATGGACATTACCATGCCGAATATGACAGGAATTGAAGCGCTCAAAGCAATAAAGCTATATGATGCCAATGCAAAAATTGTTATGGTTACCTCGATGGGACAAGAAAGTTTTATTCGAGAGGCAATTATGAACGGAGCCTCTTCATTTATTGTTAAACCATTCCAAAAGGAGAAATTGTTAGAAGTATTAGATGGTATAACGAAATAGGAGGAATAGCATGAGTAAGTCGTATATAGATGAACCGATGACAGAAGCTTTTGTTTATGAGACCTCGCAAATCGTAGAGACATTGGAAGAGGTTATTATAGCTAGTGAAAAAGTAGGAATGTTTAGTGCGGAGTCCATCAATGAAATCTTTAGATTTATGCATACAATCAAGGGCTCTTCAGCAATGATGATGTTTAATGATATGAGTACTCTTGCACATCGTTTGGAAGATATATTTTATGTTATTCGAGAAGACATGGAGATGTCTTATGATTTTACGGTGCTTATTGATTTAATATTGGAAAGCATTGATTACTTTAAAATAGAATTGATGAAGGTGAAAAATGGGGAGAACCCCGATGGTGATCAATCTGTTTTATTAAGTCAAGTTTCAAGTTATTTAGAGGCAATAAAAACCCCGGATACGACCGTCGTAAAGCCAAAAGAAGAACCACAGCAAAAATATTATATCCGTCCAAACAAAAAAGACCAAAATGTTCAATGCTACCAGGCAATTATATGGTATAAGCCAGATGCAGAGATGGAGAATATACGTGCCTACACAGTTGTTCATAATATCGCTGATTTGGTTGAAGAAGTTGTTTATTCACCAGCAGATATTATTGAAAACGATAAATCCGCAGACGAAATTCGTCAGCATGGGTTTAAGCTTTTGATGCAGACAACCAGTACAAAAGAAGCCATAAAGTCCTATCTAGAAGGCACCATCTTTATGGAAAAGCTGGAGTTTGAATCTATTACAGAGCAACAGTACGCTGAATTTTTAGCAGCACAAAGCCAACCGGAAGAATCCAATGAAATCAAGATTCCGGAAACATCAAAAAAATATGTAGAAAGTCAAGAAAAAAAAGAAAAACAAGATATTTCAATCAATACAAAACAAAGCATGATTAGTGTGAATATCGATAAGTTGGATAAACTTATGGACATGGTAGGTGAGTTGGTTATAGCAGAAGCCATGGTCACTCAAAATCCAGAGATGATTGACCTAGAAATTGAAAGCTTTGATAAGGCGTCAAGACAATTGCACAAAATCACTGGAGAGCTTCAAGATATGGTCATGGCCATTCGCATGATTCCCCTTTCAAAAACATTTATGAAAATGCATCGCATCGTTCGTGACATGACGCGTCGATTAGATAAGCAAGTTCAATTAGAAGTTTTTGGTGAAGAAACTGAAGTAGATAAAAATATTATAGAAAAGATTGCTGACCCATTGATGCATATTATCCGTAATGCTATTGACCATGGGATTGAAAGTGCATCTGAGAGGATAGATAAAGGAAAATCATCTCAAGGCAGTATTATATTAGAAGCAAAAAATTCAGGTAGTGATGTATTAATTTGTATAAAAGATGATGGAAAGGGTTTGGATAAGAAAAAGTTATATGACAAAGCGATTGATCAAGGTTTAATCAATTCTTCTTTTGGGGAATTATCAGATCGAGAGTTGTATCACTTGATTTTACATCCGGGATTTTCCACAAAAGAAGAGGTGACAGAATTTTCAGGAAGAGGCGTTGGCATGGATGTTGTTGCCAAAAATATTGAGAGTGTTGGAGGAACTGTCCTTGTGGACAGTGTCCCAGGGGAAGGAACAACAATCACCTTAAAGATTCCTCTTACATTAGCGATTATAGAAGGAATGAATATTAAAGTAGGTCATTCAAGATTTACCCTTCCTATCGTGACCATAAGAGAATCATTTAGACCTCAAAACTCAGAAATCATAAAAGATACACATGGACAGGAGATGATTATGGTTCGGGGGCTTTGCTATCCGATTGTCCGTTTGAAAGAGGAGTATGATATACCTCATGGAGAAGAAGATGTTGAAAAAGGAATCTTAATCATGGTAGAAGAAGACAATAAATCTTGCTGCATTTTTGCCGATGAATTGTTGGGGCAGCAACAAGTCGTTGTCAAAGCATTACCGGAATATGTTAAAAAATATAAACAAATAAAAGGACTTGGAGGATGTACGCTCTTAGGTGACGGAAGTATCAGTCTCATACTCGATGTTGGAGAATTTAACTTGTCAAACGTTAATGCAAAAGTTCAAGTATAAAGAGGTGAAGACATGAATGAAGAAATGAATATCGTTCAAGAAGATTTAGAAGAGGATACTCAAAAAGGAAAATTTTTAACTTTTTGTCTCGGGGAAGAATCCTATGGGATTGATATCATGTATGTTACAGAAATCGTAGGTATACAGCCGATAACTGTTGTTCCGGAACTACCGGATTTCATTAAGGGCATCATTAATCTTAGAGGAACCATTATTCCAGTAATGGACGCAAGAGTCAAGTTTAAAAAAGAAATAAAGCAATACAACGACCGAACATGCATTATCGTTATTGATGTGTTGGATTTGTCAATAGGGATTATTGTTGATGCTGTCTCAGAAGTGTTGAATATTAGTGAAGAAAATATTGTCCCACCGCCTAATTTAAATGCGGGAGCCAGAAAGTACATTAAAGGTGTGGGAAAGAGCGAAAACAATGTAACATTAATTCTTGATTGTGAAACTTTATTGGATGAAAATGAAATTGATGAGATTAAGGGAAGTAATGAATAGGAGGATGTATATGAAAGGGTTCTTGAACATGAAAATCACAGCAAAACTTATTACTGCATTTGTACTTGTTGCTATTGTCGCTGGAATTGTAGGCCTTGTTGGTATTAATAACATGCGAACGATTGATGCCAATGGTCAAATTATCTATTCGAATATGACAGTACCATTAGCAGAAGCAGCAGAAATGGCTACGTTGTTTCAAAAGGTACGGGTATATACACGTGATATGATACTTGAAGATGATCCGGAAAAGATTGAAGAAAAGTATCGCACCATTACAACGATTGTTGATGAACTTGATGTAATATCAACCTCCTTTGGCAATAAAGCGGTGTCTCAAGAAATGAAAGATGCGTTTGAACATTTCTTGCAGACACGAAGAGAATTTGGGGCTATACTACCAATGTTTTATGAATTGTGTATAGAAAATGAAGATGTTAAGGCATATGCCTTAATAAATGGGGATATGCGTATTGCAGCAGACAATGAGCAAGAAGCCATTGATGCAATGGTCGATATGAAGGTTGAAGATGCCGAGAAGAAAGCAGAAGAAAATAATGCGGTTACGCTAGCATCTATTACAGTAATGATGATACTTATTGGCGGCGCAGTTATATTAGCAATAGGATTAGGTGTTATTATTGCACGTGTTATTAGTAAACCGCTGGTTCAAATGGTAAACGCCGCGAATCAAATAGCAGAAGGTAATTTAGCAATTGAGATCACAGTTGATCGAAAAGATGAAGTAGGAATGCTCTCAAAAGCGTTCAAAACAATGACGAAAAATATCAATAATGTTATGACGAACATTAATTCTGCGTCTGAACAAGTAGCTTCTGGATCGCGCCAAGTCTCTGACTCAAGTATGTCCTTGTCTCAAGGTGCTACAGAACAAGCAAGTTCCATTGAAGAATTGACAGCGTCAATAGAACAGATTGCCTCTCAAACACGACAAAATGCATCAAATGCTGAAAAAGCAGAAGAAATGGCGACATCTGCACAAAAATATGCGGAACAAGGAAATACTCAAATGACGGATATGTTAAAAGCCATGGAAGAAATAAATGATTCCTCCAATAATATTAGTAAAATTATTAAAGTCATTGATGATATTGCCTTCCAGACAAATATTCTTGCATTAAATGCAGCTGTTGAAGCAGCGCGTGCGGGTCAACATGGGAAAGGATTTGCAGTGGTAGCAGAAGAGGTTAGAAACCTTGCGGCTAGATCTGCAAGTGCAGCCAAAGAGACAACTGCAATGATTGAAGGCTCAATACATAAAGTTGAAGGTGGTACAAAAATAGCAAATGAAACGGCAGAAGCACTTAATAAAATTGTTGAAGGGGTATCTCAAGCAACGTCTTTAGTTGGATCCATCGCAACAGCTTCCCAAGAACAAGCGTTAGGTGTAGATCAGATTAATCAAGGGATTTCGCAGATTTCTGATGTTGTTCAAACAACAAGTGCAACTGCACAAGAAACGGCTGCGGCAAGTGAGGAACTATCTGGACAAGCCGATATGTTAAAATCGCAAGTTGCAACTTTTAAGCTTCGCAACATACAAAAAAGCGATGGCTCAGAAGCGATTGATCCTGAAGTACTAAAAATGCTTGAAAGTATGAAAAATAATGATACAAATCATAGAGAAAAGAAAAGAAATCGAAAAATATCGCTTAGTGATACGGAGTTTGAAAAATATTAGAGGTACCTGATTATCCATAGCTTATATCCTGCCAACATGGAAAGGGGTATGTATATGATAAAAATATCGGATGATGAGTTTAGGGTATTAGCGGATTATATAAAAGAGCATAGCGGCATCCACTTAAAGGAACAAAAAAAGGCGCTATTGGTGAGTCGTTTAAGCAGTCTCTTAGATGAAAAGGGTATGGATAGTTTGATGACTTACTATAAGCATTTAAAAGAGGATAAGGAAGGAGAAGAGCTTAGCCGACTTGTCGATCGCATTACAACAAACCATACCTATTTTATGAGAGAAGCTGAACATTTTTCTTTTTTTTCAGAGACAGTATTACCTTTTTGGGAGAAAAATGCAAAGAACAAAGATTTGCGCATATGGTGTGCTGCAAGTTCAACAGGAGAAGAACCATATGCATTAGCCATGTTGCTTGAGGATTATTTTAAAATGAAATCTGATAAGTGGGATAAAAAACTTTTGGCAACAGATTTGTCGCTAAATGCTTTGTCCAAGGCAAAGCAAGGGGTTTATTCGGCAGATAAAGTAAAGACGTTATCACGCCTTTGGGTTTTAAATTATTTTGATAAGATTACCAAAGATGATTATCAGATAAAGTCAAAACTTAAACAAGAAGTGATTTTTAGACGTTTTAATTTGATGGAGCCTGTGTTTAGCTTTAAGAAAAAATTTCATGTAGTCTTTTGTAGAAATGTAATGATATATTTTGACAATGACACCAAAGAGCGACTTATTAAAAAAATATATGATCAGATGGAATATGGAGGCTATTTATTTATAGGGCATTCAGAATCCATTAATCGTGAAACGACAGAGTTTAAGTATATTAAACCTGCAGTATACAGAAAAATATAACCGGGAGGACCGTATGAGTATTCGTGTACTAGTTGTTGATGATAGTCTATTGTTTAGACAAATACTTGCAAAAGGCATTCAAACGGATACGGAGATAAAGGTTGTAGCTACAGCAACGGATCCGTTTGATGCAAGAGACAAAATATTAGAATTTGAACCGGATGTCGTAACTTGTGATATAGAGATGCCAAAAATGAATGGAATTGAGTTTGTCAAACGTTTGATACCTCAGTATCCTGTTCCGGTAATCGTTGTTAGCTCTCTAAATGATAAAGTGTTTGATGCAATGGATGCAGGAGCGGTTGAATTTGTAGTAAAACCAAATGCCGGATCCCCAGAGAGTGTTCAAAAGTTTATTGTGAATCTTATTCAAAAAATAAAGGCAGCCTCCAAAGCGACGGTGGTTGTTCAAAACCCCAAAGACTTGGTTGAAAGCAAAGCAAAGCAAGTAAAAAAACATGAACTTATTGCCATTGGAGCTTCTACAGGTGGAACTGAAGCCATTTACTCAGTGCTAAGTCAATTGCCCCTTGGTTTACCAGGGATAGTAATTGTTCAGCATATTCCGCCTGTCTTTTCAAGGATGTTTGCGGAACGTTTGAACAAACAAACACATTTTCATGTAAAAGAAGCTACGAATGGAGATATAATACAGCGTGATCATGTATATCTAGCACCTGGAGACAAACACATGGAAGTAAAAAAAGCAGAACATGGGTATTTTCTTAAGGTTTTTGAAGGAGAAAAAGTCAACGGGCATTGTCCTTCAGTAGACATGTTATTTCATTCAGTGGCGCAAACGCTTGGAGATCGGGCATTAGGTGTGATTCTCACGGGTATGGGCTATGATGGAGCTAAGGGCATTACAGTAATGAAGCGTAAGGGAGCTATAACTTTGGGACAAGATGCAGCATCTTCAGTGGTATATGGCATGCCAAAAGCAGCTTATGAGCTTGGGGGAATATCTAAGCAGACGTCGTTAAGTTTTATGGGGCATCATATTATGAAGTTATTGCAATAGTGGTTATATAATGAATCAGAGGTGAGCGTATGTATGACCAGTTAGATTTCTATAAGGTTGTTGACACTCTTGGTGATGGGATTATTTGTGTCAATGATGAAAATAAAGTTGTATATATGAATCAACGGGCTGCAAAAATCATTGATGCCCCGTATAAAATACAGAGTAATGCTTCGATTGAGACCTGTTTTAATATTTGCACAGAAAAGTCGGGAACAATCATTGCTGATATTATCAGTGATGTTAAGCGTACGATGAAACCACGTGGTTTAGTAAAGGATGCTTTTATTGTTAATCATGAACAGGAAAAAGTATATCTATCAGCGAGTATTTCTCCGATTGAGATGAAGGGAAGTCTATACATTAGCATTAATTTCCGAGAAATTACAAAAATAAAATTATTGGAACTGGAAAATATTGAACAAAAGAAAAACTTTGAGACAATATTTAACCGATTGCCTCTAGGAATTATTATTGTCAATAAAGAATTAAAAGTGCTGCAAGTTAATCCGTTTATGATTCATCATTTTCAAATTGATGTACAGCAAAATATGGATATTATCCTAGGAAAGTTACTACGTTGCTCGAGAATTGGAGATGAGCGGTGCGGGATTGACCATCGTTGTGAAGAATGTCTAATTAAGAAAAACGTGTATTTGTTAACGGAACAAGATGAAGAGTATGTGACAGGACAAGTCAAGTTTGAGAGCAATATCGATGACATGGATATCATTAAACATTATCAAATTGGATTTGTTCGATTGCAAAAAAAAAAAGAAGAACAGATTATGTTGATTATCCAAGATATTACTGAATTGATTGAAAATGAAAAGCGGATTAATGATGCAAAAGAAGAAGCGGAACGTGCCAACAAACTTAAAAGTGAGTTTTTGTCCAATATGAGTCATGAAATTCGAACACCACTTAATGGAATTATAGGGATGATTGATCTATCAAAACGCAGTGTAAAAGATCAAGAGGTCATCGATTATCTTAATACAGCAAAAACATCAAGCATAAATCTGCTTGAAATAATCAATAGTGTTTTGGATATATCAAAAATTGAAGCCGGTAAATTTGTGATTTATCGTAAAATGTTTAATTTGAAAAAAATGTTGGAAGAAGTCTATCTTGAAAATAAGGCGAAAATTAAAAGCACGGCAGTTGAATTACGTATAGATGCGTATAATTATCCAATTGAAGTGTTCAAATCAGATAGTCTAAGAATAAAGCAAGTCTTAAATAACCTTGTTGATAATGCAATAAAATTTACGGAAAAAGGAACAATACATATCGGGTATCAAATAGTAAAAAAGAGTGACACTTATGATTTTATGATCACCATTAGCGATACAGGCATAGGAATGGATGCATCATATCAGGAAAATCTTTATGAAAATTTTTCTCAAGAAGATGGATCGTATACACGCCAAAAGGGAGGGACAGGCTTAGGATTAGCCATTTCAAAAAGTATTGTTGAAAAGATGCAAGGAAGTATTTATTGTGAAAGTACACTTGGAAAAGGTACTACGTTCACATTGCATTTTTATTTAGAAGAACCAGATTCAAAGACACTGAACATGCAAACAGCAGAGGATATCATTGAAGAAAAACCCGTACATATTCCGTCAAGAAAAGGACGTATTCTTCTTGCCGAAGATGATCGCATAAATCAAAAAATTGTTAAGACACAATTGGAAAATGATGGGCATATAGTAGATGTTGCAGTTAATGGCAAGCAAGCCGTTGAATATTATGAGAAAAATCAAAATTATGATTTGGTATTAATGGATATCCAAATGCCAGTCATGAGTGGTTTAGATGCAACAGATCATATAAGAAGTCTGCAGGAGAAGAAAAGAATTCCAATTATTGCTCTAACGGCATTAGCCTTAAAGGAAGACAAAGAAAAAATTATGCAGCATGATTTTGATCTATACTTAACAAAACCGATTCAGCTTGTACAACTTCAAAATATTGTTATGGATATTTTAAATGTGCAGGATATCGATTTGTATGATCGGGCAAAAACCAATGACAAGGCTCAACTTTTGATAAAAGAGCTTTTAAAAAGTATGCAATACGAAGGGGAAACTTATGATTTCGTAAAAATAAATAATCAAGCAGAGATTTTGTTTGATGTGATCGATCAGTATCCTTCTGATCAACTAAGGCGCAATGCACTTCGACTAAAGATGAAGCTTAGAAAAAATGATCCGGAAAAAATGAAAGTGTTGCTTAATCAGATGCTGCTAGATTTAGAAGAGGATGTATTACAAAAATAGGCATTACAAGTGGACAAGGAGGACGTATATGTTGAAAATATTAATCGCAGAAGATGATATGGTTAGTCGAAAGTTGCTTTGGAAAGTTTTAGATGAATATGGAGAATGTGATTTGGTGGTCAATGGTCTAGAAGCTATTGATGCACATATGATGTCTATAGAAGATCAAGAGTTTTATGACTTGATTTGTCTAGATATTATGATGCCTAAAGTTGATGGCGCGAAAGTATTAAAGACGATTCGAGATCTCGAAATGCAATATGAGGTCAAAAAAAAAGCGAAGATAATCATGATTACAGCACTCTCAGAGACAGAGGTTGTTGATGATACCTTTAGCAAAGGAGCAGATGCATATGCGACCAAACCCCTTGATATTGATAAATTCGTTGAAGTCATGAAAAACCTTAAATTGATTGAGTAGAGGATACTATGAATAATAAATTTGTTGATTATTTTCAGTTATTAGAGCTACATATGTTTGCAAGTGAAGAAGCGATTCGATCAGCATATAAGCGCTTAATTGTAAAATATCATCCGGATAATGATGGAAATAAAGAAAAATTCTTGTTGGTTAAAGAAGCATACAAGACGCTCATAAATTATGAACAACGGCAAGAATACTTTGGAGTATGGAAAAACAATATGCTTTCTCAAGAAGATTGCTGTATGGTGCCTACAAAGACATATGAAGATATGGCATTTAACAAGGTATTAGTCACAGTAAATGCATATATGTTGTATCTAATGAATACACAGTATAAAAAAGCATATGAATTACTTTGCCATGAGTCACAGAGTAGAATTTTTTTGAAAGACTTTATACACTGGCAAGAGCTTGTAAGTGAAATTCATGAGATTACTAAGTTTAGCAGTTCAGTTGATACGGTTGAATTGGATGAGATATATGGGACCCAGGTTATCTGTTGGGTGAAAGTACGAGAATATAATGTGTTGCTCAATCATTTTGAAGAAGATTTATTTCGACGTGTGTTAGTCTTTGAAAAAGGAGAGTGGAAAATCTATCTTCAAGAGATTAACATACGTCAAGTTATAAAAAAATATAAAAAAATTGTAGTAACATATAAGAAAAATGCTAAAAATAAAAGAGCTAATCTCAAAAATCACTATGTAACGAAGTTTTTAGATGAAGAATCATTTGTTCACAACCTTGAATATGAATTTTTAAGATATCAGCGTTATAAACGAACTTTTGGTTTAATTGGAATTGAAGTAGGAAATATAACAGCACAAAAAATCAATAAAGTTATCCGTAGTATTCATCTGTGTACGCGCATTACAGATTCTTTTTGTACAATAGGTCATAATAAAATCGTTGTACTATTACCTGAAACAGGTGATAGAGGAATAAAAGCGGTGAATCACAAGCTTCAAAATATATTTAATAAAGAAGGGCTCTTAGAAATTCGCATTCAGATGGTTATAGTGGATACATCTTTTGAAAGCGTCAAAGAAATATTAAAAGAAACGATAGGTTCTTAAGCACTTTTTGGGACAGGATAAGGATGAATACATTGACAATTGTCGATGTGTATGATAAGGTGAAACTGAAATTTAATGACCTAAAAAGTGAGGTATAAAATGAAATATAAAGTAGCATTTGTGTGTGTTCACAATTCATGCCGTAGCCAAATGGCTGAAGGATGGGCAAAAAAATTAGGGGCAGATATTTTTGACAGTTATTCTGCAGGAACACAAACCTATCCACAGGTGAAACCAATGGCTGTAGAAGTGATGGAAGATGCAGGGGTTGATATGGCAACCCATTACCCTAAGTTGCTATCAGATATTCCGGCTGAACTTGATATATTAATAACGATGGGATGTAATGTGGTGTGTCCACATGTTCCGAATAAGCATATGGAGGACTGGGGATTAGAGGATCCATCAGGAGGCCCGATTGAAGGATTTAGAGAAACGCGAGATTTGATTAAGCAAAAAGTGGAAGAACTTATAGAGCGGGTAAAAAGTGGTCAGATTGACCTATAAATCCAATGTCAACCATTTTTGAGAAT
>DGAD01000016.1:0-52665 GCA_002382805.1 Clostridiales bacterium UBA4039
AGCTAGTGGTCCTGATTGCACAATACCATAAAGAAAGGATATATTTTGGGAATCGAGCGTGATACATATTAAGGATCAAATAGTGGAAGGAGAGGGTTAGTTTTGCACAACACCAAATGGAAAGCGGTAGCAATTATTTTTTTTATGAGTTTTTACATGAATATCACTGTGGTATCAGTAGCAGGTGTGGACGGTTTCAATGATATAGATAATCATTGGGCAAAAGATAAGATTTCAAAATGGACAGAGGAGGGGAGGATCTCGGGCTATCCAGATGGCTCCTTTAAACCAGATGACAATATTACCAAGGCTGAGTTTATTACACTGATTAACAAATTGTATGGTTACAATGAAGCGGATGGGGTTAATTTTTCAGATGTTGGAAGCGAAGCGTGGTATGCTAATCAGACAGCGATAGCAAAATCGAATCGGTATATGCAATGGTATCAAAACAATCAATTAGAACCGGATGAAGCTATTTCCAGAGAAGATGTCAGTGTTATAGTAGCTGAAATTCTGGCAAGTAAAAGTAACGATCCTGACACGGTTTTAAGTTCTTTTGAAGACGGAACAATGGTTGAGGAAACGCATCAATCACAAGTGGCAGCGTTAATCGAAAAAGGTTATTTGACGGGATATCCTGATGGAACGTATAAACCACAGGGGGCTATTACCCGTGCAGAGGTTATTAATCTGCTAGACAAAGTACTTGGACGAACGGTTACAGAATCGGGAACTGTTGGCAATGGTTCACAGGTTCAAGTTGTCGATGGAAACATTACCGTATACAAAGGCGATTTAACCCTGACTAACGTTTGGATTAAAGGTGATTTGATATTAACGGCAGAAGTTGCTGATGGGGATATTAACTTAGAGAATGTGACGATTGATGGACGTATTATTGTAGATGGCGGCGATAGTCAACTGCATTTAAAGGGAAGTAGTATAAGTGAGATACTTCTGGTTAAAAAAAGTGGAAAGTCTCAAGTTCTCTCTGAGAACAGTACAGTGAATAAGGTTATATCAAAATCCAATGTACTCCTAGAAGGTGATTTTAAAAACTCAGAAGTTGAAATTCAATCATCAGGACATGTAGTTGAATTGGATGGAACATTTGCTTCAGTTGAAATGAAAGAGAGCGCAACCCTTGAGATCAAAGGTGATACCGGTATTGATGATCTGAAGGTGGCTACTGAAGCAGCAGGTTCAAATATCAATACATCTTCCGGGACAACCATTAAGGAAGTAACTTTTGATGGTCCGGCGATAGTTAAAGGAAGTGTGTTCATTGCCAAGGTAGTCTTGAATACAGATGGGGTTTTAGTAGAGCCTGCTGTAGGTGAAATAGAAAAAAACGAAGCAACAACGAATTCCGAAGGCGTTAAAGTCAAACAACCGTCGCGAGGTGGAGGTGGCACTAGCACAACAACGGATACAACGCCGCCGACCGGTTATAGCGCCAGTTTTGACCAAAGTGCAGCAAACAGTTCCAATCAATCTTCAATTAGTTTTACTTTTAGCTCGGCAGAAGTCGGGGCGAGTTATACGTATAGTATTGACGATACGAATGGATTGACTTTGGCAGTCATTGGCAATGGAACGATAGCTACTGCTACGGATCAAGTAACTGGCATTGATGTCAGTACGTTGGATGATGATACTTTGACATTGACTGTGACATTAGTAGATGCAGCGAACAATCAGGGGAATAGTGTAAGTGATACGGTAATAAAAGAAACGGTTGCACCGACGGGCTACAGTGTTTCAATAGATCAGGCGGCTATCACTGCTTCCAATGAAACCACAATGAGTTTTAGCTTTGCATCTGCTGAGGTAGGGAGTAATTATCGTTATACGATTGCTGATACTGATAATGGGACATCGGATGTAACAGGTAGTGGTTCAATTGTCACGGCAACGGATCAAGTGGTTGGAATAAATGTCAGCACGCTCACCAATGGGACACTGACATTGCACGTCCAGTTAACAGACGCAGCAGGGAATGAGGGAAATGTAGCAGTTGATACCATCATAAAGGAATCAACGCCTCCTAGTGGATTTAGTGCTAGTTTTGATCAAGATCCTGTAAATCTAACAAATAAAACAAATATCTCCTTCACGTTTGCCTTGGCAGAAGTGGGAACAACTTATACCTATAGCATTGACGATACCAATGCTGGAACATCTACGGTTACAGGCAGTGGAACCATAGCGACAGCCACCGATCAAATCAGTGGATTGGATGTCAGTGGTCTGGATGATGACACGCTAACCTTGACAGTCTATTTGACCGATAGTTATGGGAATCAAGGAAATGATGCAACAGATACAGTGCTTAAAGACACGAGTGAACCAAGTGGTTATAGCGTTAGTATAGATTCAAGTTATATCAATAGTAGCAATGCAACAGCAATAAACTTTACTTTTGCTTTGGCGGAAGTCGGAGCAACATATTCTTACAGTATCGACGATACCAATGGCGCGACTTCGCCGATAACAGGAAGTGGAACGATAGCAACAGCCACCGATCAGATAACAGGTATTGATGTCAGTGGATTAGATGATGATACCTTAACCTTGACAGTTTACCTGACGGATAGTGCTGGCAATCAAGGTAGCAATGCAACGGATACAGTGACCAAAGAAACTGTGCTACCAAGTGGTTATGCCGTTACTCTAGATCAAGACCCGGTGACATCAGCCAATGACACGGGGGTAAGCTTTACCTTTGCCTCAGCAGAAGTCGGAACAACATATCATTACAACATTGACGATAATAATAATGATAGCACTTCACCGATAACAGGAAGTGGGGCCATAATAACAGCCACAGACCAGATAAGTAGTATTGATATGAGTGGCTTAGATGATGGAACATTGCATCTTAGTGTGACCTTGACAGATGCAGCAGGCAATATCGGGCTAGCGGCAACAGATAGTGCAACCAAAGAAGCGACGTCACCAAGTGGATACAGCATAAGTTTCGATCAAGATTCAGTGATTGCATCCAATGCAACGAATGTATCTTTTACCTTTGCCTCGGCAGAAGTAGGAGTCGCTTATACCTATAGCATCGACGATTACAACGGCGGAACCCCTGCGGTTACAGGAAGTGGTACGATAGCGACAGCCACCGATCAAATCAGTGGATTGGATGTCAGCGGGTTGGATGATGATACGCTAACCTTGACAGTCTATTTGACCGATAGTTATGGGAACCAAGGAAATGATGCAACAGATACAGTGCTTAAAGATACGAGTGAACCAAGTGGTTATAGCGTTAGTATTGATTCAAGTTATATTAATAATACCAATGCAACAGCAATGAGTTTCACGTTTGCCTCAGCGGAAGTCGGAACAACGTATCATTACACTATTGACGATACCAACGGTGTGACTTCGGCGATCACAGGTAGTGGAGTTATAGAGACAGCTACAGATCAGATAACAGGTATTGATGTCAGTGGATTGGATGATGATATATTAACATTGACAGTTTACCTGACAGATAGTGCTGGCAATCAAGGTAGCAATGCAACGGATACAGTGACCAAAGAGACGGTGCCACCAAGTGGTTACACGGTTACCTTAGATCAAAACCCGGTGACGTCATCTAATGATACTGCAGTAAGTTTTACGTTTGCCTCGGCGCAAGTAGGCACAGACTATGCCTATAGTATCAGTGATGGCAGTAGCCAAGTGACAGGCAGTGGGACCATAGGGACAGCCACAGACCAGATAAGTAGTATTGATGTGAGTGGTTTAGCGGATGGAACCTTGAATCTTAGCGTGACCTTAACAGATGTAGCAGGTAATATCGGGTCAGTGGCAACAGATAGTGCAACCAAAGAAGCGACGCCTCCAACTGGATACAGCATAAGCTTCGATCAAGGCTCAGTGATTCCGTCCAATGAATTCAACATATCCTTTGCCTTTGCCTTGGCAGAAGTAGGAGCTACCTATACCTATAGCATTGATGATACCAATGGTACAACGGCTGCAGTGACAGGTAGTGGGACGATAGCGACAGCCACCGATCAGATCAGTGGGTTGGATGTGAGTGGTCTAGATGATGACACGCTAACCTTGACAGTCTATTTGACCGATAGTTATGGGAACCAAGGAAATGATGCAACAGATACAGTGCTTAAAGATACGAGTGAACCAAGTGGTTATAGCGTTAGTATTGATTCAAGTTATATCAATAGTACCAATGCAACATCAATGAGTTTTACGTTTGCCTCAGCGGAAGTCGGAACAATGTATCAGTATAGTATTGACGATACCAACGGTGCGACTTCGCCGATCACAGGTAGTGGAACCATAGGGGCAGCCACAGATCAGATAACAGGTATTGATGTCAGTGGATTGGATGATGATACATTAACATTAACAGTTTACCTGACAGATAGTGCTGGCAATCAAGGTAGCAATGCAACGGATACAGTGACCAAAGAGACAGTGCCACCAAGTGGTTACACAGTTACCTTAGATCAAGACCCGGTGACGTCAGCTAATGATACTACAGTAAGTTTTACATTTGCTTCGGCACAAGTAGATGCAGGCTATGCCTACAGTATCAGTGATGGCAGTAGCCAAGTGACAGGCAGTGGGACGATAGCGACAGCGACAGATCAGATAACAGGTATTGATGTGCGTGGTTTAGCGGATGGAACCTTGAATCTTAGCGTGATATTGACAGATATAGCGGGTAATGTGGGTATAGCGGCAACAGATAGTGCAACCAAAGAAGCGACGCCTCCAACTGGATACAGCATAAGCTTCGATCAAGACTCAGTGATTCCGTCCAATGAATTCAACATATCCTTTGCCTTTGCCTTGGCAGAAGTAGGAGCTACCTATACCTATAGCATTGATGATACCAATGCTGGAACCCCTGCGGTTACAGGAAGTGGTACGATAGCGACAGCGACAGACCAGATCAGTGGATTGGATGTGAGTGGTCTAGATGATGACGTGTTAACCTTGACAGCTTATTTAACAGATGCATATGGAAATCAAGGAGATAATGTAACGGATACAGTGGAAAAAGATACGAGTGTACCGAGTGGATACAGTGTTAATATGGATCCAAGTTATATCAATAGTACCAATGCAATATCAATGAGTTTTACGTTTGCCTCAGCGGAAGTCGGAACAATGTATCAGTATAGTATTGACGATACCAACGGTGCGACTGCTGCGGTGACAGGTAGTGGAACCATAGCAACGACTACAGATCAGATAACAGGTATTGATGTCAGTGGCTTAGATGATGATACCATCACCTTAAGTGTTTATTTAACAGATGGTTTTGGAAATACAGGCAATACCATAACGGATACAGTGACCAAAGAGACTGTGGTGCCAAGCGGTTACACCGTTACCTTAGATCAAGATCCGGTGACATCAGCTAATGCAACAGCAATAAGTTTTACTTTTGCCTCAGCAGAGGTAGGAACAACGTATAATTACAGCATCGATGATAATGATGATGGCACTTCGCCGATCACAGGTAGTGGAACGATAGAGGCAGCCACAGATCAGATAACAGGTATTGATGTGAGTGGATTAGATAGTGGAACCTTGAACCTTAACGTGACATTGACAGATATAGCGGGCAATGTGGGTATAGCTGCAACGGATAGCGTAGTAAAAAGTGCGAATGTTCCCAATAGTTACACAGCTACCTGTGCCAGTGATCCAAGTGATGATTATGCACAAACATATGAGAAAGCAGCAGATGTTAATGGAAAACCAAGTTATAATTATTATCACAATGTATATGGTGCGAATTTCACAATTCTATGGGATGCTGGCGATAACCGCTGGGAGCTTCAAGATGATAGTGTCTCTGCTGGATATGATCCGGTAGTTCATTACCATAATGGTACAGGTGATACGCCTCCAATTGGTCCTTGGATAAATATAAATGGGATTGGGGATATATCACTCAATGCAAACTAGTATTCAAATAAAGAGACAACATATTAATATGTTGTCTCTTTATTTGAATCTAACTTCTTGGCGGGAAAATACCATTAACGCAGATAATAAAGTTAATGGTTAAAAATGGTGGTACAATTTGAAGCGGTTGAGAACCGCCGGTATCTCCGATGCTTTTTTCATGCATATTCGTAGTTGTATCGGGATCTTTTGGTCCATAAACATTGGTGGTATATCTAGATTGTGGAACAGATAAAACATTGTTTTCAGGTTCTGCTAAAGTTGCATTTTGGGTGGATGCAGTTATGGTATGGCTATGTTTAGGCATGTTATCAACTGTGATGTGCGTTGTTAGCGTTCCGCCTTTTTCTCCTTGACGAAAATAAGGTCCTTGATGCATTGGGAAGCGATCGCGTAAATCCGGTAATTGGAATGTATTGATTCCATCACCGCCATAGGAGGTACCTAGAAGCGCATAAAGTGCTTGAAATTCTGATATCGGTAATATAGCTCCATCACAGAACATCCAGTCCTGAGGCGCATAGTTGCCGGCGAACATTGTAATCTCACCTAAATAGTAATCTACCATTTAAAAATTCCTCCTTACTTAATCAATTGATGGTTTGTGTTAAGGACGAGATGGGTAATAGCCATCATAGTTAATGATAAAATTAAATGTAAGATAAGGCGGCATCGTTGCAAGTGGTTGGGAGCCACCTTCATTTTTTAGGCTGTCTTGAGCCAATGAAGTTACATGAGAAGGAGCATAGTTAGCGTACAGCGTTGTTGGATAGCGTGATTGAACAGTTGACAGTACGTTATTCGTTGGAGTTGACTCGACTACATTGCTTGTAGAAGTTCGAAGGGGATGATTGTGAGCGGGTAAATGGTTGGGGGTTAGTTGAACGTGCGTCCAACCCCCAGTCATTCCTTGATAGAAGTTATTGCCTCGATGGTTTGGAATTCGCTCTCTTAAATCCGGCAGTTTGAAGGTGGTATACCCATCGCCACCGTAACGATTTCCGATAACAGCATAAAGCAGCTGGTAATCAGAAATCAGAAGTGTTGAACCATTACATAGGAGCCATCCTTTTGGAGCGTAAGTTCCTGCAATAAGGGTCACTTGTCCTGCAAAGGGATAAAACATTAACATTTCCTCCTCTCGTTAAAACCTTGACTAACTTGTATAGAATTATTATATCATAAAAATTAAATGTAAAACGTAAAGAGAGTATTTTGTTTGGAAAATATAGCTTGTGATGGCTTGCATTATATGGAGCAAAATAGTAGAATGGTACTTAAATAGCGTGGTAATGTGCAATGGGTTGAGTATAATGGGAAAACTTATAAGGGAAGATTCGCTGTTTTTTTATAATAATAAGCGCATAACCATGGCCGTGGTATGTGCTTTTTTGTTACCCGGGAGAGATAAGAGCAGAATGAATAATTAATAAAGGAGAGCTTAGTATTATGATATTAAATATTGATCAACGTAAAATTGTCGATAGTGATGTAACAGGAAATATGCTTATTCGTGGTGTGGCGGGAAGTGGAAAAACAACCGTTGCAGTTCATAGAATACCGATTCTATTGGATTATCATACAAAAGAAAAGGATAAGGTTCTCTTGATAACATATAACCGTTCCTTAATCCACTATGTCAATTATTTATATGAAAAAATGGATCGACAAACGACGCTGCTTGATTTGTCCGATAAGGAAGAACGATTAGAGATTAAGACCATTGACTCAATCATTCGTAGCCTGTTTAATCAATTAAAGATAAAACATAAAAATAATCCCATTCCCTCAATGCATGAACAATTTAATACAATAAACTATGTTTTGGATAAACTTCAAGATAAGTATAAAGAGATTGCGTGGTTTAACACGCAAAATTCGAGATTCATACTTAATGAAATCGATTGGATTAAAGCCTGTGACTACGATAGTATAAAAGCTTATCAAGAAGCCGATAGAACAGGCCGAGCCGCTTACATGAAAGAAACTAAAGACACACAAGGCGTTCAACGAATTAAGAAAAATAGTATTCAAAGAGAAGCTATTTATGAATGCTATCAGTTTTATAATAACATCATGTATAAAAAGGGATTTTTTGATTTTGGAGATATGGCAAAAATGGTAAAGGATCATTTTGAAGAAATTAATACGGATAAGTACGTGCACATACTTATAGATGAAGCACAAGACCTGTCAAAATTACAACTTGATATAATCAAGAGATTATATGATGAACAAGACTATAGCTCGGCAACCTTTATCACAGATACTTCTCAGAGTATTTATGAAAAATCGTGGTTGAGTTATCATGCTTTTACTACTGTAGGCTTTAATATGGCAGGTCGCTCGCGCATCCTAAGTAAAAATTATCGAACTACTAAACAAGTGGCAATGGCGGCATATAGTTTGACAGAAAAAGATGATGCAATTACTTCAAATGAATTATACGTGAAGCCCTTGGTGGTTGAACGCGAAGGAAGTTTTCCGGTCTATCGAAATTTTGAAAATGATGAAGAAGAACTTAACTATATCTCCAGCGTGATTAAGAAGAAAAGCTTTAAGTATGACTTGCGGGATATGGTTATCATAGCACGTAATAAAAAGCAGTTAGAGATTGCTAAAGATTATTTGATCCGTCAAGGTATTGACTCCAAAATCTATTCAGATAAAGTATCCTTTGATGAAGAGGTAGTAAAATTATTTACTATGCATTCAATTAAAGGTTTAGAATTTAAGTTGGTTTTTATTATTGGCTTGAATGAAGGAATTATTCCCTATTCTAGTCCTTGTGAAGCAGATGACAATAACAACAGCGAAATACAAGACAGAAAATTATTATATGTTGGGATGACCAGAGCTGAAGAAAAACTCTATATGACCTCGAGTGGAAAAGCGTCAAAGTTTATAAAAGATATTAATCCGGAATACCTTATTACCAACGATGAAGAGCCTTTTGAAAATATTACAAAATTACCTGAAAATCGATATTTGTTTACAGAAAAGATTATTAAAATACATAGCAAAGAGGAAACTGTAAGACAAGGTATTCTTCAAAATCTCATAGATATACTAGGATATCCATTAAGTTGCATCGATATTGAAGTTCCCGTGCAACAATATTCTCAAAAAGGTTATGCAGATATTGTCCTCTACAAATCTCAATCAAAAGAGAAACCCTTAGTTGTCATTGAATGTAAGGCTCAAGATGTTGAAATCGAAGCATTTAAGGACCAATTATTTGACTATATGAAAGCATTGCCTAGCGTAAGATTTGGCATGATGACAAACGGAGTAAAGCATTATTTTTATGAGAAAAGTGGAATGAAAATGTTGGACCGTGCTATGGTGCCGTCTTATGATAACTTAGTCAACACCATAGATAAAGTCTTTGTCTATAAGAATATGGTCAATAATAGCGAGTTTAAATATATCGTTAATGGATATGATAATAAAAACATATCAATAAAGTATATGGATGAAGAGGGTGTGTTGCCTATTGGAGACTATCGGGATATAGGAATAATGGGAAAAGTATCCGCCGGTTTGCTCAAGACGATGGATCAATCTATAGATAGTATATCAAGGCATATCCCATTGCCATCAGAGTGGTTTTCAAATAGTTACGATTATCTCATGCTTAAAGTTGATGGGGATAGTATGATTCAGGCAGGAATAGAGCCTAGGGACCATGTTGTCGTCAGAAGGCAAGCGGATGTTGACAACTATGATATTGCCGTTGCTGTTGTAGATGATGAAGCGACGATGAAAAAAATAGTTAAGATGGGCGACAGTATAATGCTAATGCCTGAAAATAGTAAATATGAGCCGATAATGAAAAAAGCAGATGAAATCTTCATAGCAGGTAAGATCGTTGGAGTTTTGAAGAGCTTGGGATAGAAAAAGAGGCAGAGTATGAAAAAAATCTTATTATTGGAAGATAACATTTCCTGTAGAAAACATTTGCTTAAGATAGCAGCAAGCATAAACCCTACGTTGGATTTTTTTGAAACCGGTAGTGCAAATGAAGCATATAGCTATTCAATATCAAATGATGTCAGTGTGTTTTTGCTGGATATCCAGGTAGAGGACTATTCAGGAATAGAGCTAGCCAAACGCTTAAGAAGTATAAAAAAATATCAGTTTACACCGATTATCTTTATTACGGCTATGCCAACTAGACAGCTGGAGGCATTTCGCAAAATCCATTGCTATGATTACATAATAAAGCCTTTTACAGAGGAAGAAGCCGGTAAAGTCCTTAAGAAAATATTGATTGATTACATAGATCGACCTAATGAAACCAAAAACCTAGCATTAAAGTTCAAGAATTTTACTCAAATGATTCCTATGAATGATATTTTGTATGTAGAGTATGTGAATAGAAGAATCATCATCATAACCAAAGATGAAAAAATAAAATATATGCATATGTCGATGAAAAAATTCAAGCAATTATTAGATGAAGATTTTTTCATGCAAGTACACCAATCCGTTATTATTAATTCAAATTATGTTGAAAAAATAGAGTTCGACGCAAAAAGCATAAAACTATATAGTGTAGAAGAAGAAATTCCAATAGGACGAAGCTATCTAAAAGAAGTGAGAGGTAGATTTGATGACTTATATTGAGACGCTAATCTTATCTTTTTTTGACATGCTTATGTTGACGTACATCATTGTTATTTTAAAAGCTTCATTGAAGAAAATAGATGTTATTAAAGGTTGTTGTGGAGTACTTGTCGGGACGGCATTAATAGGCACGGTGATTTACTTTGTCAGTAATCAGGTGGTTTCTTTTACGGTTAATATTATAATTGCGTTTGTTTTAATTCAAATTATTATGAGAAGTGATTTAAAGCGTATTACGATTATTTATGTATATAGCCTGACGATTTTATGTACAGTTCAACTTCTGACAACCATTGCATATCAGTTGATAAAAGGAAGTTGGGATTACACATTTGTCAGTAGTTTGATAACACAGCTAATAACGGCAGTTATGACTATAGTTATATTAAAAATCTTACCGATTAATCAATTTTATCATAGCCTTATTAAAGAAAATAAATGGATGCAGATTGTTGTCACCAACGTTTTTTTCGTATATTATGTGTTAGTTATATTATGGAATACAGATTTATATGGGCTGCTTGATAGTATTTTAGGCATACTTATCCTTGTCGTTATTATATTACTTATCAACACGTTAATGATTACTCATGGGATATCTAATCAGATATTATCAGAAAAGATAAAGATGTATGATATGTATTTTCCTGTAATAGAAGATATCATTGAAGAAGTGCGAACAAAGCAACATGATTATCATAATCATATTCAAACTTTATATGCTTTAAAGTCCATGGAGCATTTACCTAACGGGGTTGAAGACTATTTGCATACAATAAAAGCTGATGATATTTGGATGAAGCTTATTCGATTGGATAATAAAGTATTGATGGCGTTTTTATATAGTAAATTTTTACATGCTCAAAAAGACAAAATTAATGTGGACTTTAAAATTCAGAATTATTTTTTTAACTCAGAACTTCAAGATTATGAGCTTATAGAAATTTTTGGGATTCTTATAGACAATTCAATTGAGGCAACACTTGAAGTCGAAGCAAGAGGATGTGAAATACTTATAGGCTATGAAGATGGATTGAATATTATTCAAACACGCAATCAAGCGACAGCTATGCTAAACGACAGATTGATAAAAACGTTGAAAAGCGAAAGGAAGCGTCATATTAAAGATAAAACAGGGTATGGGCTTCAAAAATTAAGCACTATTGTCAACCGCTATAAGGGACAGATCAAGATAGAATATAACAAAAAAGACCAAGAAATAATTTGTCGAGTAGAGATACCTGATAGTAGTAGTAAAAATTCGTTAAACTATTGACAAGCTCAAAATTTGTGTTAAAATTATACTAGATGAACGTTCAGCTAGTATAAAATAGCGCATAAAAAGGAGAATGATTGATGAGAGCATTATATATGCCACAATTAAATAAAATTGAGCTTAAAGATGTAGAAAAACCACAGCTGAAAAATTCGACAGATGTGATTATTAAAGTGACTTCAACAACCATCTGCGGGAGTGATATTCATATCGTAAATGGAGTTATTCCTACGCAGCCGGGCTTTGTGTTGGGACATGAGTATGTAGGGATTATTGAAGAAGTTGGAGACGATGTGAAGAACTTTCGGGTGGGGGACCGAGTGATAGGACCACCAGCTCCATTTTGCGGGGAATGTGGTCCTTGCCAAAAAGGAAATGTAGCCCATTGTCTCCATGGAGGAATTCATGGCAGTGGGATAACCCGCGGCGATATTCCTGGAACCCATGCTGAGTACACGCGTGTACCTCATGGAGATTCTTGTCTTCTTCATGTTCCGCAGCACTTATCGGATGAGGAAGTTATCTTTATCTCCGATATTGTTGCAACTGGATACACAGGAATTCACAAGATGAATTTACAAGAAGGAGAGACATTGCTTGTGTTTGGGTGTGGACCGGTTGGTTTATCAGCAGTGCTTACCGCTAAGTTTAGAAAACCTAAGAACATCATTGTTGTTGAAAAATCCGAACAACGTCTTCAAAAAGCAATGGAACTAGGAGCGACACATGGATTGTTAGTTGGTCGTGATAATGTTGAAGAAGAAGTGGCAAAGATCACAGGAGGCGTCGGTGTAGATGTCGTGATTGATGCTGTGGGTCTAGCAATCACTTTAGAACAAGGATTTAATGCATTAACGGTTGAAGGGCGCCTGTTTATGGTGGGTATTCCTGAAGCCCCAGTGGCTATTCATCCGTTACATTTTTTCAAGAATATTACCTTTAGTATGGGCTTAGGCGATTTGACAAAAATCGAAGAATTGCTAGGCTATGTGGCAAATGGTGAACTTGACTTAAAACCTTTAATCAGCCATCAGATGTCGCTTGATGATGTAGAAGCAGCCTTTGATTTGTTTGCCAATAATCCTAATGAAGTGTTGAAAATAATCATAAAACCATAAATCACTGTACGTTAATCTCCCCTTCCGCTATAATGTAAGTAATACGACGGAAGGGGATTAGTTTATCCATGAGTAAAAAAAGAGATGCAGAAGCATCGATAAAAAAAATCTTAGATGCGGCGAAGATTATTTTTGCCAAAAAAGGATATCACCGAACAACGCTATCCGAGATCGGCGAAAAAAGTGGCTTATCGAGAACGACGCCTTCATATTTTTTCAAAAATAAAGAAAATCTATACAAGACGCTGATTGACAGTCTGATTGAAGATGAAAAAAACTATGTGAGCAACTTGACATTTGAAGGTGAAGTGACCATAGAGGCGCTAAAAGACTTATTATCCAGGCATATAGGCTATACCTTTGAGAATCCATATTTAAGTAAAATTATTATATGGGAATCCTTAGATGATAACCGCCAAGATTGGATTCACAGTTATTTTCCTGACGTGATGCATTGGAGTCATATCTATTTGGAACAAGCCAAAAAACAAGGGTTGCTTCATGAGGAAATCGATACATATTCTTTATGGTTAAATGCCATGGCGATGGCGTGGTTACCAATCATTACAGAACATACGTTTATGCATTCTATTCATAGAGACATCAGTTCCCCGGAATTTCTTGCCTTTCATAAGCGGCAAGTAGAGATATTGATTTTTGAGTCTATCCTAAAGAAAGAGTAAACGTAGGTGTTTTCACAGAGAGGATGGTCGACATGAAAGAACTTAGTAATCGAATCAAAGCGGCTGAGGCTATTGTGTTTTTTGGAGGTGCAGGAGTATCAACAGAGAGTGATATCCCTGATTTTAGAAGTGAACATGGAATATATAAAACTGTTCAGGAATATGGTGTGTCACCGGAACAGATTATATCGCACACATATTTTCGTAAGCATCCAGAAGTGTTTTATGATTTCTATCGTAAGTATATGATTTTTAAAGATGCAAAACCTAATGCAGCCCATAATGCATTAGCAAAGCTTGAAGCTATGGGAAAGTTAAAGGCTATTATAACACAAAATATTGATGGATTGCATCAAATGGCAGGGAGTCAAACAGTATATGAACTCCATGGATCCATTCATCGTAACTATTGCACCCATTGCCATGCATTTTATGATATGACCACGATGGTGGAAGCGGGGGGAGTGCCGTTATGCACATTGTGCGGGCATGTGATTAAACCGGATGTTGTTTTATATGAAGAACCTTTAGATGAACAAGTATTATCAAAAAGTAGCGAAGCAATTCGCACGGCAGATATGCTGATTGTTGGCGGTACGTCTTTGAGGGTATATCCAGCAGCTGGGTTGATTAATTATTATCAAGGCAACAACGTAGTCTTGATTAATAAGGAAGAGACCCCTTATGATGCGAAGGTTGATTTATGTGTTCGAGGAAGCATCGGTGAGGTTTTGCGTGAAACGATGACCGAGGTTTTTATGGAGCGCCCTTGACAGTACTTGGATAACAGTATACTATGTTCGTGAAGTTATATACCCTGGAGTATATACGTAATAGATTAAACATGTGCTACAAAAAGGAGAACTTTATGAACAACTTACCTAATTGTCCAAAATGTAACTCAGAGTATACTTATGAAGACGGAATGCTTATGGTATGTCCGGAGTGTGCTTACGAATGGTCTTTGACAGCATCAGAAGAAGCGGAGGATGCGATTAAAGATGTGAATGGTAATCTGCTTAGTGATGGAGATGCGGTGACCGTCATACGGGATCTGAAAGTTAAAGGAAGCTCATCTGCAATTAAACAAGGGACAAAAGTAAAAAGCATACGCCTTGTTCCAGACGCACCAGATGGACACAATATTGATTGTAAAATCGATGGTTTTGGTGCGATGAAGTTAAAGTCAGAATTCGTTAAAAAAGCATAAAAAGTTTTTGGAGGGATGAAGGTGTCAAAATTTTTAGAACTGGATATGGAGGATCAAGAACTCATATGTAATGTTGGAAAAGCGTTGTCGTCACCGATTCGCATTGAAATTTTAAAGCTGCTGTATGGAAAAAGCTTAATTATAGGAGAAATTGCCAATGCACTAGATATTCCGGCTTCGAGTGCTGCGATGCATGTTCGAACATTGGAAGCAGCTCAATTGATTCGTTTTGAAGAATTGCCGGGAACAAGGGGCAAGACAAAGCTTTGCCATCGAAAGCCCGATTTTATCAATATTAGTCTGTTAAGTAAAGACCGGAATGTGGATGAAATCGTTAGCGTTGAAATGCCTGTTGGTGCTTTTTGTTCTTGTGATGCTGTTCCAACATGTGGTTTAGCTGATATTGACGGAGTGATAGGAACAGAAGATGTCGTGAGTAGTTTTTATCTTCCGCAACGGGCGAATGCACAGTTACTATGGAGCTCGGGTGGTGTGATTACCTATCGTTTTCCAAACTTAGTGCCAAAAAAATACACACCTAAGCGGCTAAATCTAACGATGGAGATATGTTCTGAGGCTCCAAACTATCGGTTGGATTGGAAGTCAGATATTACACTTTGGGTTAATGGAATTGATTGCGGATATTGGCAAAGTCCAAGTGACTATGGTGCTAGGCGTGGCCGATTAAATCCTGCAAAATGGCCGGATGGCTCTACACAATATGGTGTCTTAGTGAGTTGGGAAGTCAATGAAAATGGCATATACATTAATAACGAACATATTCGTTCTTTAGATTTTAAAGCACTTAATATTATGGAACAAGAATATATAGAAATCAAAATTGGCAATAAAGCCGATGCGCAATATGTGGGTGGATTTAATATCTTCGGAAAAAGATTCGGTGACTATGCGCAAGATTTGATTTTAAGTATTGAGTATTAAAAAGAGTCCAGTGAAAGCTGGGCTCTTTTTTTAGGCTTTTATAACAAAAAAAATGTTATAAAAATAAATAAAAAGAAAATAATAGGTGGAAAAATGTTGTAAAAGCATAAAAAGATTAAAGAAGAGCTTGACTTAATTGTATAATTGTACTAATGTATAAAATATAAAAACAATATTATTGTTTATATATGCCGGCGATATAGGTCACTTGTCAATATCATACAATGTAAATAAAGGGAGGACAACATGAAGAAAAAAAATATGTTTTTTTTAGCGATAGTATTCGTTATGTTATTCATCGTAGGTTGTGGGTCACAAAGCAATGATACAAATGTGTCAGGGAATGATTCGAGTGTTGATAGTGGAACGTCAGAATCAGATACATCCAAGACGCAAGATGAAACCTCAGAAAATGATGCTGATGTAAATGAAGACGGAACGGTTAATAATCCAGAGAGTGTAGAAATAAAAGAAGGTAATCTAGTTTTTTGGTCTTTGTTTAGCGGTGGTGACGGCGGATTTATGGATGAGATTATCACAGACTATAATGCCACCCAACCAACTATGCAGGTGCAACCTATTATGCTGGTATGGGCTGATTACTATACAAAGCTTCAAACCGCAGTGGCAGCAGGAAAAGGGCCGGATATTGGAGTGGCACATGCATCGAAACTACCTGAGTTAGTAGAACAAGGCGCAGTAGTTCCTATTGATAGCTATCTAGAAGATATAGGTATCTCGATGTCAGATTTATACACACAAGGGTCTATCAACAGTGTGACCTTTAGCGAGCAGACATATGGCATTCCATTAGATACACATGCAGAGATTATGTATTATAACAGAGATATCTTAGCCGAAGCAGGCGTTGAGTTAAACGCGGAAGGTAAGTTGGATATTCAAAGTGCTGATGCATTCCTTGCCATCTTAGATAAGATAAAAGCGGTTATTCCAGAAGGCTCTTCAGCCCTTGCGCTGACAAATTCAGGGGATGATCCATATCGTGTTTGGTGGGCGACCTATTTTCAAATGAACGGAACAGCAATACTTAATGATGATGCAACAGAAGTGACCTTAGATAAGAATGTTGCTATGGAAGCGGCAGAATTTGTTAAACGTTTGTATGAAGAAGGATATGTTCTTGAAGGTATCGATGACCATCAAGCCTTTTTCCAAAGTGGAAAAGCAGGGATTTTGTTTGGAGGAACATGGGCAACAGGAGCGTTTGAAAAAACAGATGGCTTAAACTTTGGTGCACAAAACTTTCCAAAGCTATTTGACCAAGATGCTTGCTGGGCAGATGCGCATATAATGATGATTCCTTATTCAAAAGAACGCACAGATGAAGAAACCCTTGAAGCGGTTAGATTTATCGTTGCAGCAGCATCGGATGGAGGCGTAACATGGGCAAAGTCCGGTCAGATTCCATCCAATATTAATGTCGTCAATAGTCAAGAATATGCAGCGCTTGATTATCGAAGTGACTACAAAAATGCTTTGAATACAGCAGTGCTTCCGCCTCAAAGCTCAAGTTTTTATGCGATGAAGGCAGGGATGATTGATTCGCTTAATGGATACTGGACAGGGCAAAGTGATGTTGAGACAGCAATCAATGATTTATATAGTGAACTTGAATCAAACATATTCTAAATAAAACGATAAGGGAGTTTTATGCTCCCTTATTCTTTTAAAAAAGGAGCATAAGAATGGAGATTAAAAAGAAAAAAATCAGAGTTTATCTGACGCCTATAGGATTTATATTTCCTTTTTTTGCACTATATACTGTTTTTACCATATGGCCCGTTGTTCAAGGTATATATGTTAGCTTTCATCGATGGAGTTTGATGGGGAAGTTAGGTTTTGTTGGCTTTGAAAATTACGCGCGTTTTTTAGAGGATAAAAATTTTATAGGAGCGCTAAGCAATACGTTAAAATTCGTTATAATCACAGCACCTGCATTGGTCGTCGTAGCACTTGTTTTAGCTTTATTAGCTAATCGGGAATCGCGATTAAAAAAAATTCTTCGTATCAGTTATTATTTACCTAGTGTGTTGTCCGTTGCAGTGGCCTCGTTTATTGCACAATATATGTTTGCACCGTATCGAGGTTTTATTAATGGTTTTTTACATGCGATAGGTTCTTTGCCTGCAAATCAAGAGCTGCAATGGCTACAAGACCCTAGCTTGGTTTGGGTGACGATTACATCAATGACTGTATGGTGGACCGTTGGATTTAGTATGATGCTTTACTTATCAGCATTACAAGACATCTCACCGCAAGTTTTGGAATCTGCAGAAATCGATGGTGCAAATGGCCGACAACGTTTGTTTTTTATTGTTATTCCCTTATTAAAACCTACTACATACTTGGTGTCATTGCTACAGCTTATTGCGTGTTTTAAAGTGTTTGGACAAATTTATCTCATAACAGGTGGAGGACCGGCTTCTTCAACACGTCCCATGATTCAATATATTTATGAGACCGCATTTACAAAAGGGCGAATGGGTTATGCAGCATCGATGTCGTATGTTCTTTTCGCGATTTTGGTCCTTTTGTCTCTTGTTCAGCAAATTATGCAAAAAAGGAGTGAAAAGGTATGATGCAATCATCAAGCATAAAAAAAAGACGTGTTGGAAATATAGCGTTGACAATAGTTTCAGGTGTGTTTGCACTGGTATTTTTGGCACCTATACTTTGGTCGTTAGCGGTGTCTTTTCAGATAGAGGGAAGGCAAATCCTAAGTGTGTGGGACTGGTTTAAACCACCATATACATTGCAAAATTATCCGGAGATTATTCTTAATAGTGAAGTACCGCTTTGGATGTTTAATAGCTTGTTTATTGCAGTTGTTGCGACAGTACTTACAGTATTTTTGTCGGCGATGGCAGCCTATGCAATTGCAAAAATTGAATTTAAAGGAAGTCGTTTGCTATTATTTTATTTTTTGCTGGGGCTAATGGTGCCTGGAGAAGCAACGATTGTTCCCCTATTTATAACCGTCAATGGGTTTGATTTAATTGATACATATCCTGGGTTGATTTTTCCTGCGATTGCAGGCTCTATGAATTTAATCATCATGGTTACATTTTTACGCAATATACCGAACGAATTAATTGAAGCAGTTAAAATAGATGGAGGCAACCATATAACCATTTTCTTTAAGATTGTATTGCCTTTATCAAAAGCTGTTTTGTCGACAGTATGCATTTTTGCATTTATAGGAAGTTGGAATAATTATTTGTGGCCATTGCTATGTGCAATGAGCAGCTCAAAATTTACGCTTCCAATTGGAATACCAACGTTTGCAGGTACATACACCGTTGATTACGTGAAACCATTGACGGCTAACATGGTGGCATCCATACCAATGATTGTATTGTATATTATTTTTGAAAAACAAATTGTTCAGGGAATTACAATGACTGGAGTTAAAGGGTAGTAAATCTACGAACTAAAATATTATTACGGAGGAACGATTATGAAGACGTATATCAAAGATTATCCCAGACCACAAATGGTTAGACCACAGTGGGAGTGTTTGAACGGAGAATGGCTGTTTGCTTTTGATGATCAAAATATTGGTGAGCAAGAGGGGTGGAATCATGGCTTATCCAGTGATTTAAAGATTGTGGTACCTTTTACATATGAAACCCAATTGAGTGGTATTAACGTGCAAGAGCCTCATGAAGTGGTTTGGTATCAACGCAGCATATATTCAAAAGAACAAAAGCCAAGGCAGCGACAGCTATTGCACTTTGAAGGGAGCGACTATATTACAAAGGTGTGGGTCAACGGGCAATTTATTGGCAAGCATCAGGGCGGATATGCGAGGTTTTCATTTGATATTACCCACGCACTGCAGGAAGGGGAGAATATTCTTGTAGTGAAAGTTGAAGATACATATGATGTTCGTCAACCTCGTGGTAAGCAGCGATGGAAGAAATACAATTATGGATGTTGGTATGTTCAAACGACAGGGATTTGGAAAACTGTATGGTTGGAGAGTATGTCCAGTGAACATATTAAAAAAACAAAAATCACACCGGACCTAGAAAAAAAAGAGGTTGAACTTGAAGTTGAGTTTATTAAAGGAGAAGCACCGCTAAGAATAGAGACGCGTATAGAATTTGACGGTGTTTTGGTTAATACATCTTCCGCTCAAGTTTTTGATAATTATATAACCCTGCATTTGAATGTGCTATCTCTTGAGGTGAGTGAATGGGGAATAAAGACATGGTCGCCGAATGAACCTAACTTATACGACTTAAATATTCGCTTGATACAAGGGGATAAGATTATTGATGAAGTCGATTCATATTTTGGCATGAGAGAGGTTCGAATTGAACATAGTGAAGTACTACTTAATGGGCAGCCCCTATATCAAAGATTGCTGTTAGATCAAGGGTACTGGGAAAAATCTCACTTAACGCCTCCAAGCGAAGAGGCACTAATTGAAGATATTGATAAGACGTTGGAGCTTGGTTATAACGGAGTGCGAAAACATCAAAAGACAGAAGATGAGCGATTTTTATATTGGTGTGATGTGAAGGGGCTATTGGTTTGGAGTGAGTTTCCGGCGGCATATCATTTTACAGATTATGCAGTTGAGTGTATGACGGGTGAATGGATGGAGATTGTCACGCAAAACTATAATCATCCAAGTATTATTACGTGGACGCCTTTTAATGAATCATGGGGGATTGCAGATATTAAAACCAATGCAACGCAGCAAAAATTCACAGAGGCTATCTACTACCTTACAAAAACACTTGACCCTTATAGACCGGTGATTGTGAATGATGGTTGGGAACACACGATTTCAGATATTATTACGTTACATGATTACGAAGAATCAGGAGAAGTGTTTTATAATCGTTACAATGAATACAAACAGGAAATTCTCGAAAATCGTACGTACCATAGTCGACACAAATCAGCGTTTGCTAATGGATATGGCTACAAAGGACAACCGGTTTTAATTAGTGAGTATGGGGGGATTGCCTTTGATAATGACGAAAAAGGATGGGGATATGGCAACAAAGTAGTAACAGAAAAAGACTTCATTCAACGCTTTGAAGAAATAACAGAAGCGATAAAAAAGACACCTTACATATGTGGTTTTTGTTATACGCAGCTTTCAGATGTGCAGCAAGAAATCAATGGATTAATGGACATCAAAAGAAACTTTAAGGTCGATCCGCAGCGAATTAGCGAAATAAATAAGCGGCAGACAGGGTATTGGAGAATGGATAATTTTTAATAATAATTCATTTTCTTAGTATCACGGTGCTTGGGGATACTCTGGACTATTTTGGGTTTAGCAAGGTGGTTTCTCATTATCCACACTCTTATTTTATCGGGAAATAAATATCAATTTCAGAATGGGGATTATTCGGGCCTAAAAAGCGTTCTGTATAACACTCAAAATCATCTTGTTCTGCAAGTTCATACCCGCTTTTTGGAAACCACACGCTCCAAATATATTGGTAAGTCATCAAGAGAGTATCCACGGTTCCAACATGAACAAATTTGGCGTATTTGCCTTGGCTCAGTTCCTTTGCTTGCAATCCATAATAAGTGTGGGATCCCACGGGGGATTCAATTCCGATAAAGGCATTGATGGGGCAATCGGCACCGAAAGATTGAGCGCAACAAGAATCAGCCACCTCATAAATCTCAAATCTACGGCAAAAAGAAAGTTGCGGATCATTGAATGTAATGATTTGCTGATTAAATTGTTCCCACATAGGTACGCTATTATTTTTTTCAATACTGGTTTCAAAGCGCATCCCCAAAATATGTGTGGGAGGAATTATCTTAATTTCTGGTTTTAAGTCAGTGTATCTAATCGAATCAATCGCATTTGTCGGTATGGGTTTTCGAGAGCAGAGTAAAGTATCAACGCCGTTTTTTCGATATGCAGTCGGGGTTATACCGTATCTACTCTTGAATGCTCTCGTAAAACTTTCCGCCGATTCAAAGTAGAAGGAAAGCCCAATATCCAATACTCTTTTTTCTGTGTGTACTAATTCCCACGCCGCCTGAGTCAGCCGCCTGCTTCGGATATAGCTTCCAATGCTTTCTCCCATAACAGCACTGAAATATCGGTGAAAATGATAGTAGGAATAGGGCACTGCACCCGCAACATCAGAAGCCTTGATGGGCTCATTTAAATGATTCTCGATAAATACAATGGCTTTGCCAATGGCTTGATGACATTCCAACTACAGTTCCTCCTTCTTTTATCTATTGATTTTATAAAAGTCTGGGCTTGCTTTTTCCTGCGGCAGCAACACACTGAGTTCTTTTTCCCCCAAAGATTTTACAGAAAATGTGTGCCAATCATTTGTTTGTGGAGAACCAAAGGTCATTTCAATGGTTTGCTCTGTTACATCAATAATCATAGAACGCAAAGTTCCGAAAAACTCCTCATAATAATGACAGCACAAGCCATGGGGGTAGGATAAAGACAATAATTGCTTCAGTGTACTTTTAGACACCTTGTCATTGTCTTGAAAAAACTTAGTGATTGCGTTGTTGCGAATCACAGAGCTGTCAATCACCATTTTTTCATAAGGCTTTATTTCTTCCAAAATAGTATGATTCGTAGCGTTCAGATAGGTTTCTGCACTTTCTGCCTCTAAAATCCGATAGGCTTTATGACCGTCCATACATTGCAAAAGCGCAATGTGATTGTCTTTATCGGCAACCATTAAGCTGATATTATAGCCGATGGGAGCATTCATTGTCCAATCAATTGCTTCTTTTACATTCTTGCAATTTTCCAAAATGCTGCGAATGACAATCCAAAAGCTGAAACCGGTTACCCTTGCTTTCTGGCCGCCTTCAAAATTACCCACGGGTAGACCGTTACTGGCTTTACAAGCGCCGAGTCCGTGTTCATTCATTCCATCACAACGCCCAAAAAGATTCAGCGTAGAGCCGATGTGGCGATATTTGCCTTTGATTTCCGTGTATGCAAAACACATTTCTTCCATGCTATCATTAAAATCATAATTTCTTGCAAGGAGTGTATGTCCATTTTCCGTTTTGCCCGGCAAAGCGGCCATTAAGCTACAGCCACGTTCCAAATAAGTCATAGCATAGAAAATCACCTGTTCAACTGAAACATCTACTGTGTCCGCAAAGCCTTGAATTTCTTCATTGATGCCGCTACAATATTCATCCAATAGCTTTTTGATTTCCTTCATTTTGTTCTGTGGGTAAGCTTTTGGTGGTAGCAACATCGTTTGAAGCAAGTTAGGCTTTGTCAAAGCCCACTTTCCAATTTGAGTTCCCACTTCATAGCTTGAACCGCATAAATTTTTTAAAGTCTCTTTTATTTCTTTCAAAATAATCACCCTGCCTTTCGCTTTTATCATAAGACAAAGTGTAATGTAATTCTTGATATTTTTTGCGGACTATATAAATCTGATTGCAAAACGTTAAATATTTCCTGCTACTGTTTCAAAAGCATTTTATCCGGTAGATTATACAAGAAGTTTACCATAGTAAAGTAGGATTTTCAACGAATTAGGTGTGGACAATTGAAACTGCTGCACTGCAAAAACTAAAATTAGATCACTGCCTGTTATTTCACTTCCTACAATATTACCTTCCTTGTCCACTACATAGGTACGAGGATAACCCATAATATCAGCGATAAATTCTTGGTAATTTATGTGATGTTTTTGTCTTTTTGTGGGATTGTTGAAATAGAAGACTAGGCGTAAGATTAAAGATGTTAATATCAATGAATATAGAGGAGGTTTTGTAATGAAAAAGTTATTATCTATGTTTTTAGTTGTTGCATTAATCTTTAGTTTAACTGCATGCGGCAGTGAAGAGGCAGAGGAAGATCAAGGGGCAACAACATCGGGGGAAACAGAGCAAACAGAAGAGACGACCAACGAACAAGACCAAGAGATGACAGAGAAAAAAGATCTAAAACTCACAGTATATGCAGGACTTCAAGAAGACCACGCTGCATTAGCCATTAAAGAATTTGAAAAAGCAACAGGGGTTAAGACAGAGATGGTTCGTATGAGTGGTGGAGAAATTTTTGCACGTATCAAAGCAGAAAAAGATAATCCATCAGCTAGTATATGGTACGGTGGTGGAGCGTTAACATTTATGGCGGCAGATAATGAAGGGCTGCTTGAGGAATATATCTCTCCGGAAAGTGAAAATATTGATGATCAGTTTAAAGACGCTGAAGGAGCTTGGACAGGTATTTATACAGGTATTCTTGGAATAGAAGGGAATCAAGCATGGCTTGAAGACAATAATCTTGAGCTTCCGACAACATGGGATGAACTATTAAAACCTGAATTTAAAGGCAATATTGTTATCGCACATCCAGCATCTTCGAGTACGGCATATAACTTTTTAGCGACTATTTTACAGCTAAAAGGTGAAGAAGAAGGATTTGCATATCTTCAAAAATTTAATGAGCAAGTCAGACAATACACAAAATCAGGAAGTGCACCTGGACGAATGGCAGGTCTTGGTGAAGCGCCGATTGCTATCGGGTTTTTACATGATGCGATTAAATATCAAGAAGAAGGATATAAGGATTTGATCTTTACAGCGCCAGAAGATGGAACAGGTTATGAAATCGGTGCTGTTGGAATTATTAAAGGTGGACCGGACCAAGAGGCAGCTAGAATGTTTGTGGATTGGAGTTTGTCAAAAGAAGCGCAAGAGTTAGGTAAAACTGTTGGTTCGTTCCAATTCTTAACCAACAATACTGCGGAACCACCAGAACAAGCAAAATCACTTAAAGGTGCTAACCTCATCGACTATAAGTTTCAATGGGCAGCAGATAACCGAGAAGAATTTTTAGAAAAATTTATTGAACTGACAAAAAGTGAACCACCAACAGAATAGTAAGCTTGTTGCACCCTATCTGCAAGGCTTGATAGGGTGCAACCTTTAAGGAGGATTATTTTGAAAAAAAATACGAAGGTGGAAAAAACATATGGACTTCGCCTTGCGGCAGAAGTGAAAAATATGCGAAAAGTCTTTACAGATCCTATTCTTGTGGTGAGCATTCTCATTGTACTAGCGGTAGTTACCTTGTTCATCGTTATGCCGTTAGTCAATATATTAAAAGAAAGCTTTTTAAAAGATGGACAGTTCTCACTGGAACACTATAAAAAGATTTTTCGACTTTCATATAATTTAGAGATTATATTAAATACATTAAAACTCGGAGTTACAGTCAGTATCTTATCAACCGTCATAGGATTTATTTTTGCCTATGCATCAGCCTATGTAAAGATTGCCAACAAAAAAATCATGAATGCCATTGCAATTCTACCAATTATCTCACCGCCATTTGTCATTGGGCTTTCAGCTATTTTGCTCTTTGGACGAACAGGCTTGATTACGAGAAATCTCTTGGGTATGCAAAATGCAGAAATCTATGGATTTCATGGGCTCGTTTTAGTACAGACATTAACTTTTTTTCCGGTAGCTTATTTGGTTATGGTTGGACTTTTACAACGTATCGATCCATCCGTTGAGGAAGCGGCAAGAGACCTTGGGGCTTCAAGGTGGCAAGTCTTTAAGACAGTTACATTACCTCTTATGGCACCCGGAATTGCTAATGCCGGATTACTTGTCTTTATCCAATCGGTTGCAGACTTTGGTAATCCAATGGTTGTTGGAGGCAATTACACGACCATGGCAGTCCAAATCTATATGCAGGGGATTGGAAGCTTAGATATGAGTGGAGCGACAGCATTAGCCATTCTTTTGTTGTTAATCTCAGTATGCGCCTTCCTTTTTCAAAAATATTATATCGGGAAGAAGACATATATTACAGTAACTGGAAAAGTATCAAGAGAACGGGTTCTTATCGATGAACCGTATATAACCAAGCCTTTATCAGCCATTGTTATTTTGATTAGTATTTTTGTCGGTATGATGTATATTCTTATTCCGATTGGATCCTTCATCAAGTTATGGGGCGTAGATTATTCGTTTACATTAAATCATTTTAAATATGTATTTAATCTGGGAATAGAACCTATTGTAGATACACTGAGCTTAGCTCTAATTGCAACACCCATTACGGGAGTGTTGTCAATGGTTATTGCATATCTAATTGTTCGAAGAAAATTTATTGGACGTGAATATATTGATTTTACAACGATGCTATCGATTGCTATACCCGGTACAGTTATTGGACTAGGATATGTATTGACCTATAATAAACCACCGATTGTTTTAACAGGAACAGGGATCATCTTAGTTATCGCCTTTATTATGCGTTCGATGCCGGTAGGTATTCGCTCAGGGATTGCTTCACTTCATCAAATCGATCCATCGATTGAAGAGGCTGCCAATGTTCTCGGAGCTTCAAGTAAAAAAGTGTTTACATCGATTACATTACCAATGATTCGCCCGGCATTTTTCAGTGGATTGGTATATGCTTTTTCTAGAAGTATGACACTGGTTAGTACAATTATTTTCTTAGTATCTGCAAAATACAGTCTGTTGACGGTAGCGACAATGAGCCAGATTGATCAAGGTAGAATCGGCGTTGCCAGTGTATATTCCACACTACTTATTATCATTGTTGGCACAGGGATTGCCTTGATGAAGTTTATTTTAACGAAAATGGGAGCCAGTGCAGAGGATATAAAACTATAGGAGGCAAAGATGAAAAAAGGTATTTCAATAAAAAACTTATCCAAGATATTTGTCATTGACAGTACGTCAAAAGTTGTTGCAGTCAATAAGGTTAATCTAGAAATAGAACCGGGAGAATTTGTTACGTTACTTGGACCCTCTGGTTGTGGTAAGACCACGCTTTTGCGTATGGTTGCCGGTTTTGAAACATTGACAGAAGGCGAGATATATATAGGTAAGGAAAATGTAGCGTCATTGACACCGGATAAAAGGGATACATCGCTGGTTTTCCAAAACTACGCACTGTTTCCCCATATGAATGTATACAATAATATTGCCTATGGCTTAAAGTTGAAAAAACTGCCAAAAGCTGAAATTGATCAACGGGTACAGCGTATTCTTGATTTGATGAAGATGAATGATTTTGCACATCGAGTACCATCCCAAATGTCTGGGGGGCAACAACAACGTGTGTCACTTGCCAGAGCCTTGGTAATGGAACCGGGAGTGCTGTTATTTGATGAACCTCTTTCGAATTTGGATGCAAAACTTCGGGTGCATATGCGTGATGAAATACGTAAACTACAAAAAGAAGTAGGGATTACATCCTTATATGTAACCCATGACCAATCCGAAGCTATGGGATTATCCGACAAAGTCGTTATTATGAAAGATGGTAATATTGAACAGATTGGTAGTCCACGTGAAATCTATCAACAACCTGCCAATTCTTTTGTGGCTAACTTTATCGGCAAAGCCAATATCGTTAAAGGCGTCGTTGAAGGTGAAGGTGAAGATGGAGTGTATCAAGTCAATATTATGAATGTCATGTATATGGTGAAGTCGGAGCTGAAACTACAAAAAGACCAACGGGTTCAACTGGTTATTCGACCTGAGAGCATTATCGTTGGGAAAAAAGATTATCAGACAAAAGTAACCAAAAGTATCTTTATGGGAGAATACCATGAATATGAAAGCGACTGGTTTGGACAAAACCTACAGATTTCAGATGAAAATCCCATCGGTAAAAAAATGTATGATGTAGAGGATACCATGTGGATTGGTTTTGATGACTCTGCACTACATATTATTGAGTAACAGGAGGTGTAAGTGATGGGCGTTGGTCAAATAACGCTTCGTATTCTATTGGCGATTGTTGTCGGTGGAAGTATTGGATACGAGCGAGAAATGCGAAATCGACCGGCTGGATTTATCACACACACACTGGTATGCGTCGGTGCAACGGTTGTTTCTCTTATGCAAATGGAGATGGTTCATCAGACAATTCTACTTATTGAAGCGAATCCTGTACTTGCACAATCGATGAAGGCTGACCTTGGTCGAGTTGTTGCACAAGTGGTTACAGGTGTCGGATTCTTAGGTGCCGGAACAATTATTGTTGATAAACGTTCAGTAAAAGGGTTAACAACAGCTACAACCATTTGGGTTGTAGCTTGCATTGGTTTAACCATTGGTATGGGGTATTATACGATTGCAATTATTGCAACCGTCAGTATCTTCTTTGTGATGATTACCCTTCGTCGATTTGAGAGTATGGCAAAGGATAGGCTGTACCAAGTCAAACTTACGGTTTCATATAAGGACCAAGAGTTTTTAGAAGAGCTTCTTCAATTTATCCATAAAAAGAAAGTGCAGATACGTGATATTAAGACGGATACCGAGCCTGAAAGAGGCTTGTTTCAGTGTAAGTTGATCTTGTACTTTGGGATGAGTCAAAAGAGGGAGCGGTTTTTTGAAGAATTGGTCAGCTATGAAGAAGTGGTTTACATAAAACGGGGATAAGCATCTTTTCGATTAGATGATGAAGGAAAAGTTGCAATTGCACATAAATGGCTATATAGTGTAATAAGGAGATGAAGTTATGAATAAACGTAAAAATTTCTTTGGAGGGCTATGGCTTTTCATAATTATTAGCTTTGTGGCTGTTGCATGTGTTGATGACGAACCAAAAGAACGAGGACTTGTCATCTATTCCCCGCATCCTATTGAATTTATTGACCCGATTATTGCAGAATTTGAAAAAGAAACGGGTATTCTTGTGGAGATTGTTCGAAATGGTACGGGAGAATTAATCTCAAAAATACAACATGAACAGGAAGAAGAAAATTATATTGGAGATGTTCTATGGGGTGGCTCAATAGCCACGTTGATGAATAAAAAAGAGGTCCTGTTTGAACCCTACCAATCACAAAATGAAGCTTTTTTGCGGTTTAAAAATACGGATGGATATATGACGCGGTTTTCACTTATGCCAAGTGTTATTATGGTTAATTCTCACTTGGTTGGTCCAGGTGAAATACAAGGATATCAAGATTTGCTTAAGCCGGAGTATAAAGGGGAGATAGCTTTTGCTAATCCGGAGCTATCAGCATCTTCATATGAGCAGTTGCTTAATCAGCTATGGGCAATGGGAGATATGGAACCGGATGCTGGATGGGACTATGTAAAGGCTTTAATTGATCAACTGGATGGTCAACTTCAAAGCCGTTCCCAAGATGTCTATAATGGGGTCACAGAGGGCAAGTATAAGATTGGATTAACTTTTGAAGAACCGGCAGCTAAGTTTAAGGACAATGGAGCTCCGGTGGAACTGATTTATCCTATTGAAGGGACAATAGTCAGACCCGATAGTGTTGCCATAATTAAGCATAGTGATAAAGTGGACGAAGCGAGACAATTTATCGATTTTGTCACAAGTTATGAGATTCAAGAGCTTATCGCCACAGAGTTGAGTCGAAGACCTGTGCGACAGGATGTGGAGGCGTCGGCAACATTGTTAGATTTTGACGCTATGATTGTGATTAATGATGACCTGGATTGGTCTGCAAGCCAAAAAGAAACGCTGGTGAATCGATTCCTAAGCTTATATGAAGAGACGCTAAGTTCCAAAGAACAATAAGTCGGCAAGGATGGTGCCCATTTGAAAAAGCATATATATCGCGATGAGCTTCGCCATTTGCTAATTACATATACCATTGTTTTTATTCTCGTGAGTATAGTGCTGATGATTATTTTTGTTGGTGTTTATACCAATATTATTGTGCGTAGACAAACCGTTGAATCCAATGATGCCATTAGCAAGGTGTTAACTTATGAGATGGAAGCGTATGTTCAATTTTTGGAAAATGTGGATGCCCATTCAAGTGTTGTCCAATTATTTGAAGACGGACGTACGGAACCGATTTATGAAAGCTTGTATGACTTTAATAACAGCCGCGAGATTCAAAGCGTCTTTTATATTGTAAACCCAGCCGGAGAAACAATCATCTCCAATAACAACAATAATTCACCCTATAATTCTATCGATATTTTTTTGTCGGGCATTTTTAAAGAGATGTCAGAGACGAGGGATATCGTCTTTGATAATAACAAAGTACAAATCGATTTATCAAAGCGTACGGTATATTCTCTTGGAAAAGCGATATACATAGATGATACGCTGCAAGGGTATCTTTTGTTTGAATTAATCGAGCAAGATCTTTTGAATAATATCGAAAACTTATCTGTAGACATCTTTACCATTACAGACCAATATTATAACAGCATACTAACGAACAATGCTTCAATTCTAGATGATATCGGTAAACTTACGATTGTGAAAAAATATGAAGATAAGATTACATTTAAAAATACGGATTATTATTTTTATGAAGCTCAATACTTAGAGTATAATATTCGGGTATTTACCTTTTCACAACTGAATTTTATCAATGAATTGCTGGTGACAACGTCACTTTTTATGATGTTGGCTATGATTATTGTGGTAATTATTGTCGTCAAAATTTCGGATATTTTAGCCCAAAGAAAAACAAAATCTATTCAAGAGATTATCCAGTTTATTGATATTGTCAAGGAAGGGAACTTAGATGCACGGATTGAGCTTAAAACTAACGACGAGTTTGAGATTATTGCGAATCAACTTAATCGCATGCTTGAACGCATAGGGCGCCAAGTCAAGGTGAACGAAGAACTGGGAGAGCGCAATAAGACGGCGGTTATCAAGCAGTTAGAAGCCCAGTTTAATCCACACTTTATTTTTAATACATTAGAAACACTAAAATATTTAATTCAATTTGATGCAGGAAAATCGATGGAAATGATTATTCATTTTGCCAAAATCCTTAGATACAGCATTGATTATGAACAGGACAACATACAGCTAAAAGATGACTTGGATTATCTGCGAAGCTATTTGCTGATTCAAAAATATCGCTACAATAAACGACTGACATATACGATTAAATATGATGATGAATTGGCTCAGGCAATAGTGCCGAAGTTAATTTTGCAACCGATTGTAGAAAACTGTATTGTACATGGTTACAAAAGCAAAGAAAACCTACACATTGACATTATGATTGAAGAAATCGATAAAGCCATGGTGATGTATGTAAAAGATAATGGAGATGGTATCAGTGAAGAGTCCATGCAACAGATCAAAGCCAATATACAACAGGTAAATAATCATTCGAGTAGCATTGGCGTGAATAATGTCCATCAGCGTTTACAATTATTGTATGGGGGGAATTATGGAGTGGACATTAAGAGCGTGTTTGGAGAAGGTACTATAGTCGTTGTTCGTATTCCGATAGAAATGTAGGGGGTTAATATGATAAAAGTGCTGATAGTTGAAGATGAAGATCTTATTCGCAAGGGGTTAGCGTATGCCTTTGACTGGCTAAAATATGATTGTGTCATTGTTGGTGAAGCGACCAATGGTCAACAAGGGATTGAGCGGATTAAAGAGTGTCAACCGGACATTGTTATTACAGACATCCGTATGCCGATTATGGATGGCCTGGAGATGATCAAGTATTTTAGAGATAGAAAGTTTGAAGTGGTCATTGTTAGTGGATATGCGGAGTTTGAATATGCAAAAAAAGCAATCGAATATAATGTGAGCGAGTATCTATTAAAACCAATCGACCATAGCAAGCTTGAAGAAACAGTTCAGCTTTTGGTTGAACAGATTAATAAAAAAAAGATTATACAGCATATCCAGGAAAAAATGAAAAAAATTGAAGAGTTCCAATTAATGGATATGGAGATTTATGTTTCTGCCAATAAGCATATTCATAAAGAAACAAATGAAATTATTGCGTATATCAAAGAAAACTATTATAAAAAAATATCACTTGATCAACTTGCAGAAGGTATCGAGATTAGCACATCAAAAGCAAAGGCGATTTTTAAAGAAGATACAGGACATACGTTTAATGATTTTTTAAATAAATATCGAATTCAAATGGCTTTAAAGCTAATCAATGAATCCAGCCTAAAGATATACGAAATAGCGGATGAGGTGGGCTTTGCAGAGTACAAATACTTTTCCAAAGTCTTTAAAAGTTATACGGGATTTTCGCCAAGTGAGTTTTTAAATCAAAAGGTTATTCTACATACATTGAATCAATAAAAAAACTTACTTAGCTAACTATTGATTTTTTCATATAGCTATGTTATTATTATAACAAACATATGAAAAGGAGATAAAACCATGGAAACTTTTAAGGCAGTAGTGAAAAAAACAAAAACAGGATTACAGTGTGAAGCAAATTCAAGAGGATTCAAAATGATCTTAGATGAGCCAGAAGAATTAGGCGGAACAGACACAGGAATGAATCCAGTAGAAGCAGTTATCTGTGCTCTTGGTGGATGCCAAGCAATTGTTGCAGCAGCATTTGCAGAAGGCGAAGGCTTTGAGTTTGAAGAGTTTTATGTTGAGATAGAAGGAGATCTTGATCCAGCTGGATTTATGGGGGATGAAAGCATCCGCCCTGGATATCAAGAAATTCGTTACAAAATGCATTTTAAAACAAATGAAACACAAGAACGTGCAGAAGAATTTGCAAAATTCATTGAAAAAAGATGCCCAGTTGGTGATTGCTTAACTAATGGTGTCAAGATGGTATCTACAGGGGTAGTAAGAGACTAAAGAGATTTAAGGGGATTGCAGATGCAATCCCCTTCAGTTTGAAGGAGATATGGCGTTATGGAAATAAAAATGACAAAAATTCCAGGTGGAAAAAAAGGTACTGTTGGTAAGATAAGCGTTAAAATTGGTGAAACGGTTGAGCCCGGAGCGGTGTTAGCTCAAGTAGAAACCGCTAAAGGCAATAAGCAAGTTAAGGCGGCTGAGGCTGGAAGTATCGTAGAGATTTTTCATGAAGAAGGACAAGAGGTTGCGTCAGAAGAGACCATGTTTATCATGCAAGCAGATGTAGCTGCACAAGATACAGAAGTATCCCCAGTTTTAGATGAAGAGACAGCTAAGACAGGAAACGCTGCAGAAGAAGTAAAAGCAGATGTAGTGATTATTGGTGGTGGCCCAGGAGGCTATGTGGCAGCTATTAATGGAGCAAAACGTGGCTTAAAGGTTATCCTTGTTGAAAAGGATAGTTTAGGTGGAACCTGCTTAAATCGAGGATGTATCCCCACAAAAGCCTTAGTAAAATCTTCAGAAATCTGTCACAATGTAAAACATGCTGAACTATTTGGTATTGAAGGGGAAAAGTCACCTATCGTTAACATGAAAAAAGTGATAGCCCGTAAAAATGATGTTGTCGATAAATTGGTCTCAGGTGTTGAATATTTAATGGAAAAAAATAGTATTCAAGTGATTAAAGGACATGCCCGGTTCATATCCGAGACTTTAGTAGCAGTCTCAGGAGAAAAAGACTATACAATTGATGCAAAGGATATTATCATTGCCACCGGTTCAAAATGCTCAAAAGTAAATATTCCTGGAATCGACCTTCCTTTTGTGATGAACAGTACGACGGCTTTAGAATATGACGAATTACCAAAATCCATAACAATTATTGGTGGTGGAGTTATTGGGATGGAGTTTGCATTTATTTATCGTAATTTTGGTGTAGAGGTACATGTTATCGAATTTATGGATCGATTATTGACAATGGTTGATGAAGAAGTTTCAGCAGAAATTAAAAACATTGCGATTGAAGCAGGCATTGATGTATGTACAGGAGCAAAAGTTACGAATATCCAGAACTCGACAGATGGAAAAGCAGTGGTAACGTATGAATGTAATCAAGGTAGCAAGCTTGTCGTTAGTGAAAAAGTTATTGTAGCTATTGGACGCGAGCCAAACATTGAAGGACTTGACGTTGAAAAAGCAGGGGTTATGTTCAATGAAAATGGTAGAGGTATTCAGGTTGATGGACATATGCGTACCAATGTAGAACACATCTATGCAATTGGTGACGTGAACAATATCATGCAATTAGCTCATGTAGCTTCACATCAAGGAATCGTAGCTATTGATAACATACTTGGTGAAGATAAGTCAATGGATTATACAGCTGTTCCCAATGTTATCTTTACTGAGCCAGAGATTGCAAGCGTTGGATTGACAGAAGATGAATGCAAAGCGCAAAGCATAGACTATAAAGTAGGACGATTTGACTTTATGGGAAATGGAAAAGCCTTGACAATGGAACAAACAAAAGGTTTTATCAAACTAATTAAAGATAAAGAAACAAATAAAATTATCGGAGGAACAATTATTGGAGCAGAAGCTTCATCCCTTATCTCTGCGGTGACAGTTGCTATTGCCAATGGATTGACCGATGAAAATATTCGTGAGACAATTTTTGCCCATCCGACAACAGCAGAAGTGATTCATGAAGCTGCATATGGTCTTGGAATAGGAGTGTTGCATCAGTGATTGGACGCATCTATATATCCGATGAAAATGACCCATACTTTAATGTGTCGAGTGAACATGCACTGTTTTTAAAATCAACAGAAACAACGCAATTATATTTGTGGCAAAATAGCTCATGTATAGTCTGCGGACGTAATCAAAATGTTCATGCAGAGTGTAACATGGAATTTTTGAAGAAAAATAGTATCTTGCCTGTGCGAAGATTTTCAGGTGGTGGTGCGGTTTATCATGACCTTGGTAACCTAAACTTTACTTTCATTACAAGAGAAAAAAAAGCAGATGTAGATAAGTACCTTCGTGTTATTAAGGAAGCGATGCATTCTATAAATGTTCACTGTGAATTTAGTGGAAGAAATGACTTGGTTACGGATGGAAAGAAATTTTCAGGGCATGCATATTACTCCGATGAGGGGAATTATCTCTATCATGGCACGATTATGGTAGATGTGGATATGGAGACCTTAACTCAGGCGCTTAATCCTTCAAAGTTGAAGATGAAGTCCAAGGGAATTGATTCCGTTCGAAGCCGTGTCGTTAACTTAAGACAAATCAGTGAAGACATTACAATTGATACCGTTAAAAAGGCTATGATTCAGGCTTTTCAAGAGATTTTTCACGGAGAATATAACGTAGAGCACATCAACAAAGACAATTTTACACCACCATTGTATGAAAAAATACAAAGTGAAGGATGGATTTTTGGTGAATCGCCTGAATTTAGTCTTGGAGTCGAGCGTAAATTGGCTCAAGGCAATGTAGCTATTTCTGTAGATGTTTTGGATGGGAAGATTAATCATATGACCATTCAGACAGACAGTTTAGAGCCATATGATTTTGCGGATTGCATAAACGGGTTAATAGGAACTTTTTATGATGAAGATCTTGTATTTGAACATGTAGAAAACTTCATGATGCAGTAGTTAAGTCGGTGGTGGATTGTTAATAAATGAAAAGTATGATAAAATAAGTAACTAGATTAACAAAGATTAGTTTGGTTGGTGAGAATATGTTTAATTTAGATGATTGCTTTGCTCTTATTATCAGTCGTAGTGGAAAAGTATTTGCAGAAGCTTTAGAAAAAGATTTAAAACCCCACAATATTACAAGACCTCAATGGATTGCTATGTACTATATCTACGATAACACTACCTTAACACAAAAACAACTTGCAGATAAGATGGCAACAAAAGAACCGACAGTTGTTCGTTTATTGCAAAAGCTAGAACATGAAGGAATGGTTCGAAGAGAGACGAGTAAAGAAGATAAGAGAGTTAACTTTATTTACCTTACTGAAAGCGGAACAAAACTATGTGTCAAACTGACACCTATCGTTGAAAAGTTCAAGGATAATATCATTCGCGGAATCAGTTTAGATGATCTTGAGATTCTTAAAAGGTCTTTGGATAAAATGGTTGAAAATGCGACCAATGATGTACAGTTTTAAAAATATCATAAGAACAAAGATGGAAGATCCCATACGCAGTTATCTGTGTATGGGATTTTTATGTGCTAAATGATATTAATTATTCATATATTTACATTCAAAAAAATGAAAAAAATGAACATATTGCACTAAAATAATTGAACTTGGAGTGTAAAAATGTTATAATTATATCAAGTGAACAAATCCGAGTTAGCGTATCTAAGGCTGTGCTATGAGCGTTAACCGATGGGTATTAGAGAAATCGAATTGCCTCCCGCTATTTGGAAAGGGTTTGATTGACGGTGTTGTTTTTTCAATGTCGTTTATTCGGCTGTCTTTTAAATTAAAGGAGGTATTTTTTGTGAACAAATTTATTCGGGTTAACATGGAGACACTAGAAGTAACAGTTGGAACAGTGCCCGAGAAGTATGCGGGACTGGGAGGAAGAGCTTTAACATCCAACTTTGTCAATGATGAGGTAAAGCCAACATGCCATCCACTAGGAAAAAATAACAAGGTGATTATTGCTCCGGGATTATTAAGTGGAACGACAGCTCCAAACTCAGGAAGGCTCTCAGTAGGAGCAAAAAGTCCGTTGACAGGAACCATCAAAGAATCCAACACAGGAGGATCTTCATCACAAATGCTGGCTAAGATGGGAATTAAGGCTTTAGTCATTGAAGGAATGCCTAAAGAAGATAAGTTCTATATTATTAAGGTCACCATGGATGGAGTTACTATTGACGAAGCCCCTAGCCAAATACTTGGTGGATGTGGCAATTATGAAGCGATTAAGGTGCTCAATGAAAAATATGGCAACCATGTGGGTATGGCATTAACGGGACCGGCAGGAGAGTATCGTCTGCCATCAGCTAACATATCATTTAAAGATCCGGATGGAAATATTCGTAGTGCCGGACGTGGTGGTTTAGGTGCAGTTCTTGGCTCGAAAAAGGTGAAGGGAATCGTCATTGATTCTACAGGAGCTTCTTCAGTACCTATCGCTGATCCGGAAAAATTCAAAGCAGCATCAAAAGTCTTTGCAAAAGCATTGCTAGACCATCCGGTTGCGGGACAAGGGCTAGCCGCATATGGAACCGACGTACTTGTTAATATTTTAAATGAGGCAGGAGGACTTCCGGCGAACAACTTTACAGCAGGTCGTATTGACCATAATGACAATATATCCGGCGAGACAATGAACGCAACGATTACAGAACGGGGTGGAGAAGGAAAAGTCTCCCATGGATGTCATAAGGGATGTATTATTCGATGTTCCCAATGGTATCCGGATAAGCAAGGAAAATACATCACCAGTGGTTTTGAATACGAGACCATTTGGGGATTAGGTGCTGATGGCGGAATTAAAGATTTAGATATTATTGCCTATATCGACCGCGCAATGGATGATGTCGGAGTCGACAGTATTGAGACAGCTGTAGCGGTAGCAACTGCAATGGACGGAGGCTTGATTCCATGGGGGGATGGAGAGGCAGTTCTTAAAATTGTTCAAGAGATGGCAAAACCAACACCGCTTGCACGAATTATTGCCAGTGGAACGTCTGTGGTAGGTAAGGTATGTGGATTATTTAGAGTTCCTGTGGTTAAAGATCAAGGAATCCCCGCATATGACCCACGTTCAGTCAAAGGGATTGGATTAACATATGCCACGACAACAATGGGAGCTGATCATACGGCAGGCTATTGTATTTCAGGGAATATCCTAAAAGTTGGTGCAGACATTGATCCGCTAAAAAAAGAAGGTCAAGTTGAATATGCAAGAGCCATGCAGATTGGAACAGCGGCGATTGACAGTTCGGGAATGTGTCTATTTGTATACTTTGGAATCGCAGACAATCCGGGTGGATATCAAGCATTGATTGATATGATTAATGCCCAATATGGATTGGAATTGACTGCCGATGATTTGGATACATTAGGAAAAGCGGTACTTAAAGTAGAAAAAGATTTTAATACACGTGCCGGGTTTACTAATCATCATGATCGACTTCCTGAATTTATGGAGTATGAGCCTTTGCCACCACATAATGAAGTGTGGAACTTTACACCGGAAGAGATTGACGAAGTCTGGAACTTTTGACCCAATGACCGATGAAAAAAAACAATTGGAAATTCGTGGTTTTTTGCAATTAGATGCTTTTCTTAAAAAGAAATATGGAACAATGCCTGTGTTTTATGAGATTGACGGACCAATAACAGGAATAGAATTGGCAAAAGAACTGGGAATCAAACGCGAAGATATCGAAGTGATTTTTGTTAATGGGTTTGTCCAAGAGGTGAATTATACCTTAAATCCCGGAGACCGTATGGCTTTTTTACCTCCGGGGTGTCCTGGACCCTATAGAATTGCACTGGGATTTTATGGTAAGAATCAAGACAATGTAGCAAATTTTAAGATTCAGCGAAAGGATTCCAAATAATGAAGATTACAGTCAAGCTATTTGCAACCTTAAGAAACTATGGTGAGAACATATGTGAGATGGAGGTTGGTGACGATGCGACGCCATTAACGGTGATGCATATGATGCGCATCCCTTCTCAGGAAGTATCGATTGTCATGATTAACGGCAAGCGAGTGAACGAACAGACGTCGTTAAAGCAGGCAGATACTGTTGCATTATTCCCACCAGTAGGAGGTGGATGATGCGCTATGCTCGTAATGGTATCTTCACAGAGCAAGAGATGGTACGACTAAAGCATGCCCGTGTATGCATTGTCGGATGTGGAGGTCTGGGAGGATATATACTTGAGATGATGATGCGAGTGGGCGTTGGACATCTTAGGGTTATTGATGGGGATTACTTTAGTCCAAGTAATCTTAACCGTCAAATACTCTCACGAGAAGATAATATGGGGCAGGCAAAAGTATATGCTGCAAAAGAACGGGTTCAGGAGATTAACAAAGAAGTGGAGATTGACTGCATCGCAGACTATCTGGATGAGCAAAATGCAGAGAAAATGCTAGAAGGGCATGATCTTGTTATGGATGCATTGGATTCTATAGCAAGTAGATATGTATTACAAAAAACTTGTGAAGCATTAGAGATTCCTCTGGTCCATGGAGCTATTGCCGGGTGGTATGGTCAAGTTGCAGTTATCTTTCCAGGCGATAGACTATTAGATTTAGTCTACAAAAGTCCATTCGATGGAGTACAGCCCCCCGGAATAGAAACAAAACTTGGCAACCCTTCCTTTAGTCCGGCGACGATAGCATCTATTCAAGTATCAGAAGGATTAAAGGTTTTGATTCAGAGGGGGACGGTATTAAGAAAAAAATTATTGTATATTGATCTTTTAGATAATGAATTTCATATTTTAAACTTATAGTAATTAAATAGTATAATTCCGAGTCAGCGACCCTAAGGGAAACTATGGATCGATGACCTGGGTTAGGGGAGAAATCCGCTAGCCTCCCGTGTTTGGAAAGGAAGACTTGTTAAGGGTACTTCTATGTCTGAAGTACTCTTTTTCCCTTTATATTATAGGAAGGAGGAGTGGGGTGAAACGAGGGATATTCATAATAATCGGTATGCTTTTTGGCCTTTGGACAACAGGATGCCAACAACAAGAAGACTTTGGCAACAATACGGTGAATACATATATATTTGACCTTGATGAAAGCTTTGAGCGTGTAGAAGAAAAAGAAGATGAAAATATTTTAAGAGTATATGACTTAGGCGAGCAGACATATAGTGTTGTAACTAAGGCTATGGGATTTGAAGGCATGATTTTCATAGATGTGAGACTGGAAGACCAAGCAATCCATGAAGTGAAGATTATTCATGAAAATGAATCGGAAGGTTATGGACATTATATTGTTGAATCTTGGTTTTTGGAACGGTTTCAAATATCTGGTTATGAAGAACTTAAGTTGACAAAGTATTTTAAAGAGCAGGAAGATGAAGTTGTTGCAGTTACAGGTGCGACAATTTCAAGTCAAGCGGTACTTGATGCAGTTAACAATACATTGGATATTATAGGAGGGTAGTCTATGCAAATGGGTAAGAAGGTACTAATCATATTTTTTACGATTGTGTTGATAATGACAGGATGTAAGCCAGGCTCAGCAGAACAAGAAGCGATAACAGATGTGGATCAAGGGTCGGCTAGTGGAGAACAAGAGCAGGACCAGGCGCTAACATATGAGGGAGAACTGTCTTTTGAAGGAGAAGCTGAGTTTTCCATTGCATATGATGAGATTTATGGAATGGATGCAGTGGAAAGAACCGTCAAACATATTTCCTCGAGTGGAGAAGAGACGACCAATACGGTAAAAGGGGTCTTGCTTTCGGATATTCTATCAACGCATGGAATTGACCAGCAAATGTTGGGCTCCATACGATTTAGTGCAGGTGATGGGTATGCAATTGACGTTCCTCAAGATATTGTTCGCGAAAAAGAGATTGTATTAGCGTGGATGTTTGATGGAGAAATGCTTGATGAACGAAAAATGCCTCTTCGTGTGGCCATTGATGATGTGCGCTCTATGTATTATGCTTCGAATTTATCCAAAGTAATCCTTGGAGAAGCAAAAGAAGTTGTCGAAGAACAAAATGAAGCAATAGAGAAAAAAATAGTGATGCTTGATACGGCCATCGCAGGCTTAAAAAAACTTCCATATGTATATTATGAGAGTCAAGACATGGCGATTAATGTCAAAGAGCTTTTTGGTGAATTTAGTTCAAACCCCTCGGATACAGTGTCTTTTGTTGCCGTAGACGGATATGAAAAAACAGAAAGTTATGATGTGGTTAGTGAAGGGTTCATCAAATATACCGGTGAGGACGCACCACTTTTTACAGGACGAGATCTTCCCAAAGGAATGAATGTAAAATATATCCTATCTCTTAGTACAGAAGATGTAACCTATCTATCTGTAATGGGGGCTATGGATAAGCTAAACGTCGAGATGATTGATGGGAATATGGGCGTTAATCTAAAAGAAGTCGTGGACTTGGTTGGATGGTCGGCACAGACATATATTTTGACAGCGGCAGACGGTTATGAAAAGCAAGTGAGTGCACAAGATCTTGAGCTAGGCATCGCATACCTTGAGGAGGATGCAACGGTAACAGCCATATTTAATGTGGATAATCCGGGAAAATCAAAGGTCAAGGAGCTTATATCTATTCGAGCAGAAAATAGTGGAGAAGCTGTCGCTTTAACAGAAGATGAGAATCAGATGGAAGGTGTCAATTGGGTGGTTACCATTGATGGATTAAGCGATGGTTCTTTTGAATTTGATCGGGAACGAGCAGAACGAAAGTTAACATTAATTGACCTCCATACAGAAAAAATGAAAAATGATGAAAAAATTCCTGAGGACTGGCAGGGATATCGGGTTTTAGACATCCTTGAATTTTTAAAGGTAGACGATTTTGAGAGCATTGTTGTTACTGCACAAGATGGATATGAAGTAGAACTATCTAAAGATTTAGTGGATGGCGAGACAATTCTTGCCGTAGTAAAAGATGGAGAAGCGATGACGGAAGAAGATAATTTGGTTCAGTTGGTACAAAACACAGAGTTTGCAACAACTTGGGTGAAGGGTGTTGCAAGGATTACGGTTAAATAAATGATAAATCTAAAACGTTTTTCAGTTTTTGAACTTGTAGTTATGGCCTTGCTTGCGTCCATTGGTCTTGCTGCAAAACCAGTTGTTGTACCCTTAGCGCATATGATTACAGTACCTCTGGGAATTCCCGGAGGTGCAATTGCCGGGGGGCTATATATGTTTTGGATTGTACTGGCAGGTGGTTTGGTAAAAAAAAGAGGCGCAGCGACAATAACGGCTTTCACCCAAGCAATTATTGTTATGGTGACGGGACTTATGGGAAGTCATGGGCTATTAAGCATTATTACCTATACATTGCCCGGTTTAATCATTGATATATATTTAATTGTTTTTCGAAGACACTTAAGTACGTCAACAGATTTTTTTGTTGCAGGAATCCTTGCTAATATGGCAGGAGCCTATATGACGATACTAGTATTTTTTCGCTTACCTTTAATTCCTATGTTAACTAGTCTTTCAGCAGCTATATTTTCTGGAGGAATTGGCGGTTTAATTGCCTATCGGCTATATCTAAGTATTATGAGTACGGGGGTGATTTCAAGTGATGATACGTAAGTTTTTAGGTCTTATGCTATTGGCCGGGCTACTAACGGGATGCCAAAAGGAAGTGGCTACAGAGCCATTTGAGGTTAAGGGAGATATCGAAACATGGACAATTATTGAAGATACAACAAAGCCTCTAGATACTATGGAGTTGATTAGCGCACTGACACCTTTATATGGGACATTTGATTTGGTGATTAGTTCAAGAGATGGATTTTCCATCCGATTAAGCGGAGAGACCATTGATAATACATCCCTTAAGTATTCGCCTTCAACAGGCTGGATGTTTGTCTCTGAACATCATCCGGTCAATAGCCGTGTGAAGTGGATTAGTGAAGTTATCGTGGTCAAGAAAAAACAGGAGGAGCCTAACTTTAGCGCAGGTCTTAATATTATCCGAGACGATCAAAACATCCATAAATCTTTAGGTGAGCTTTTATCAATGGAGTATGGTATGCGCTTTCATATTGACGGAACAACAGAGCAAGAAGGCAATTCAATTGATGTTATGAAAAAAGTGCGTTTTTTCCCGTTAAAAACATGGATAGAAGAAGGCTATGACTGGCTTTTAGTTATGGATGGAAGTGGAGAACATCACTATATCCGAGAAGGGGACTACTCGATCGAAATGCAAAATAGGCAATTGAACTTACGCGGTGTTCATGGACAGGAGATAGAGGATGTGGTTGGAGTCATCGTTGACCCACCTGCACAGACAGTGATGGATAATTATTATGATGCAATGAATTATATAGAAAAAGGGATTCCCGTGCTCACAATCTTTATTGATGGATTTGCTTTTGAACAATGGGAACAAGTAAAAGAAGAATACCCAAGCTTATACATATCCAAGCAGGAATTTTCAAAAGCGAGTACAGTATATACACCGGTAACAAATGCGGGATTTGCAGCGATGATATCTGGACAAGTTCCAAAGCAAACAGGAATTATGGACCGTTCGGTTCGTCGTCCGGCATGTGATACGATATATAATCAGGTGGAAGAAGGTGTTCTTATAGATGGGCTTGTCAAAATTCTAGATGTTCCCTGTAAACTATATTTAGAAAATGATGAAGATGATGATGGGTACACAGATGAAGAAGTGTATGTAAAAGCCCTGGATATTCCAAGTGAGAAATATATGCTCGTACATTTTAATGGTGTTGATGAAGCGGGACATGATTATGGACCTTATGATGAAAAAACAATAAATAAAATTATTGAAGTGGATGGTTATGTCGAGGAACTTGCCAATCGCTGGCCTGGAAAAGTGATTATCCTTGCAGACCATGGCATGCATAAGACAAGTGAAGGCGGCGATCATGGGGAGTTTCGAGTGGAGGATATGTTTATTCCTTATCTGATAATTGATGGAGGACAATATGAGTAAACAGATGAAAGGTATTGTGATAGTTTTAGTTATCGTAGGGCTTGTATTAGGGGTAAGCATCTATATGGGCAAGGACGATTTGGCACTTAGGACAAAATTAAATAATGATGCAGTATTTGAGATTTTTGACCAAGGCAATGCTCTAGCTAAGTATACAATGGAAGAGATAGAAGCATTAGGCGCATCAGAGTTTAAGGCGCATCTAAAATCCAGTGGTCAGGCTGCAGTTGAATATACCTATCAAGGGGTTCTGATGAAAACAATTTTAGAGGATGCAGGAGTGGATTTTGAAGGAAAAGATTCAGCCATTGTTACAGCGGTAGATGGATATGCTGTATCGGTTGGCATGGATAAGTTAATGGATGATGATAATGTATATCTAGCATATATGCGTGAAGGGGAACTGCTTGGAACGTATGAAGATGGCGGAAGGGGACCTTATATGATGATTATACGTAAAGACCAGTTTAGCCAATATTGGTGTAAGTATGCCTACCGAGTGGAGTTGCAATAATGATTGTACTTAATAGAGTTGCTTTTTCATATAAAAAAGTACAACCGCTTTTGCGAGAAATCAATCTTGTGATTAATCGAGGTGAGCATATTGGTATAATGGGCTCAAGTGGTTCGGGTAAGTCAACACTTTTAAAAATCATTAATGGAACGATTGACATTCAAAGGGTTCAAGGAGAATATCATCGACCGGATGAGCTGACCTTTGGAAGTGTGTATCAAAATTTAGATAACCAGATTATTTTTCCAAACGTATTGGATGAGATTGTATTTGGCATGGAGAACTTGTGTTATTCGAAGAAGCAAATGGATGAAAAACTCATTGAAGTTACACAGATACTTGATATTGAGCATTTGCTCGCAGAAGAGACGAGGCATTTATCCGGGGGCGAAAAGCAATTGGTTATAATGGCATCGATTCTTTGTCTAGATGTAGATGTACTGATTTTAGATGAATGCATGAGCCAAGTAGATGAACGAGGCAAGGCATTGATTTTAAAGGCGATTGATGCACTAAAAATAAAGGCAACGACGGTTATTATGGTGGATCATGAGAAGGCGCATCTAGAAAATATGGACCGGTTGTACCAAGTGAAGGATGGCCAGTTAATGATTATATGAGAGGTGTATATATGGAAGCAATCATCCGATTAGATGGAGTATCCTATAGAGTAAACGAAAAAGATATCTTATCAAATATCAACCTATCCTTATACAAAGGAGAGATTGTTGCTTTGACAGGTCCTAATGGTGCCGGTAAAACTACGCTCTCAAAAGTTATGATGGGGGTATTACAGCCAACACAAGGAAAAGCATATATTGAAGAGCAAGATTTAGAGACGATGAAGCTATTTGAAGTAGGGCGTAAGATAGGCTATATGTTTCAAAATCCTACACACCAGATTTTTATGGCGACGGTGAAAGAGGAACTGAGTTTTGCTATGCGATATAACAAGTGCTCCAAAGAGAAGATAAGAGAAGAAACAAATACTATGATGAACGTATTTAACTTGAACATCATACAAGAGCATTTGACCTATCATTTGAGTCAAGGGGAAAAGCAGCGTGTAGCGCTTGCAACAATATTGATGAACAGACCACAATACCTAATACTTGATGAACCGTTTAAAGGATTAGACGAAGAACATAAACATCAAATGATAAACTACTTAAAGACGATCCATAAACAGGGTGTTGGGATTTTGATTATTACCCATAATCAATACATCATTAAGACATTGGCAGATCGAGTGCTTTTTATGGGAGGTGGTTACATTGAGCATGACAAAAGTGTTTGATCCTCGAACAAAGATTATTTTCGTCTTTTTCTTTACAGCGGTTGCGATTTTTTTTGGAAATATGATGGTGCTAAATATTACCTTAGTGATTGGCGTTTGCTTTGCATTATTTTTTCGCGTTCGCCTTGTTCCTCTGTTCAAACGTATGCAGAAGTTCCTTCGCTTTTTTTTGGTATTGATTATTATTCAAAGTATTTTTGTTGCCGAAGGAGAGGTCATCTTTCGGCTCTTTGGCGTGAAATTATTGACGGATGTGGGAATTATCCGCGGGGTTCAGTATCTTTATCGGATGTTGGTAGTTATCCTATCTGGAGCCATTATCTCAACATCAGGCCTTAAAGATAACTTACAAGCCTTAGTCCAGTTAGGACTTCCCTATGATGTAGGGTTTATGTGTGCTATTGGAATTCGATTTTTGCCGATTTTCATGGAAGATATTAAAAATACTCAGATGGCTCTAGGGTTACGAGGGATTGATTTTGAATCGTTAAAGCTTACGGACCGTATTCAAATGGTCACGACACTTTTTTTGCCAACGGTTGTAGGCGCACTACAAAGAGCCAAAGAACTATCATTATCAGCAGAGGCTAGAGGCTATAAGATACAAAGTAAGCGAAGTTATTATCGATGGTTGAAGTTTTCGGTCATGGATTATGGAATGATTGTGATGGTTATGGTTCTATTTATTGGTTTAGTGGTTTGGAAAGGATAAAAAGATGAAGGTGTTTTCAGTATGTGGATTTACATCAACAGGAAAAACAACAACAGTTGAAGGAATTATCAAAGAACTAAAGAGACGCAACTATTCAGTAGGCTCGGTCAAAGACATTCATTTTGAAGACTTTCGAATAGATACCCAAGGAAGCAATACCCATCGACATCGTATGGCAGGTGCAGAACTAGTTACAGCAAGAGGGATTCACGAGACGGATATTTTATTTCCTAGGCAGTTGAATATTTATGAGATACAAGCGTTTTATGATGTGGATTATTTGGTAATAGAAGGAATGTGTGATGCAAATATTGCGCATATACTTACAGGTAAGACAAAGCAGGACTTAGAGAATAAGTATAATGAACGCGTCTTTATGATTTCCGGGAAAATAGCTGATACGATTACAGAATATAAGGGGCTTCCGGCAATAAGTATTTTTGATGACCCTAAGAGAATGGTAGACTTGATTGAAGAAAAAACGTTTGAATTGTTGCCTGATTTTGATGAAAAATGTTGTGGAGCTTGTGGAATGGATTGCAGACAGTTTTGTGCATCTGTAATACACGAAAATAGAGATATAAGAGAGTGTGTGCTTTATTCTAGTGATGTTCAGATGAAAATTAATGGTCAGTCCATAGAGATGGTTCCCTTTGTACAGAAAATATTAAAAAATGCTGTGATAGGCGTTGCAAGTGAACTTGATGGATGGACGTCTAATGGCAAATTAGAGATTACTATAGGTAGGGATTATGCAGATAGATAAAAACTTTCATTCTAAAAGAAACTGTGTTAGGCTAATTCAAGATAATGAACATATATATGTAGAGAAGAAGTTTTTTAACCTCATGGATTATAGAACAGAGTGTGAATGGTATATGATGCTTAGAAAAAGGGGGTTTTATATTCCGAAGCTTCTAAACAGCAACACAGATACATTGACACTTCAGATGGAATATATTCAAGGGATAACGTTATTAGAACATTTGGAGATTCTGGAAGCTATGAATGACCAAGAAGGTGCGATACTTTGGATGAGTCGTCTGTTTGAGAACTTTAAGAGGCTTAACCAACAAGTGGGATGCTATTATTCAGATGTGAACTTGCGTAATTTTTTAGTTCTTGGGGATCGATTATATCTTTTGGACTTTGAAGCGATCCGTAGTGGTAAAGAATTGCCCATTGCAAAGACATTAGCATTTTATCTTTTATATAGACCGATGAAGACTTCATTTAAGCAAGAAGTAGTTAAAATGTGCCTTTGCAATAACATGCAAGGGCACATAGAACCCAAAGTGTGGGAATGGGTTGAACATATAGAACAAAGGCGTCTGTGAGGTGACCTAAGTTATATTATACTTTTGTTAGTTTGTGTTCGGATATAATGTAGGATACGCCGTTAATGATGACAAAAACAGCAAGAATTTTTGCCAATGTATTGGCAGCAGTGATCGGTCTAAAGAGCATAATAAAGCCATAAAGGACAGCTAAGCTTGCAATGATGATATAGAGAATATTGGTTTTTTCCCTGTTATGCATAAAATTATAAAGAGATAAAATGGAAGTCGCTAAAAAGGCAAAGATAAAAATCCAAAGAATAATTCCTAGAGATAGTAAAGGCAACGAAAGGATTACGATGCCTATGAGTGCAGATATTATAATGCTGGCATATGGAATCGGCTTCATTTTATTGGTAACAAAAACAATGAAGGCTACAATGGCTGTCGTAAGTTGAATAAGACCAAGATATAGTGAGTATGATATGAGTGTTTCAGCAGGATGTGTCCACAAATAAATACCAAAAATGATAAAAAGTGCACCAACGATGATTCGTAATAATTTTAACATATTATCCTCTCCTTTAATCAATATCATGGATGTTGACAGGTAGTATTTTATTACTATTTTCATTTTATAGCATAATTAAAAGCGAGAATATAGGTATATATGTCTATATATGTACTAGAAAAGACTTAATGTAAAAAAGTATGGTCGAATAGACATTTACACGTATACCTTAAAGTGGTAGAATGATTTTAGCAATTTCATGTGTGTTATTAAAATTTATCTGTAGGCAAGAGTGCACATAATTATTTAGCGGAGGTAAGCCTAGATGAAGATATATCAGTTAAAATATTATATAGGTTCATTTGTGGTGTTTTTTATACTGTCTTTTTTTGTGCTATTTTTTTTAGAGCAAGAAGTACGTAAAGCCCATATTCAAGAGTTGCAGAACCATGAAATGAATGTCGTCAAATTAGGAAATGGTTTTTTAGGACGAGAATTTGGTATGCTGGTTTCAGACTTGAATTATTTACATCATGCATATAATTCTCTTTTAACAGAAGAAAATAATATGGACACGTTGACGGATAATTGGATTGAGTTTTCTACGCATCGAGGTGTCTATGATCAAATTCGCTACATTGATAAATATGGAGATGAAAAGATTCGTATAAATTTTGATGGAGATTGTGGATATATAGTACCCGAAGATGAACTTCAAAATAAAAGTAGTAGATTATATTTTCAAGAAACAATCAATTTAGAAGAAGACATGATTTATATTTCTCCAATGGATTTAAACATTGAACAAGGGCAGGTTGAAGAGCCTTATAAACCGATGATACGACTAGCGACGCCTATTTATAAAGGTAATGATATAGAAGGTATTCTTGTACTTAATTATCTGGCACAAAATACTCTGTCAACCTTTAGGCGATTAGCACAAAATAGTCGTGGCGAACTTATTTTAATTAATTTTGATGGATACCGATTGTCTTCAGCCGATGCGACCCAGGATTGGAACTTTATGTTTGAAGAAAAAAAGGGCGACACTTTCAAAAAAGAGTATCCGAAGGAATGGGAATGGCTTGAGACAAACAGTGAAGGACAGACCAATACAGACAATGGTTTGTTTACAGCTATGGAAGTTGACTTGAGTCAAAAATACGCAATCAATTCAAAAAACATGACGGAGAGTGGCGTTGTATTTGGGGATGGAAACTGGCAGATCGTGTCTGTTTTTTTGCGAAATGAAGAAAATAGTGCCTATTTTAATGACAATGCGCTAATGATTATGCGTGATGTATTGAAGCAAAATATGTCCTACTTTATATTATTGGCGCTTGCTTCTGGCGTGATCGGGTTTTTAATTCACGTCAATCGGAAGACTTATCTACGTATAAAATACTATTCAGAGTATGACCCATTAACCAAAGCGTTGAATCGGCGGGCCGGAATCGCTAAACTGCAAAAACTAACTCCTGTCAGTGAGCGAAAGGATATTCAAGTTAGTTTGTGCTTTTTAGATATTAATGGATTAAAAGAAGTTAATGATACATTAGGGCATTCCATAGGAGATGAGCTGATAAAAAGTGTCTCGGATACCATTTATTCAGAAATACGTGAACAAGACTTTTTGATTCGTTTAGGTGGAGATGAATTTTTAATTGTCTTTGAAGGAATTGGCGAAGATAAGACAGAAGTTATATGGGAGCGTATTGTCAACTGTTATGACCAGATTAACCAAAATGAAGCGAGAAAATATAACATTAGTGTCAGTCACGGAATCGTGGTCTTTGAAGGTAAAGGCAAAACCCATTTGGATGATTTGATTAGCGAAGCCGATGAGAAGATGTATCAAGAGAAAAAGATTATCAAAGCCGGATTAAACATTATAAAAGAAATTACATAATTCTATCACAAAGTCGTCACATAAACTTTCTACACTATATATATAATCAATCAGTCAAACATATAGGATATGAAAGGAAGATGACAATGAAAAAGATAGGAAAAGTATTTGGAGTAGCATTATTGATAATGAGTTTTTTTACAGTAGCTAGTTGGGGTCAAGAAGAAAGTATTGGCTCAGCCGCAGCCTTTGAACAAGACACATTTACATTAGAGCAGATGTTGACATATGCACTTGAAGACGAAGTGATGGCAGAAGCAGAATACGCTGCGATTATCAAGGAGTTTGGTGTTGGGACGCCATTTACGAATATTATTAAGGCGGAGATGACGCATCAAGAAGCTGTATTAAGTTTGTTTGAGGCGAGAGATATTGAAATTCCTGAATTTGAGGAAGAAGACTATATTGTGTTGCCGGATACATTGGCAGAAATATATACAGTTGGAATCCAAGCTGAGATCAATAATATTGCCATGTATGATATGTTTCTTGAGCAAGAGTTAGATATGGATGTACGTCAGGTTTTTGAAGCGTTGCGTAATGCTTCTCTAAATCATCAAGCAGCCTTTGAACGTGCAAGCCAACGAACTTCAGGGACAGGACAAAGAGGACAATACGGAAAGCGAAACTTTCGTTAATTCAAGAATAATATCTCTTCGACATAACGTGACATAGTTTCTTTGTTCTGTTAAAATAAATAAAGAAATTTATTTGCAGTAAAAAATAGTATAGCGAAAGAGGACAACATGGATATTGAAAGAATGCGAACACTGATGAAACGGATTATCATGATATTTATAGGAACCTTAATTTCAAGTATAAGTATCAATGGGCTATATATTCCCAATAATATTCTCTCAGGAGGGTTTACAGGAATTGCTATTTTATTAAATCTTTCATTAGGATTTGACATTTCACTGAGTATCATTCTTTTGAATATTCCTATTTTCATTCTTGGGTATAAGCTGATTAATCGTGAATATATTTTTTACAGCTTGGTTGGGATGATGTCGCTCTCTCTTTGTCTGACATTGACAAAAGGAGTGTCGTTTCATTCGGACCAGATGCTAACAACCCTACTTCTAGGTGGTATCTTAAATGGAGTGGGGTTTGCCCTTGTTTTTAAGTCAGAAGGTTCTACAGGCGGTAATGACATTATTGCAAAAATTGTCCATAAGCGGTATATGTACAGTATTGCTTCCGTGGGCTTTGGATTTAACATTATTATTATTAGTTTATCGGCCATTTTTTTTGGAATTGATATTGCAATCACAACGTTAGTTGCAATGTATGTTACGTCAACGACGATTAAGTACTTGATGGAAGGATTAAACTATAAAAGGACTGTGTTTATTATTACCAGCCAAGAACATGCCGTATCAAAAGCAATTAACCGTGAGATGCGACGTGGATGCACACTTATTAAAGGGATGGGTTCATATACCAAGAAAAACACTTATGTGCTATATACGGTCATAAGTATCGGCCAACTTGGAGCGCTCAAACGCATTGTTAGCGATATTGATCCAAAAGCTTTAATTAATGTAATGGAATCACATATGGTGTTTGGTAATGGTTTTCTTAATATTCATGATGAATAGGAGAAAGCAATTATGCTAGAGAGGCTTCGAAAGCAATTTGATGTGAGTAAGGTTTATATTGTAACGATTATGATCATTGGTGTCATCGTTATTTTAGCGTTTTTTTCTCCGGAGAAAACGCTGTTTTTGGTGGATAAACCTGTATATGAATTGAATACACCATGGACGGTATCTACACAACATATAACCTATGAGGATGTAAAATTGCCCTATCGTTTTGCAAAAGATGAGCGCAGTGCCTTATTTACAGCATCCACAAGGCTTCCAAAAGACTTGGGGCAGGGGCAGTCCCTTTTAATTAGAGCTTCGATGCAAGATATTACAGTGTATATCAATGATGAGGTTATTTTTGAGAACAAACGTGTCCGTGAAGGGCTGCTAACCTATCCGGAAGTCAGCATGTGGCATTTGATTACACTTCCAGTAGATGCACAAGGGCAACAACTTAGACTTGAGTATTATAGTCAGGTGAATGTGTTCCAAGGTGTCATCAATGAAGTGCGTTACGGAACCGGAGATGCATTGGTATTTGCGGTTATGGATAAACATTTGATTGGACTTATTGTAGCAGGATTTATGATGCTTATAGGGATTATTGTTATTGTGGCTTCCTTTTTTTTAAAGAACTTAGGGGACCAGCGTTTATTTTACCTAGGGGGATTTTCCATTGGAACGAGTATATGGATGATATCGGAAATGCGTATTTTGCAGTGGGTTACAGGCAACCGATTTATTCTTGGAGGGATTAGTTACTTGATGATTACCCTGTTCCCGTTGGCGTTGATTCGCTACCTTGAAGTCGCAGTTTTAAGTGCATATAAAAAAGCGATTGACCGATTTGTTCGATTTTTCCATATCCTGTTCTGGGGGACGTTAGTTCTTCAAATGCTGGGAATTGTGCCGTTTATACAATCAGCTTTAGTGGTCAATGGAGTGATGGGAGTGACTATTATATGGGTTGGTCTGACGCTGGTATTTGAGGGCTTTGTTAGACGCAGTCATGTCGCAAAAAAATATTTTTTGTATTATAGTGTTCTATTAATAACGGGTTTTATTGAAATTGTTTTTTTCTTTAGTCAGGATTTTGATAAAATCATGAAATACAACAAAATTGGATTTGCTTTGTTTTTGACCTTTCAATTTATTGAGACCGTTCTATATGTCAAGAATCTTCTTATAATACAAAATGAGGCGAATTATCTTGAACAAATGGCATATCAAGATGCCTTAACAAAAGCGAAAAATCGAGCAGCCTATGAAAAAGAGTTGGATAGGCTTTTGCTAAAAGAAAATACAGACAATTTTCGACTGGTTCTTGCCGATATTAATCAGTTAAAAATCATTAATGATACATATGGGCACACCATGGGTGATGCGGCCATTATAGCCTGTTATGAATGCCTGGTGATAGCCTTTGGTGATATGGGGTCTTGTTATCGTTTAGGTGGAGATGAGTTTGCCTGCTTGTTGACTGACATTGATCAAGAGCGCTTTATAAACGCCAAAAGGCACTTTTACCAATTGGTTGATGAAGTAAATCTGAAATGTGAATATCCGTTTAGTGTAGCTTTAGGACACGAGCTCTATCCACATACGACGTATGCAAGAGGTGAAAACTTTGGGGAGTTTTTTCATTGTGTCGATACGATGATGTATGATATGAAAGCAAAAATGAAATGTTGATATATAAATAAAACCTTGACAAAACAGCGATTACAGATGTA